>NZ_PYVV01000049.1:0-677 GCF_003056325.1 Halomonas sp. BN3-1 | reverse complement strand
CCATGGCAACGGCGGTGTCCGTAGGCTGACGTTTTGGCGAATATCAGCTTACTCGGATTTACCGCCGTTTCTCTATCCTGCCTGTCCTCACGCGCCTTGCCCGTTTCACGCTAATCTGCGATGAACCAAAAAGAAGGCCCGACTATCTCTCGATAATCGGGCCTACTTCTGAATAAATGCCTGACGGACGGGCCGACCTTCTGATCTACAGCGCCCGCCCAGACCGCCGCTCCGCCCCTGAAGACTGCCGGATGACGCCACCAAGGTAACAATGTTTCTACTCGTCTCATCCCTGAGACTCGCCCTTCGTTCCTCAAGGCCCGCCTGCGGCGGTTCTCCCCTGTTCCCGACAGGGTAGTCGCATGGGGGTGAGTCACCCCAGCACTCTTCACAAGGGCTGCAGCGTAGCTGCAAGGGGTGACGAACGACGCGAGCCCGCCCTTGAGAAGAGCCAGGCCGGACCGCACCGAGGGGGTTATCGGCGCGGCCCCACATATAAAGAGAGGGGTCTTCCCCATGCATGCGAAAAAGCCCAACTCCTCTCGGAATTGGGCTTCTTCTGAATAAATGCCTGACGATGACCTACTCTCGCATGGGGAGACCCCACACTACCATCGGCGCTGAGCGGTTTCACTTCTGAGTTCGGCAAGGGATCAGGTGGTTCCCACTCGCTATGG
>NZ_PYVV01000048.1:0-681 GCF_003056325.1 Halomonas sp. BN3-1 | reverse complement strand
ACCCGGCGCTGGGCAGCGAGCACTGGCGCTGGGACGAGCACGGCCGGCTGATCCGCCATATCGACGGCGAAGGACGCACCACCCACTATCGCTATGACGACCAGGGTCGGCTGATCGAGACGGTCGATCCCCAGGGCCTGAGCACCCGCATCGACTACGACGACAAGGGCCTGCCGGTGCGCGTCACCGAGCCTGACGGACGCGAACGCTCGCTGCGCTTCGATGAACGCGGCCTGCCGCTGCAAGAGATCGCCCCGAGCGGGCGTGTCACCACCTTCCGTCACAACGCGCGCGGCCTGCCCACGGCGATGACCGACGCCGCCGGCAACACCTACCAGTATCGCTGGAACGACCAGGGTCGGCTGACCAGTGCCAGCGACTGTTCACGCAAGACCACCCAGTTTCGCTACGACCACCGCGGCTGGCTGATCGAGCGCCGTGACGCCGCCGGGCATCGCACCCATTACACCCGTGACGCCACCGGCCTGCTGCTGAGCGTCGAGCACCCCGACGGCGCCATCGAGCACTTCTCCCACGACGGCGAAGGCCGGCTTACCCAGTATCTCGACCCCACCGGGCAGCGCACCCGCTATCGCTACAATGGCAAGGGCCAGCCGATCGAGCGCCGCGACCCCATGGGCCAGCGTTTCGCCTACCACTACGACCGCCTGCTGCGGCTGT
>NZ_PYVV01000047.1:0-681 GCF_003056325.1 Halomonas sp. BN3-1 | reverse complement strand
ACCCGGCGCTGGGCAGCGAGCACTGGCGCTGGGACGAGCACGGCCGGCTGATCCGCCATATCGACGGCGAAGGACGCACCACCCACTATCGCTATGACGACCAGGGTCGGCTGATCGAGACGGTCGACCCCCAGGGCCTGAGCACCCGCATCGACTACGACGCCCAAGGCCTGCCGATAAACGTCACCGAACCTGACGGGCGCGAACGCTCGCTGCGCTTCGATGAACGCGGCCTGCCGCTGCAGGAAATCGCCCCGAGCGGGCGTGTCACCACCTTCCGTCACAACGCGCGCGGCCTGCCCACGGCGATGACCGACGCCGCCGGCAACACCTACCAGTACCGCTGGAACGACCAGGGTCGGCTGACCAGTGCCAGCGACTGTTCACGCAAGACCACCCAGTTTCGCTACGACCATCGCGGCTGGCTGATCGAGCGCCGTGACGCCGCCGGGCATCGCACCCATTACACCCGCGACGCCACCGGCCTGCTGCTGAGCGTCGAGCACCCCGACGGCGCCATCGAGCACTTCTCCCACGACGGCGATGGCCGGCTGACCCAGTATCTCGACCCCACCGGGCAGCGCACCCGCTATCGCTACAATGGCAAGGGCCAGCCGATCGAGCGCCGCGACCCCATGGGCCAGCGTTTCGCCTACCACTACGACCGCCTGCTGCGGCTCT
>NZ_PYVV01000046.1:0-682 GCF_003056325.1 Halomonas sp. BN3-1 | reverse complement strand
CACGGTGTGGTTCATGACTGGGGTGAAGTCGTAACAAGGTAGCCGTAGGGGAACCTGCGGCTGGATCACCTCCTTAAACGACACGTCATCTGACTGTCGGTAAGTGCTCACAATGAATTACCTGATCAAGCAAGAGTAACGACTGTTTGGGATTTATGCCCAATATTGCTCGGCAATGGGTCTGTAGCTCAGTTGGTTAGAGCGCACCCCTGATAAGGGTGAGGTCGGCAGTTCAAGTCTGCCCAGACCCACCATCTTCATAAGTTCAGCGAGTGCACGCCTTTGGTGTGGTGAAGATCGGTGAGCTCGCCGGGTAGCATCGGATTTGCCCAGGCCCATCGTTTGATAGCTGGTTCTGGTCAAGCATACCCGACAGGATATGGGGCCATAGCTCAGCTGGGAGAGCGCCTGCCTTGCACGCAGGAGGTCAGCGGTTCGATCCCGCTTGGCTCCACCATTTCTCGATCTCGAGTAAAACAGTCGTCAAGTTCTAAGCAAGAGGCTTGTTCGCCATCAGACGATATCAAGTCTCTCGCTTAGAGCTTTTGCTCTAACGCTCTTTAACAATGTATATCATGCTGACAAAGTAAGATACGTTTCAAGCGTATCCGGCAATTGTCGTGACATCATCGATTGACAGACCTTTTGGGGTTATATGGTCAAGCGATGAAGCGCATACGGT
>NZ_PYVV01000045.1:0-697 GCF_003056325.1 Halomonas sp. BN3-1 | reverse complement strand
TGAATTCGAGCAAAAAGGCTAGCCTTCGGATCTATAGCTATTTCTTCCCATCACCTATAGACATCTTAAGCTCTCTCGTCTTGTGGCCGGCGTCGAAGACTGGGTCAACCGCTGTCGCTATGGCAATCACCAGAGACAGTGACCTCCCTATGAAGCCTTGGAAGAGGAAAAAAACGGCCTGGAACTGCTGTTCAAGGGTGTCACGGTGGAGATGACCTGGGAGAAATACGATGAAGCGTTTGAAAGCAGAGGTCCTATCCCACTAGATGGATGTTGGGAAGATATCTCTACAATCGCCACCAACGATATAAAGATCGATATTTTGGTCACGGTGCCCGACCTTGAGGGGATGGAGCTGGGGTTGAAACTCGAGATCGGTGAAGCAAAAAACGACGACCACGCGGTTCTATTCAAAGGAAATTACATCAAGACAGTGGAATCTACAATCCTTGAGGAGCGCGACGGAGGAAACCTGTCCAATGAGGAGTCTCTTAACATAGAAGTTTTAAAAAATAATAGCTATCACTGCATTTCTATCGAAAAGTACATGCATAGCAATATACCACCTAAATCTCTGACGCTTCATGTTGGCTCTATCAACCAAAAAAGGCCAATCGATATGAAAACAGATGCATTCAAAGTGAGGATATAGCCATGCCCCACTACGTCAAGAAAATCTCGATCATCCTATTTCTTA
>NZ_PYVV01000044.1:0-723 GCF_003056325.1 Halomonas sp. BN3-1 | reverse complement strand
ATCTCTGACGCTTCATGTTGGCTCTATCAACCAAAAAAGGCCAATCGATATGAAAACAGATGCATTCAAAGTGAGGATATAGCCATGCCCCACTACGTCAAGAAAATCTCGATCATCCTATTTCTTATATGTGCAGCACCGTGCTTAACAGCTTGCGACGAATCTTCCACTTTCAACTTTATGAATTCTCGAGAAACAACTTTTACGGAAATGGAGGGGACGCCATATTTTATTGCTAACAACCCGGACCGCTACGCGCTCGCCGACTTCTACGACAACACATCGGTCGAACAGTTGCTTCGTGGCAACCAGAATGGTGACACAACAGCCAAGTTCCTTCTCGGCCTGATCTATGCGGAGTTGATAACAGGGTATGAAGAGTACGTCGATAGGTCCCAAGGGCTACCACTCGTGAAGGAGTCGTGGAAGATGGGGGTAGTCGACGCAGGGTACTCGCTATTCACTGCTTATAACTGGGGCATCGGCACCCGAATCAATAAACCCCTAGCGCTGGCCTACCTCCGGGCAAGCGCGGAGAAAGGCTATATCCTCTCCCAGAAAAGACTGGGCTTTGCCTACCGAAGTTCCCGTCCTCACGGACTGGTGGAGCAAGATATCCAGCAGGCGAGAATATGGTTCACCCGTGCAGCCGAACAGGGCGACGCCGAATCAGCCTCACAGCTTGCCGGCATCTATCGTAAAGGCCTCGGCGTGCCCAAGGAT
>NZ_PYVV01000043.1:0-752 GCF_003056325.1 Halomonas sp. BN3-1 | reverse complement strand
CCCCGGTACGCTGAAGTCGGTGTGCCACAGGTTCTCGTCACCCATCACATAGTCCACAGGGTTGGGACTGGTGGGGGTGGGGCGATGCAGCGAGCACACGCAGCCGGCCGGAGTGGCGCTTGGCTCGGCTTCGTGGCGGGTGGTCTGGCGATTGTCTGCCGACAGGTAGTGGACCGTACGTTGCCCGGTGACGGCGGTGCCCTGGTGATTGACGTCCCCACGTTGCGACGACCGGCGGCGAGTCGCCTGGGCCAGGTCGCGTATCATCGGCAACAGGCGCTCGAACCCGGCGTTGACCATGGACCTGGCCATCCCGCCGAGCTGGCCGAGAAAGGCGATGAGGCGCTGACGGTCGCCACCAAAGGCCTCGAGCAGGCGGTCAAAGGCAATGAATACGACACGCTTGCCTTTCTCGAGAAGGTTCCACCACTCGGGGTTCTCGTCGATCAGTTTGAGCTGTGTGGCGGCATCGACCGGGTTGTTGATGAACTCGGCGAGTTTGCCGACGATGGTGTCAATTTCGCGCAACAGCTTCGGTTTCTGTTCCTCGAGCTTGGATTCGAGTTCTGCCAGAAAATCCATCGCCGCACCGCCGGCCTGGTTGACCAGAATCTGAGCGACGATGTCGACGCCTTCACCGCGGGCAAACGCCTGTATGCCTTCGCGGATCCCCGCACGTGCAGGTCGGGAGGCGTTGCCAAAGGCGGGCACCAGACCGATGGCGTCGATCACCAGCACCGCCCAGAGCCAGA
>NZ_PYVV01000042.1:0-817 GCF_003056325.1 Halomonas sp. BN3-1 | reverse complement strand
CGAGCCAAGCGTCACTCCGGCCGGCTGCGTGTGCTCGCTGCATCGCCCCACCCCCACCAGTCCCAACCCTGTGGACTATGTGATGGGTGACGAGAACCTGTGGCACACCGACTTCAGCGTACCGGGGCTGATCGACGTCGAATGGACCCGCTACTACCGCTCCAGCATCGACGAACTCGATGACAGCGAGCTGGGCGCCCGCTGGAGCAGCCCGTTCCATACCCGCTTCGAGGCCCTGGGCGAGCAGTTGACCTTTATCGACAGCCTGAACCGCGCCCTGCCTATCGCCCCCCTCGAGGTCGGCGGCAGCCGCTTCCTGCCGCGTGAAAGCGTGACCCTGGAACACCCCGACAGCGAGCACTACCGGCTTCACTACCTCGACGGCAGTCAGGAGCTCTACCGCCGCATCGGCAAGTCCGGGCGGGGCGAGCGCGTCCACTTCCGCCTGGTCGAGCAGCGCGAGCGCGATGGCCGCGCCCTGCACCTGAGCTATCACCAGGGCCGACTGGACCGGCTGACCGACGGCGCCGCCCTGCTGCTGCGCTTTCACTACAGCAGCGCGGGGCTGCTGGCCAAGGTGGTGCGCCACTATCCCGGTGCAGACGTCGGCAAGGACATCGGCAAGGGCGTCGCCAGGCACAGAGAGGCCCCCGCCGAGGCGCACGAGCCCGAGGTGCTGGTCCGCTACCTGCACAGCGCCGACGGTGATCTGATCGAAAGTCGTGATATGCGCGGCTACACCCGCGAGTACCAGTACCAGCACCATCTGGTCACCCGCTACACCCACCGCAGTGGCCTGGCGGTGGAGCTCGAGTGG
>NZ_PYVV01000041.1:0-817 GCF_003056325.1 Halomonas sp. BN3-1 | reverse complement strand
CGAGCCAAGCGCCACTCCGGCCGGCTGCGTGTGCTCGCTGCATCGCCCCACCCCCACCAGTCCCAACCCTGTGGACTATGTGATGGGTGACGAGAACCTGTGGCACACCGACTTCAGCGTACCGGGGTTGATCGACGTCGAATGGACCCGCTACTACCGCTCCAGCATCGACGAACTCGATGACAGCGAGCTTGGCGCCCGCTGGAGCAGCCCGTTCCATACCCGCTTCGAGGCCCAGGGCGAGCAGTTGACCTTTATCGACAGCCTGAACCGCGCCCTGCCCATCGACCCCCTCGAGGTGGGCGGCAGCCGCTTCCTGCCGCGTGAAAGCGTGACCCTGGAACACCCCGACAGCGAGCACTACCGGCTTCACTATCTCGACGGCAGTCAGGAGCTCTACCGCCGCATCGGCAAGTCCGGGCGGGGCGAGCGCGTCCACTTCCGCCTGGTCGAGCAGCGCGAGCGCGACGGCCGCGCCCTGCACCTGAGCTATCGCCAGGGCCGACTGGACCGGCTGACCGACGGCGCCGCCCTGCTGCTGCGCTTTCACTACAGCAGCGCGGGACTGCTGGCCAAGGTGGTGCGCCACTATCCCGGGGCGGGCGTCGGCAAGGACATCGGCAAGGACGTCACCAAACACAACGACGAAGCCGCCGAGGCGCACGAACCCGAGGTGCTGGTCCGCTACCAGCACAGCGCCGACGGTGATCTGATCGAAAGTCGTGATATGCGCGGCTACACCCGCGAGTACCAGTACCAGCACCATCTGGTCACCCGCTACACCCATCGCAGTGGCCTGGCGGTGGAGCTCGAGTGG
>NZ_PYVV01000040.1:0-1071 GCF_003056325.1 Halomonas sp. BN3-1 | reverse complement strand
CGCGGGCCAGTTCCAGGCGTTCGGGGCGAAACAGCGGCGGCAGGCCTCCGACAAAACGCTCTTCGCTTTGCAGCAGGTCACCGTCCCAGTTGAACACCGTCAGCTCACTGGGCTGGCCCTGGCGGTTCACCTCTTTCCACACTCGTCGGCCGAGGCCGTCGTAGGCGTAGCGGGCGCGCATGCGCGGCAGGGTGTCATCGCCCGCGGCGGGTGCATGGGGGTAGTGGCAGGCCTCGATCAGCCGGTGTTCGGGGTCGTACTGGTAGTGCCAGGTCTCGCCGCTGGGGGCGATGCGCCGGGTCAGGTTGCCGCTGGCGTCGTAGTGGTAGTGGGTGCCGGCGTAGCGCTTGAGCAGGTTGCCCATGGCCGGCGACAGGCTGGCCGGTGCGCCTGGGTAATCGAGGCGAATGCGCTCCTCGGATCCGTTGTCGAGGTGATCGCGGGGGCGCTCGCGTCGCCAGCGGGTGGCGTCGGAGGGCGGGGTGCTGCTGCCGTTTTCGCTGGTTCGTTCTGGCGGCACGGGATCGACCAGATTGCCGGCCGGGTCGAAGGCGAACACTTCCTCGAGCCCTGGCGCGCTTGCCTGGCGCAGCCGGCCCAAGGGGTCGTAGCCGTAGCGGGTGGTGCCACGCAGGTTGTCGTCCACCTGGCTGAGCAGACCGTTGGCGCTGTAGTGCCACTGGCGTCTGACGGTGGGGTGTCGGGGGCGGTCCTCGACGGATGCTTCGAGGGTGCGGATGTGCTGCTCGATCAGGCGTCCCAGCGGGTCGAAGCGTGACTCGACCTCGCGGCTGCCCTGGTGGCGGCGCACCTCGCGGTGCAGGTCGTCGCGCTCGAAGGCCATCAGCTCGCGCTGGTCCAGGGTCATGGCGTGGACATGGCCGGAGCCATAGCGCAGCCAGGCCAGGGTCTGGCCGTCGGGCAGGGTGGTGGTCTCGCGGTTACCCAGGGCGTCGTGGGTGTGGCGGGTGACGCTGGAGTAGTCACCGCCGTTGGGCAGCTGATGACGCTGCACCTCGGCGATCAGGTTGTCGGCGGTGTCGAAGTGAAAGCGCGTCTCGCTGTGGCGGC
>NZ_PYVV01000004.1:0-349453 GCF_003056325.1 Halomonas sp. BN3-1 | reverse complement strand
GGAAGCTGCGTTTGCCCAGGTCGATACCGATGATGGCGGGAGCGGTCATGAGCGTGGTCCTCTGAAAAGAAGAAGCCCAGCAAGCATAGCCTGCTGGGCTTCGAGGTCAGGCTGACCATCTCATTAAAGCCCTCCCCGATATAGGGAAGGACTCGTATCAGTTTCAGCATACGACAACTTCTAAAAATAAGAAACTACTTATATTAAACTCGCACCCGCCTCGCCCCTTGCCTGGACACCGTTCTGTCGCCGTCGCATCGACAAGCGCGGACGCAGTTGACGACCGATGTGACAGGCCTGGCAAGCCTGCCTCTACACCGCCGCCTGCCTCCGGAGGCGACGAGCGCGCTGGGTTCACGGCATGGACAGGCGGCTTTTCCAGCCCCCATACTACGTCGCTTTACCCACGCCCGAGGCCCCATGCCGACGAGTTCCACCGCTTCAGAGTCCTCTCCAGAATCCTTGACCGAACTGCTCGACCAACTACAGGCCGCCAGCCAGGACAAGCGCTGCCTGAGTCTGGCTGAGGTCATCAACGCCGTCGGCCGGCGCAGCTTTGCCCCCATCCTGCTGGTCGCAGGCCTGGTCACGCTCACTCCGCTGATCGGTGATATCCCCGGTGTGCCCACCATGATGGCGCTGCTAGTCGTGCTTGCTGCAGCACAATTGTTGGCCGGAAAAAAGAGTGTCTGGCTGCCGGCCTGGCTGGCGCGGCGTGAGGTGGAGACCGACAAGGTCGAGCGAACCATCGGCTGGCTGCGCAAGCCGGCCGCCTGGATCGATCGGTTGTTGAAACCGAGGCTGACTGTATTCACCGGTCAGATCGCCCGTTACCCCATCGGCCTGGCCTGTCTGGCCATTGCGCTCGCCACCCCACCGATGGAGCTGATTCCATTCAGTGCCACGCTCGCCGGCGCGGCTCAGACCATGTTCGGCCTGGCCCTGCTGGCGCGAGACGGCCTGATGGCGCTGCTGGGCTATCTCTTCACCCTATCGACCGCCTGGGTGGTGCTGGTGGCGCTCTAAGCTTGGCCAACGCTTCTGCCTTTCTCAGCCTGAGTCGAACCGATCGTGCTCTAACGCTGGCCGCAGGAGCGGTCGATGGCCTCGAGCCATTTTGCCACCGCCTCGGCGCCACCGTCGGGCACGCCCATCACCCGATCGCCGAGGTAGGCCGCGCGACCAAAGCGTGGATGCATGTGGGCCGAAGCCTCGACGCCGCGCCAGGCCGCCTCGACCGCCCGAGCAAAGGCCTGGGATCCGTCCAATCCCTCTGCCAGCGCGGCCTCGAAGGCCTGGCTGGCCGGCATCAGAGCATCCAGCATGGTGCGATCCCCAGGAGCAGCACCTCCGATCTCGGCGATAGCGTCGCCGGCGGCCTTGAGCGCTCTTGCCCAATCCTGTGCCGCGACCTCCCCTTCGCTCGGCAATGCCTGCGACGCACGCAGCAGGGCAAAGGCGTAGAAGGGACCTGAGCTTCCTCCAATCGCTCGCCTCAGGGCCTCCCCGGCTCTGGCCAGGCAGTCGGCAGGCGAACCAAAAGCGCTGTCCGGCAGCTTGCGCAGCGCCTGGGCCGCGCGCACCATGCTGGCCCCCAGGTCGCCGTCGCCGGCGGCACTGTCGAGCTCGGTCAAGCGTTCCTCGCTGGCCACCATGACGCTCGCCACCGCCGCCACCGCTCGCTGAAGTCGCTCGCAGGGTGGTCCAGCCTCGTCGGCGCCCGGCTGCGGCTCATCAAGCACGCTGGCAGTCACACTCTTCACCTCTGCTGCCACTTCGGCACTGCCTGGCCAGATGCGTACCTCGGTCGGCGACGTGAGCAAGTCCTCGCGGGCTTCGTCGAGCACCATCAACGACAGCGAGCACCCCGGCATTTCCAACGCCGTCATGAAGTTGCCGCACCACCCCAGCACCGGCTCGGCCCCCAGCTCACGCAGCCTGGTCAAGGCCCGTCGCGCCACGATGGCAAGCTCCATCGGCGGTGTGCCGCCGAGACCATTGACCAGCACACCCAGGCGACACCCCTTCACCGACAACGCCTGGCTCAGAGATTCCAGCATGCTATCGACGATGGTATCCGCCGGCAGCATGGCCGACTTGCGAACCCCTTTCTCGCCATGGATGCCCAAGCCGAACTCGATCTCGTCATCACCGAGTTCGAACCCCGGCCGGCCGACCGCCGGCACCGTGCAGGCCCCCAAGGAAATGCCCATGGTCGCCACCGATTCGGCCGCTCCCCGAGCCAGCGCGGCGACCTCCTCGAGGGGTAGACCACGGGCCACAGCGGCACCGGCGATCTTGTGCACCAGTACCGTACCGGCCACACCACGACTCTGCTCCCGGGGTAGTGAATCGCGCAGCGCCACGTCATCGGCGACCATCACCACCTCCACTGGAATCCCCCGGACCCTTGCCAGTTCAGCGGCAAGGCGGAAGTTGAGACGATCCCCGGTATAGTTCTTTACCACCAGCAGGGCCCCACGTGGACCGGCGCAGGCAAGGATCGCCGCCAGCACGGCATCGACGCTCGGTGAGGTAAAAACGTCTCCCGCCACGGCGGCCGTCAACATGCCGCGCCCGACGTAGCCAGCGTGGGCAGGCTCGTGTCCGCTGCCGCCGCCGGATATCACCGCCACCGGCCGACGCTCAGGGTCTTCAGGCAAGCTAGCGTCGATGACCACGTTTTCTTCATCCATCAGCGCAAGCCCAGGATGAAGGGCCACCATGCCTTCCAGCATCTCGCGAACGCTGCCTCTGGGATCGTTGATCAGCTTCTTCATGATGAGCCTCCTGCCCGACGGTGGATTCAGAATGGCAACATGGATGAGCCTCGAACCCTTGTAAAGCCGGCGCACGAGCATCGCCCCGCGCTTCACGCACGGCCACGGTGAGCTGAAGCGAAGAGCTGGCCACAGTTTTTTCCGCCACACTGGACCAGTTGTGCCCAAAAAACAGCAAAGTAGCGCTATCGCACAACCATGCTCATGGCCACCTGATCCTGGTCAAAGGCACAGCCGTCCAAGGGGGCTATTCTGATCCTGCCGACCAAGGATTGGTCGAGTGACAAGTCAGCGACGGCATGGACGCCGTCGCATCGCTTTTCGGGGGCAAGAGGTGGCATTCCGTCCCTCTTCCCAGCAGGGACCGATATGAAAACCTCTCGCCATGACCTGAAACTGTCCGACCCGCTTCACGACTACCTGCAACACCCTTCCACACGACACGCCGTGGACGCCCTGCTCGCCCATGAGCTGGAGCACCTGGCGGTCGGCATGCAGTGGGACGAACTCATCAACCACTGCAATACGCTGATTCTGGCGCATCAGATCCGCAACGATTATCTGGAAATCCTGCTGAAGGCGTCGAAGCGCATCTGGAAGCCATTGATCAAGGGCACCATCTGGCGCGAGCTCTCCATCGGAGAACTCGCCCCGGAACAGCAACCGAGCCCCCAGAACGTCTGGACCCAAGGGTTGTTTCGGTGCTTTATCAATCGCGACAACGGCCAGCCACTGACCACCTTGCTGAGCTGGCATCAGGGCGAAGGGCTGGTGGCCGCGTTCAGCATCGAACCGCGGGATGTCCAGGACATTCCGCCAGGGTGGGAGATCGATGGACAGGACTCCCGCTACTGGCGGACCCAGCCCGGCCTCGCCGAGTATCATCACTCCTCGCTGCTGGACATTTCATCGCTGGTGGGCCTGGCCGAGACCGCCATCACCGCCCTGAGTCAGACTGAAATCGAGCCATCGTGAACGAGTAAACAGGCGCCCTCCCCCCTTCGCCACAACCTCTGCATATCGGCCTTGCTCCAAGCCTTGTAGGGCACCTTTCGGCCTATTGGTCCCGCACAAACACTCGCTCTCCAGCAATCCAGGTTTCACTCACCTGTGTTTGCCAGAGCTCAGCCGGATCGGCACGCAGAATATCGGTATCCACCAGCACAAAGTCCGCCCACTGGCCGGCATCAAGCCACCCAGGCTACCCTCCTGGTGCGCCGCGTAGGCCGCATCGACGGTAAAGCCGCGCAGGGCTTCGGCCACGGTGAGCTTCTGCCCGGGCAGCCAGCCTCCTTCGGGCTGGTCGTCGCGGTCTTCCCGAGTCACGGCGGCGTGCAAGCCGTAAAAAGGGTTGGCAGGCTCGACCGGAAAGTCGGACCCCGCGGCGACACGACTACCGCTGTCCATGAAAAAGCGCCAGGCGTAGGCACCGGCAAGACGCTCCTGGCCTAGCCGGTCGCCGGCCATGTTCTTGTCGCTGGTCGCATGGGTGGGCTGCATCGAGGGAATGACGCCAAGTTCCGTAAATCGCGGTATATCATCGACGCTCACCACCTGCGCATGCTCGATGCGATGGCGAAGCTCACGCCGCTGGGGATCCTGCTCCAGGCTAGGCGCATAAACGTCCAGAGCGACACGATTGGCCCGGTCGCCTATCGCGTGCATATTGGCCTGGAATCCCTGGCTGCTGACCTGATCGACCAGCGCCTGCAGGACATCCTGATTCTGGATCATCAGTCCGCTGGAATCGGGTCTATCACTGTAGGGTGCCAGCAGCGCCGCTCCTCTGCTGCCGAGGGCGCCATCTGCATAGATCTTGACGCTGCGAATATCCAGCCAGTCGTCGGGGTCGTCGTGGATGCCCTGCGCGAGTATCTCGTCAAGCTTCGGGTCGCTAGAAGACACCATCGGGTAGATACGCACCCCCAACTCACCTGCATCGGCCCTGGAGTGGTACATCTCAAGCTCAGCGGCGCTGGCGCCGGCATCGTGCATTCCGGTGATGCCAAGCTCCTGCAGATGTGCCACAGCGGTATCGAAGGCCTTGGCCATTTCCTGTGCACTGCGCGGGGGAATCTTGTCGGTTATAAGCAACTCGGCATTGTCGATGAAAACGCCGGTCGGTGTGCCGGCATCATCACGAATGATCTCGCCCCCTTCCGGTGCCTGGGTCTCGCCATCCACGCCTGCCATTTCCATAGCCTTGCTGTTGACCCAGATCGCATGCCCATCCACTCGACTCAGCACCACGGGGCGATCGGCAATCACTTCATCGAGCACTTGTGCGGTGGGAAATGCCTTGCCGTCCCACAGCACCTGATTCCATCCCCTGCCGCGTATCCATTCCAGATCAGGATTTGCCGCGGCGAAGTCGGCGACTGCATTCGCGCTCTGCTCGGCCGACGCCAGGCCACGCAGCTCGACCTCGAGCAGGCTATAGCCGAGCCCCATCAGATGTCCGTGGGCGTCGATCAGGCCAGGCAACAGCGTGCGGCCTCCCGCATCGATCGTTGCCTGTGGTTCAGGGTACTGCGATAGCAGTTGCTCATCGCCTCGTGCCACCACCTTGCCATCCTCCACGACAAGGGTGGTAAAGCTCACCAACTGGCGATAGGCATCGAAACCGTAGCCGTTGGCATCATGAAACGACTGCCCCTCACGATGCGCTGACCCGGGCTTGGACGATCCGTCGGACGGTCCAGTGCATAGCGGGGCGATTTCACTGCCAACCCTGCCGTCTGCACGGCCAGTCCGAGGCATCGGGTTGTTGACGACGGCATAGCGCTTTCTGAGCCGCCGCAGAGTTTCACCAGACATCCAACAGACTGGCATAGCCTTCCGCTGCCAAATTTGATGAGATAGCCCCCATCGACACGGCGGCACAAGGCCGTCGGCTCATCAGACAGGGAATCGCAGTACATGATCCTCACCCTCAACCAGCTGGAACGGCACCTGTTCAAGGCCGCCGACATCCTGCGTGGGCGCATGGACGCCTCTGAGTTCAAGGAATACATCTTTGGCATGCTGTTCCTCAAGCGCTGCTCGGACGTGTTCGAGCAGCGTCAGGAGGAAGTCCGGGAGCAGCTCAAGCACGCTGGCAAGAGCGATATCGACATTGCCCACGTCATCGACATGCCCAGCTGGTACAAGGCCACCTTCTACGTCCCCGAGCAGGCCCGCTGGTCGTTTCTTCTCAAGGAAGCCCACCAGGGTGTCGGCAACGCGCTGAACAAGGCGCTGGCCGGTCTGGAGGAGCATAACCCCAGCCTTGCCGGGGTACTGGAGCATATCGACTTTACCCGCAAGGTAGGGTCTACCACCCTGCCGGACAAGAAGCTGCGCGACCTGATCACCCACTTCAGCGAGTACCGGCTGCGCAACGAGGACTTCGAGTTTCCCGACCTGCTGGGTGCCGCCTACGAGTACCTGATCCGCGACTTCGCCGACTCCGCCGGCAAGAAGGGCGGCGAGTTCTACACCCCACGTACCGTGGTACGCATGATGGTGCGGCTGATGAATCCCCAGGAGGATCACAGCGTCTACGATCCCTGCATGGGCTCGGGCGGTATGCTGATTCTGTCCAAGGAGTACCTGGAGGAACAGGGCGGCGACCCACGCCGACTCAACCTGTTCGGCCAGGAGGCCTCCGGTTCGGTCTGGGCCATCGCCAAGATGAACATGCTGCTGCACGGCATCGGCAGCGCCGACCTGCGCAACGACGACACCCTGACCGACCCGCAGCACGTCGAGGGTGGCGAACTGGTGCGCTTCGACCGCATCCTGACCAACCCGCCCTTCTCCATCGGCTATACGCCGAGCCAGCACTTCCCCGAGCGCTTCCACTACGGCAGCGTGCCGGAGGGCGCCAAGAAGGCCGACCTGATGTTCCTGCAGCATATGGTCGCCTGCCTCAAGGCCGACGGCATGCTGGCCACCGTCATGCCTCATGGCGTGCTGTTTCGCGGCGGTGACGAAAAGCGCATCCGCGCCGGCCTACTCGAGGACGACCTGATAGAAGCGGTGATCGGCCTGGCACCCAACCTGTTCTACGGCACCGGTATCCCCGCCAGCATCCTGGTACTGCGTGCCAAGGGTGCCAAGCCCGAGGAGCGCAAGGGCCGGGTACTGTTTATCAATGCCGATAGGGAATATCACGAGGGCCGCGCCCAGAACCACCTGCTGCCGGAGCATATCGAGAAGATCGCCAGCACCTTCGAGGCGTTCTCCGAGGTGCCCGGCTTCGCTCGAATCGTGCCGCTCGAGGAGCTGCGCGACAATGACTACAACCTCAATATCCGCCGCTACGCCGACAACACCCCGCCGCCGGAGCCCCAGGATGTGCGCGCCCACCTCGAGGGCGGTGTACCGGTCAAGGAGATCGACGCCAAGCGCGCGCTGTTCGACGCCCAGGGCCTGGACCCCATGGCGCTCTTTATACCGCGCGGCTCTTGTGAAAAGCCTGACCCCGACTATGTGGACTTCGCCGAGCGTTACAAAGAGAAGCGCGACCTCAAGCCTGCCATCGAGCGAAACGAGGGCCTGAAGGCCAAGGAAGCCAGCGTGATCGCCGCCTTCGAGACCTGGTGGGCCGAACACGGCGATAGCATCACCCACCTCTCCGCCGAAGGCGGGCGGCTGACGCAACTGCGCGACGAACTGCTGGGCAGCTTTACCGCCGCCCTGGAACCCACCGCCATGCTCGACCGTTTCTCGGTGCGCGGCATCATCGCCGGCTTCTGGTTCGACAACAAGAACGAGTTCCGCACCCTCCAGGCCCGTGGCTGCCTCGGCGTGGTGGATGCCTGGCGCACCAGCATCAGTAGCCTCTTGGAGGATGAGCAGAGCAAGGCCAATCCGCTGGATCACCGCCTGGTGCACTTTCTCTTGGAGGACTACGTCACCGAGCTGGAGCAACTCGCCGCCCGCAAGGCCGAGCTGGACGCCCGCATCAAGGCCGCCGAGGCCAAGCCCGATGGAAGCGACAGCGGCGACGACGGCGACGAAGCGGCATCAAGCGAGGACGACGACGCCCCCACCCCGGCCGAGATCAAGGCCTGGAAGAGCGAGCGCACCCAGGTGCGCAAGCAACACAAGGCCAAGGTTGCGAACTTCGAGACGCGCCTGAACCAGGCCGTGGACGCCCTGAACGAGCCCACCGCCGCCGCGCTGGTGGGCAGCATCTTGCACAACGACCTCAAAGGCATCCTCGAGCGCTATATCCGTCAGCAGCGCCAGCAGGTGATTTCTGCCTTCGAGACCTGGTGGGACAAGTACCGGGTGACGTTGGCCGATATCGAGGCCGAGCGCGACACCGCCGCCAAGGAGCTTAAGCAGTATCTGGAGGGGCTGGGGTATGTCTGAGTGGACCTATCGGCGAATCCGAGACCTTCTGGAGACCAGCTATGCGGGTGAGTGGGGGGCGCCTCCCTCACCGGGTAATGCACGTGTGCTTCGGGCGACAGATATTGATTCTGACGGACGAATCAATGGTCAGGGTGCTCTGAGGAAGATTTCGCCAGCCATTGTCCAGACGAAGCGCTTACAGCGAGGCGACATCATGCTGGAGGCCTCTGGCGGTAGCCCAGAGAAGCCAGTGGGGCGAGTCGCATTCTTTTTTAATGAGGGTGGTGAACTACCTTTTCTCACCTCGAACTTCTATAAAGCCCTCCGTCCGGCTAGTGGTGTAGAGCCCAGATTTCTCCATTGGGCTTTGCTTCGATTTTATCGGCAGCCAGATATTCTGCAGTTCCAGCAGCAAACTACGGGCATTATCAACCTGAAATTTCAGGATTACCTTGATGCAAAGATCTATGCTCCTGTCGCTCAAAATGAGCAAAAACTCATCGTCCATATCCTCGACACCCTCGACACCCAGATCCAGAAGACCGAGGCGCTGATCGCCAAGCTGGAGAAGGTCAAGGAGGGCCTGCTCCACGACCTGCTGACCCGAGGCATCGACGAAAATGGACGGCTACGCCCCAGCCCCGAGCAAGCGCCGGAGCTTTATCAGGAATCGCCTCTGGGGTTGATTCCGAGGGAGTGGAAAATCAAGACAATTGGTCACTTGTCTTCTTCTATCGTCGATGGTCCGTTTGGGTCAAATCTAAAAACAGAGCATTATATCACCGTCCCTGGAATTCGAGTCATCAGGTTACAAAACATCACCCCTTTTGACTATGACGACAGCGACTGCGCCTTTATTAAAAATGATCATGCAGCATTATTATCGAAGAACACAGTCAACCCAGGAGATTTATTAGTTGCTTCTTTAGGCGATGGCACGCACCCCGCTGGGAGAGCATGTCTATATCCATCCGGTCTACCTAAAGCAATTAACAAGGCAGACTGCTTCCGTTTAAGGCCTAATAAAAATTTAGCCACCAACAACTACCTAATGTTGTTTATGAACTCTGATATTTTTGCCAAGCAGAGTCGAAAATGGACGCAAGGTGTGACCCTACAAAGGGTAAACACTACAAGCCTGAAGCAAATCATTGTTTCTTGCCCTCCCCTTGGAGAGCAAAAAATCATTTCCCAGAGGATCAATAAGTCTCTCAATCTTTTGTCAACCCAAAAAGAAGAGTTAGATAAGCTGAAATCAAAAAAACAAGGCCTCATGGACGACCTCCTGACCGGCCGCGTCCGCGTTACGCCGCTACTGGAACAGGTCCAGGCCACCACCCCGGCATAGACCGGGGCGCTTGCCACAACATCACAACACCAGGACGACACCGCCCAGGGAACTGCCATGACCACCTTCGACAGCACCAAGCGCTCGCTTCCCGATCTGCTCAAGGAAATCATCACCGGAAAGATCCAGCTCCCCGACTTCCAGCGCTGTTGGGTGTGGGGTAATGCATGGCGTAGGGCCAATCAGACAACTAAAATGGAAAGGACACAACTTACGCAAGACTGCAGGGAAGCTAACTGATGACAGTATCGATTCCTGATTGGACCACAGAGGGCGTCCTGCCTCCCGTGGATGCCGGCAGTCCGACATCTCCGTCCCGCTCTCCCTATGCGGTTTCGCTCATTGATCTTGTCCAACGCTTCGGCACATCCAAGGAACGCATCGAAATACTCGATGGCTTCCTGAATTACAGGCAAGGCCTACACGATGCGGGACTGACACAAGGCTTTCAGTGGCTGGATGGTAGCTATCTGGAGCACGTTGAGGCACTGGAAAGCCGCTCACCTAATGATATTGATGTAGTCAGTTTTATAGAGTTTCCTGGAACCATATCTCAACTACAGATCAAAGATCGTTATGATGAGATTATCGGTCTGACCAGAAGCACGAAGCTCGCTATCAAGCGCAAGTATCAAGTGGATGCTTATCTGGTATCCCTTGCACTTTCTCCTGCCGACCTTGTCGCACAAACGTCTTACTGGTACAGCATGTGGTCTCACCGTAGAAATAGCACTTGGAAAGGATTTGTCCAACTACCCCTATCGCCAGATTCGCGCGCAAGGCACGCGCTTGAAGAAATGAAGTATCCGGGAGTCACTGCATGAACCATCAAGAATATGTGGCATTGCAGGCTGAACGAAATGCACTCCAGGCGATGCTAGACAAGATCCCTGAAGATCGCGTTCTAGATAGGGCCAGTTTGGAGATCCGCCTGGAAGAGGTTGCTGAGCTATTGGCAGAGACTACCCTACCGGAGCGAGAGTTAACCAAGGCCGTTCTGACATTCAATGGACGACCAGTAGCAGGCTCGGAAGGGGTTCTTGCTGATTTTGCAACCAAAGCGCTGGCTGCATTTTCCGAAGCAATCACCGCTGTAGGTGCCTCTCTTCATGCAACCTTAGCGCCTACTGGGCCGGTGCCTAACCGTCAGCAGTATCAAATGATGATCACCGGCACCGCACGAGGATCTTTCGGTTTTCAACTCGAGGAATCAACGACCCAACTTGAGTTAGACGAAGACAGTACAGTTGCACTAGCACTAGAGGCAACTCGAAGCCTACTAGATGGCAGTGTCGGAGTCGATGATGAGCAACTAGCGGAAGCCGCTGCTGACATGGACCAGCGTGCTCTTGACAAGATTCGCAGCTTTGTAAGCGTGCTAAATGACAATGAAGCCGTTTGCACTTTAATGCACGCTAAGAAATCATTCCGCTTCAAGGATGCGAGTCAAGTCAAGCGAAGTCTCGAGAGACTAAGCACAGAGTACCTTTCTGAAAACGAAAAAGTTATATCGGTTAAATTTGGAGGCGCCCTGCCTCATAAGGGCAGCTGCGAATTCCAGATCGAAGGCAACAAAGAATGGCTGACAGCGAAAATTGGCCCCGGCGTAGAAAGTCCAGATATCATCAACGACCATCGCGGTGAAAAGGTCGAGGCTAAGATGCTGGTGACCCAGGCTGGACGTGGTCGGCCACGCTATAAGCTGCTAGAGCTACCTGCCTGGTCATCTCATCAGACATTGGACTGAGAATGCCGTCAGTGCTCGGCTTGCCACTCCACCCATCCAGTCGCAGCTTGTTTCCCGAGGGGCACCGGATTGCCTACCATCAGGGAACGCTAATCGCCTTGGAGCTGCAACAATGACAGGTCCTGAGTACACGGATGTCGAAAAGCCCTTAACCGATCGGCTAGTGGGTCACCCGAGTTCGACGCCTATCTACCGCTGGCCCGCTTCAGCAACCGGCTAGATGATCTTGCCGAGTTCGTGCCATGGCCGCTGCTGCAGGCGCAGGACTTCCGTCGAGACCCGGAGGATCCGGAGAAGACTGAGCGCTACCAGGCCGAAGCCTTGGTGCATCACCACCTGCCGGCCTCGGCACTGCTTGGCATTGGCACGTATACTGATGACGTGCGAGACGCCGTAGAAGCTCAGGTAGCGGCACTCAAGCTTCCGCTGAAGGTGGTGACACGACCCAACTGGTTCTTCCAATGATTGAATACACCCGTGGCAATCTGATCGAGGCCGACGTAGAGGCGATCAAGGAAGGTCTGCAACACTGGCCCGACGATGTGGCCGGCCAGCGCAAGCTGCGCCTGTTCTCCGATGGTCTGATAGCGCTGGCGCTGGAGCGGCTTACCGGTATGGCACACCCGACCCGGGCCTTGGCCTAGCCACCCTGGCGGCTCGTTCAAATCGAATCAATGCCTCTGAATGAACGGCTGTCTCGCGCACCAGGGCCAGGCGTCACGCCAGCGGCAGACTACCGATATGGTCACCTCGATCCGCTGCGGCGATCGAAGCCAAGGCGCTGACGAACCCATAACGACAACGGACCGGTCTATGCCGACCTACGGCAATATCCTTTTCAGACAGGACGAGAACAGCGCCTTCACCACGGCTCGGCGGGCACCACTAGGCTTCACCGATGGCCGCAACGAGGCCTGGCTGCGTGACCTTCTCGCCAGCCACCCGGACCTGTTGCCGATTGAGGAGGTGGACCCCTCCTTCGCCCCGCTGGTGCCGCTGTGTACCGAACTCTCGACCGAGGCAGGCCCGGTGGACGCCGTCTTTATCAGCCCTTGTGGCAGGCTGACGCTGGTGGAGTGCAAGCTGTGGCGCAACCCGGAGGCGCGGCGCAAGGTGATCGCCCAGATCCTCGACTACGCCCGGGCCGTGTCCCAGTGGAGCTACGCCGACCTGCAACGTCGGGTCGCGGCGGCGAGCGGCCTCAAGGGCAATGCGCCCTTCGAGGCCGCCCGGGAGCTCAAGCCAGACCTGGACGAAGCCGCCTTCGTGGACGCCACCGCCCGCGCCCTGCGCGAGGGACGCTTCCTGCTGCTGATCGCCGGTGACGGCATCCGCGAAGGCATCAGCGGCATGGCCGAACTGATCACCCGCAACGCTGCACTGGGCTTCAGCTTCGGGCTCGTCGAGGTGGCGCTTTACGAGTTCGGCGACCAGGGCTTGGCGATACAGCCTCGTGTGGTCGCCAAGACGGAAACCATCGAGCGAACCTTCGTTCATGTCCAGACTGGCGACAGCCGCGTGCTGCGTGACATCACCGACGACGACGGGGCCGAGAGTGGCAGCGAATCTGCTTCGGTGACCGATGAGCGCACCTGGTGGGAGTCCCTCACCCGCTTAAGCTTCGATGATCCCGAGCAGGAGCCTCCGGTCTATCGCCCCCGCAACCATATCCGCGTTCCTCTTCCCCACCCAGGCCTCTGGCTCACCGCCTATCGCTCCATGGGAGAGGACATCTGCGGCGTGTTCCTCGCAGGAAAGAAGTCAGAGCTTCCGGAAATACTCGATACGCTGAACGAAGAGCGCGCACAGATCCTCGCCGAACTGCCTGGCGGCACCCAGGAACGCCTTCAGGATGACCCTGAGCGGCTCGGTTTCGCCTGTTACGCACGACTTGGCGAATTCACCAACGACAACGAGTGCCGTGCCTGGCTGGCGCAGCAGCTCAACCACTTCGTCAACGCCTTCCGCCCACGGCTGAAGGCGATGGTCAAACAGGGGTAACGCATGGCAGGACCCGAATACACGGACGTAGAGAAGCCCTTCATCGACCAACTGGTGAGCCAGGGTTGGCAGCACCTGGTCGGATCGCTGGATGATCCGGCCGTCACCCACCGCGAAAGCTTCGCCCAGGTGGTCATGGAGCCAGTGCTGCGTGAGCGCCTGCGGAGAATCAATCTGCGCAATGGCGAGCCTTGGCTCGACGAGGCGCGTCTGGATCAGGCAGTCGCAGCGATCACCCGCCTACCGGCCAGCAAGGTGCTGGAGGCCAACAAGCTTGGAACCGAGCTGCTGCTGAACGGCCTGGCCGTCGAGGGACTCGAGGACTGGGACGGTGGCCGAGGCCAGACCCTGCACGTGATCGACTGGGACGAGCCCCTCAACAACGTCTTCACCGTGGTCAATCAGTTCAAGGTGAAGTGCCCGCCCGGCCACGACTCGGCCAAGGGGCACGTGATCCCGGACCTGGTGCTGTTCGTCAACGGCATCCCGCTGGTGGTGGTGGAATGCAAGAGCCGCACCGTACCGGAGGGGCTCAGCCAGGCGGTAGACCAGCTGCGCCGCTATCACGACCAGCGTTTTGTGGAAAATGAAGTCGAGGAGCACGAGGGGGCACCGGCGCTGTTCGCCACCAGCCAGTTTCTGGTCGCCAGCAACTTCGATGAGGCGCGGGTGGGCACCATTGGCGCCCGCTTCACCCACTATCTGAGCTGGAAGACGGTGACGCCACAGCGCGAGGCGGAGGTGGCCATCGATCTCGGGGTGGCGGATCTCTCCGCTCAGCAGCGCCTGGTTGCCGGTATGCTGACCAAGGCCAGCCTGCTCGATATCGTGCGTCACTACACCCTGTTCATGCAGGTGGGTGGGCAGGAAATCAAACTGGTGTGCCGCTATCAGCAGTTTCGCGGCATGACCCGCGCCGTGGAGCGACTAAAACATGGCAAGACGCGCCGCCAGGACGGTGAATCCGACCGCCGCGGCGGCATTGTCTGGCACACTCAGGGCAGCGGCAAGAGCCTCTCCATGGTCTTTCTGGTGCGCAAGCTGCGCACTGACCCGATGCTGCGCCGCTTCAAGGTGGTGGTAATCACCGATCGCAAGGACCTGCAGAAGCAACTGTCCGAGACGGCGGAACTCACCGGCGAGAGCGTCGACAAGGCCGGCAACACCGCCCGGCTCCAGAAGCTGCTGGCACGCGACGGCCCGGGCCTGGTGTTTGGCACCATCCAGAAGTACCGGGACTCGGACGACGAACCCGATGGCGAGGATGAACAGCCCTCTAAGGTCTACACCTGCGCCTCACCAGGGCTGGACAGCGGTCGGCAAGATGCCGCCGAACGGGAGGCCTCGACGAGCGTCGGCGCCCCGAGGAAACCCTCCCTCAGCGAGCCCTTCGAGGTACTCAATACCAGCGAGGACATCCTGATCCTAGTGGACGAAGCCCACCGCACCCAGGCCGGCGACCTGCACGCCAATATGATGCGCGCCCTGCCCAACGCCGCACGCATCGGCTTCACCGGCACGCCCATCATCATGGGCGACAAGAAGCGCACCCACGACATCTTCGGCGAGTACATCGACCGCTACACCATCAAGGAGGCGGAGCAGGACGGTGCCACGGTACCTATCCTCTACGAAGGACGCACCGCCAAAGGGGCAATCAAGGACGGCGCCAGCCTTGACGGCCTGTTCGAAGACTTGTTCCGCGCCCATAGCAAGGAAGAGCTGGAGGCGATCAAGAAGAAGTACGCCACCAAGGGACAGATCTTCGAGGCACCTCAACTGGTCCTGGAGAAGGCAAGGGACATCCTGCGCCACTACGTCACCCACATCCTGCCCAACGGCTACAAGGCCCAACTGGTGGCCTACAGTCGCCGGGCGGCGCTGCGCTACTTCGAGGCTCTCGAGCGGGCCAAGGTTGAGCTTCTTGAGGAAGCCATGGCGCTTTCTCCCGAGGACAAGGCGCTGGACGATACCCAACTCTTGAGCCGGCCCTTGCGAGTCAAGGCCGCGATCCAGGCCTGGCGCTACCGCCAGGTGCTGCGAGAGCTGGAGTTCGCCGTGGTCTTCAGTAGCGGCAACAACGATGACTCGGCCTGGGCCAGATGGAGCGATCGCACCGCCGTCGAGAACCACATCAAGCGCTTCAAGAAGCCGCTGCCACCGCTCACGGGTGAAGCGCCCAAGGACCCCGCCAAGCATGATTCACTGGCTTTCCTGATCGTAAAAAGCATGCTGTTGACCGGCTTTGACGCCCCCATTGAGGGCGTGATGTACCTGGATCGCTCACTGCGAGAGGCGGAGCTGCTGCAGGCCATCGCTCGCGTCAATCGGACCGGTTTCGGCAAGACCCACGGCATTGTGGTGGACTACTTCGGCGTGGCCAATCACCTCAAGGAAGCGCTGGCCGCCTACAGCGAAGAAGACATCGAGGGCGCCCTGCAGAGTCTCAAGGACGAGATCCCGCTGCTGCGCGACCGTCATCTGCGGGTGATCGACGTGCTACGGACCCAGGGCGTGGATGACCTGGACGACGTCGAGGAAGCGCTACAGGCGCTGGCCGATGAGCGGGTGCGCGCCGAGTTCATGGTCAAGCTCAAGGAGTTCAATCGCGGCCTGGATGAGGTGCTGCCACGCCCTGAGGGACTCGAGTTCGTCAACGACGCCAAGCGCCTCGCCTATATCCACGCCCTGGCGCGCAACCGCTACAAGGACACCCCGGAGCTTGGCCGCGACATCGGCAACAAGGTGCGAAAACTGATCGACGACTACGTAATCTCGCTCGGCATCGACCCCCGCATCCCGCCGGTTCAGCTCACCGACGCCGAGTTCGACGAGCACCTCAATCGCCAGGTGGGCGACCGTGCCAAGGCCTCGGAGATGGAGCACGCGGTGCGCTCCCACGTGCGCAAGCATCTGGACGAGGACCCGGTGAAATACGGCCGCCTCAGCGAGCGCCTGGAGCAGCTGCTCGACCAGCTCGATGGCCAGTGGGCCGAGCAGGTGGAGGCACTCAAGACGCTGATCCAGCAACTGCGTGACGGCGCCAGCGTCGATGGTGAGGCGATCCCCGAGATGCCCGCCTACGCCGAACCCTTCTGGCGCGAGTTGGTCGCCAGTGCTGGCCTGGAGGTAGCAAAGGTGAACGCTTCCACCGCCCAGACACTGCTCGACGCCACCGAGGAAATCGTCGCCACGATCCAGCAGGAGATCGCCATCCCCGACTTCTGGAAGCCCTCCCATGTCCCGGACCAGGAGCGCCTCAAACAGCACCTGTTCAGTCAGCTGATGATGGGAAGCCTCGTTTCGATGGATCAGGCCGAAGCCACGGCCGAGCGGCTCTTCGACCTGGCGCGCAGCAACCACCATAAGCTGGAACACGCATGACGCAGCTGGCCGTGGACGATCTCACCTTCGAGGTGCGCGAGAGTTCGCGCCGCAAGACGCTGGAGATCACCGTGGACCGCGACGGCGAGCTGGTCATTGCGGCGCCCAGCGGCACCGATGAACGTCTGCTGCGCGACTTCGTGATCGAGAAGCGGTTGTGGATCTACCGCAAGTTGGCGCAGAAGGCGGAGCAGCGCCGCCGGCTGCCGCAGAAGGAATACGTCAACGGCGAGGGCTTTCTGTACCTGGGTCGAAGCTACCGACTCAAGCGGGTGGCCACGGACGCCCAGAGCGCCCCTCTCAAGCTCGTCAACGGGCGTTTTCAGCTACGCCAGGATGCGCTGCCCGACGCCCGCGAGCACTTTATCCGCTGGTACACCACCCGCGCCACCGCCTGGCTCCTTGCCAAGGTGAAGGAGCACGCTCGGCGGATGGGCGTGGAGCCGGCCGGCGTGACGGTGCAGGATCTGGGCTACCGCTGGGGGTCCTGCGGCAAGGGCAATCGGGTCTACTTTCACTGGAAGACCATCCTGCTGCCACGCCATATCGCCGAGTACGTGGTCGTGCACGAATTGGTCCACCTACGAGAGCCCCACCACACGCAGGCCTTCTGGCGACGCCTCGAACGCGCCATGCCGGACTATGAACAGCGCAAGGGTTGGCTCGCCCGTCACGGTATCGAGGTGGAGGGGGTGTAGAGCCAGGCCAACAGCTTGAACCGCATACGCACCGTGTCAGCGACGGCGGAACGGGGTCAGCGATGATGGGCTCGGCTGGACTCAGCTTCGGCGCCCCGATCGGGACTTTGGCAGCAAGGAAAGACGAGAAACCTGACGGGAACTGCGGACGCAGTGCAGGCAACGTCGGACATGATTCAGCCACGTTACACAAACGCGCTTAGGTACTGGCAGATACTACGCCACGAGAAGGGAGAGATACGCACTTGATGGGAATGGTGCCGGTGGTCGGACTCGAACCGACACACTGTTTCCAGCGGATTATTTTTAACAAAATAAATAGGTTATAAGAAATCCAGAGAAACAGATTTTACTAAAGTGTCACTCCTGATTGGGTAGCGAACTAGGACATCTTAGCCACAAGGCTGCATCGCTACGATCACCTGTATAGCTATGTCCTAGATGAAGATCGCTATCCAAGCGATTTGTCCCCGGACTGCCACAAGCTATCCACAGAGTTATCCACTTGATGGGGCCAGAAAAGAGCTCTATGTTGTGCCTTGTGTCTTGGAAGCTGCCGTATCTTGTGTTCTGCGAAAGAAATGCACAGGCGAGAACCAGGTCTTTGGACAAGGACACAACGAAGAAAGGCCCAACCTCAGTAAAGAGAGGGCCTTTCAATATCCCTCAGCTGCAGCGTGCTGGTGGGAGGAGGTAACCCTAACTGTAAACAGTCTCGCGGGGACGACTGCTCGAACCCGGAGCTGCCCGAACAGGATCGCCGAGCGCTCCCTCGCCTCCCGTGCACGTGCGCTGCAACTCCAGTAGGAGATGCTGATGCATTCGACCGGGACAGAGCCCCTCGAGCTCGAACGCCGCAAAGTAAGCGAGCCTGCGAGAGTGGCAGGAGAAGCTACCGCACCTGCAACGGCAAGCGGACGTAGAGGAGGCTGGGCAAGCCGACCTGGATCTGGGTGAAGTCCCCGGATAGCTCTGGATCGTCTCATGCTGCTGACTCTCTGAGGTCGCCCCCCCTGAAAGCACTATGCTCTCGGGAGGTTGCTCGTCGGCCAGGCTCCGGCCAAGCTGGCGAGTTCTAACCCACTACGGACAGAGCCGCCACACGCCTAGGGCGCGGCTCAGGCGATCTTGACACTCACCACTCCCGATCCTATGATTCGGGCATCCACGCCCCTGGCAGTAAGCCATCCCATACATCCCGGGATGAGCCGAGCCCTGGGGCGTTTTTGTTTCTGGAGAACGGAACGTGCCAACAGCGATACTCGTGGACGGCGCCTACTTCATCAAGCGCTTCCGCCGGATAGAGCCCGCGAACGCCTACGATGCGAAACGGGCGGCTGACTGCCTGCACCGCTGGGCTGTCAGTCACCTGCATGACGGCAATGGCGGCAAGGCCAAGCGACCTCGCCGCGACCTCTATCGCATCTTCTACTACGACTGTCCTCCCTTGACCAAGAAGATGCACAATCCGATTACCAAGATGGCGATCGATTTCTCGAAGACCGATGAGGCAATCTTCCGCTCCGAACTGCACGCCGAACTCCTCGGCAAGCGAAAGCTCGCGGTGCGACTTGGCCATCTATCGGACGATGCCCAGTGGACCATCAAGCCACAGGTCATCCGTGAGCTTCTGAAGGGGAAAATCAAGTTCGATGACATCGACGAGGACGATGTTCAGATCGACATACGGCAGAAAGGCGTTGATATGCGAATCGGTGTCGACGTGACCTCCCTGACCCTGAAGAAACAGGTCGACCAGATAGTGCTGATCGCTGGTGACGCGGACTTCGTCCCCGCAGCCAAGATAGCGCGCAGAGAAGGAATCGATTTCGTTCTAGACCCTATGTGGCAGCAAATACCTTCTGGTCTTCATGAACATATTGATGGTCTACGGACCACCTGTCCTAGACCAACTTCAGCCAACAAACCAAAGTAGCCATAAGTAAATCTCAAGTGGCACTTGCTAGCGATCGTCTTAGGGAAGGACGGTTTGAATGAACCCACGAATCCTGGCGTTCAGTTCATGACCACATCAAAAAGTTCAGTACACCACAACCAATTGCCGACACCTTTTCGCTTCAAAAAAAGCAACTTTCGACTCGATCCAGCAGGAAAGACTTTCGGTCATACCCCGGACTCAATGACATTTCCCCAACCAGAAAAAGCATGGTCACTGAGGCAAGCGACAGCAATGCGACTCGACGAAATCTCGATGCCACAAACCACTGGTCGGCTTTAGTCGGTTGCATGGACTCATGACGTCCATCGCGACATGCGTTCAGGCTCTGAAACTAGGGAACTGCAGATAGGGGAAAACGAGCGTAAGGAGGAAATACACGAACTGCATTGGGAATGGTGCCGGTGGTCGGACTCGAACCGACACACTGTTTCCAGCGGCGGATTTTGAATCCGCTGCGTCTACCAATTCCGCCACACCGGCAACGGGCGAGGATTATACGTGGGTGGCGCCAGAGGTCAATTCCCCTGAGCCGCTCGGTGGCGCCTGTCGGGGCCGATGGCGCCGTTGTCGAGGCGACTCCCGCCCCTGTCGGGCGCGGCACCCACCGCATCCGGCCGAGCACCGACCTGGGATCGGCCTCGGCCGTTGTCAGCCAAAGCCCCACCGGCCGTCGGTTTCGGCACCCTGGCGGCAGGTGGGTCATTCCTCCATATCTTGACGCTCGCCCGCTCGGGTTAGACCTTGGTAGACTGCGCTCCGCCTGCCCCAGGTCAACCAAGCCCCTGGTC
This sequence comes from Halomonas sp. BN3-1, assembly GCF_003056325.1. NCBI lineage: Bacteria > Pseudomonadati > Pseudomonadota > Gammaproteobacteria > Oceanospirillales > Halomonadaceae > Halomonas > Halomonas sp. BN3-1. The sequence goes on along the minus strand of NZ_PYVV01000004.1, from coordinate 329,404 downwards.
AACGAGACCCGCGTCCAGCCCAGAATGGAGTCGCCCATGGCTGACACTCGCAATGAAGCCGTTCCCCATCCGTCCATCGCCAGCCGCATCGGGCTGGTGCTGGGTCCGCTGTTGTTGATCGCCACCCTGGTGCTGCCCCCGCCCGGCGACATGTCACAGGCCGCCTGGGGCTGCGTCGGCATGGCACTGCTGATGGCCAGCTGGTGGTCCACCGAGGCGATCCCGATCCCGGTGACCTCGCTGATCCCCCTGGTCCTGGCCCCGGCGGTGGGCATCGGCAGCATCAAGGAGGTCGCGGCCAGCTACGCCAATCCGATCATCTATCTGTTCCTTGGCGGTTTCCTGCTCGGTATCGCGATGCAGACCTGGAACCTGCACAAGCGTATCGCCCTGCACGTGTTGAAGGTCGTCGGCAGCGAGCCCAAGCGCCAGATCGCCGGGTTCATGATCGCCACCGGTTTTCTCAGCATGTGGGTGTCCAACACCGCCACCTCGATCATGATGCTGCCCATCGGCATCTCGGTGCTGAGCCTGCTCGAGGATTCCGACCCTGATGAGCTGCGCCGCTTTGCCACCGCGCTGCTGCTGGGCATCGCCTATTCGGCCAGCATCGGTGGCGTGGCCACATTGATCGGCACGCCGCCCAACGCTCTGCTGGCGGGTTATCTTGCCGATGACCGCGGTATCGACCTGGGCTTCGCCCAGTGGATGCTGGTCGGGGTACCGATCAGTGTGGTGATGATGTCGCTGACCTGGTGGTGGCTGTCCCGCGGCGGCTTCTCGCTGAAGGTCGGCAAGGGTGACAGCGACAACCTGATCAAGGACCAGCTCGCCGAGATGGGCCCGATGAGTGCCGCCGAACGCCGTGTCGGCCTGCTGTTTCTGGCCGCGGCGGCGCTGTGGATCCTGCGCCCGCTGCTCAATGACATGGGCGCCTCCTGGTTGTCCGACACCACCATCGCCATCGTCGCCGGCATGGCGCTGTTCCTGATTCCTTCCGGCCGTCGTTCCGGCGAGGCGCTGATGGTGTGGGAAGACGCGGTGAAGCTGCCCTGGGGCATCCTTCTGCTGTTCGGCGGCGGCCTGGCGCTGGCCGGCGCAATCAGCAAGTCGGGGCTGGCCGAGTGGATCGCCAACCAGCTGTCGATCCTCGGTGCCCTGCCGGTGCTGGCGATCATCGGCGGCGTGGTGCTGGTCATCATCTTCCTCACCGAGGTGACCTCCAACACCGCCACCGCGGCGGCCTTCCTGCCGCTGCTCGGCGCCCTGGCGCTGTCGCTGGATCTGCCGGTGATGCTGATCACCGTGCCGGCCGCCATCGCCGCCAGCTGCGCCTTCATGATGCCGGTGGCCACACCGCCCAACGCCATCGTCTTCGGCACCGGTCACATGAAGATCCAGTCGATGATTCGTGCCGGCTTTGCCCTCAACCTGATCAGTACAGTGGTGGTGACGCTGATGGCCTACGGCCTGATCCTGCTGCTGTGGTAGCCACCCCGATGGCCCCTGGTCGTCGACCCGACTGCGCTGCCCGCTTCGCGGATGGCCGACACGGGCTGACGCCCATGGCGTGGTCGTGACAGAAGATCGACGCCGTTTCCTGACGTGGCGGTCAGGAAACGGTATCCTTGTGCGCCTTTGGCATCCTTCATCCCGCCTGACGACTTGCGAATTCCCATGCAGCGCGCCGACTTTCATTTCGAGCTCCCTGAAGAGCTGATCGCCCGTTACCCGTCCGACGTTCGCAGCGACTGCCGCCTGCTGTGCGTCGATGGCGCCAGCGGACACCTCGACCACCGCCGCTTTCCGGACCTCGAGCAATTGCTCGAGCCCGGCGACCTGCTGGTGTTCAACGACACCCGCGTGATCCCCGCCCGCCTGCACGGCCACAAGGCCAGCGGCGGCAAGGTGGAAATGCTGCTCGAACGGCCGCTGGACGCCCATCGGGGGCTGGTCCATCTGCGCTCGAGCAAGTCGCCCAAGCCCGGCACCGAGCTTCACTTCGAGGGCGGCATCCAGGCGGTGGTCGAAGGCCGCCGCGACGCCCTGTTCGAGCTGCGCTTTCTCGGCGATACCCCGATGATCGCGCTGCTGGAGCGCCACGGCCATATGCCGCTGCCGCCGTACATCACCCGCGACGACGAGCTGTCCGACCGCGAGCGCTACCAGACCGTCTACGCCCGGCGCGACGGGGCGGTGGCCGCGCCGACCGCCGGGCTGCACTTCGACGAGCCGCTGCTCGAGCGGCTGGCCGAGCGGGGCGTCGAGTCCGCCTACGTGACCCTGCACGTGGGCGCCGGTACCTTCCAGCCGGTGCGCGTCGACAATATCCACGAGCACCACATGCACAGTGAATGGATCGAGGTGGGTGACGAAGCCTGTGCCCAGGTACGCGCGGCCAAGGCTCGCGGCAACAAGGTCATCGCCGTCGGCACCACCAGCGTGCGCTGCCTGGAGACCGCCAGCCAGTCGGGCGAGATCACGCCCTTCTCCGGCGACACCGACATCTTTATCTACCCGGGCTACGAGTGGCGCTGCGTGGACGCCCTGATCACCAACTTCCATCTGCCGGAATCGACCTTGCTGATGCTGGTGTCTTCCTTCTCCGGCTACGACACCGTGATGAAGGCCTACCGCGAGGCGGTAAAGGAACGCTACGCCTTCTTCAGCTACGGCGACGCCATGCTGCTGACGCCGGTACGCTGACCCTATTTGCCAGGCGGTGGCTGCTCGGCCGAGCGGTCCACCGTCGTCAGGCTCGAATCAACGCCCCCAAGGGGCACGGAGAGACCCATGCGCGAGCAATGCTTCATGCGCTTCGACAAGCTGGCCGAGGACGGCCGGGCCCGCCGAGGTCGCATCACCTTTCCCCGCGGCACCATCGAGACCCCGACCTTCATGCCGGTGGGCACCTACGGCACGGTCAAGGGCATGACCCCGGCCTCGGTGGAAGAGATCGGCGCCGAGATCATCCTCGGCAACACCTTCCACCTGTGGCTGCGTCCCGGTACCGAGGTCATCGAGGCCCACGGCGACCTGCACGACTTCGCCCAGTGGCACAAGCCGATCCTCACCGACTCCGGCGGCTTCCAGGTGTTCTCGCTGGGCGAGACGCGCAAGATCACCGAGCAGGGCGTGCACTTCCGCTCGCCGGTGGACGGCTCCAAGGTGTTCATGGGACCGGAAGAGTCGATGGCGGTGCAGCGCTCGCTGGGCTCCGACATCGTCATGATCTTCGACGAGTGCACCCCTTACCCGGCGACCCACGACGAGGCGCGCCGTTCGATGGAGATGTCGCTGCGCTGGGCCCAGCGCTCTCGCGATGCCCACGGCGACTCACCGTCGGCGCTGTTCGGCATTATCCAGGGCGGCATGTACCCGGATCTGCGTGAGGCTTCGCTCAAGGGCCTCGGCGACATCGGCTTCGACGGCTACGCCATCGGCGGGCTGTCGGTGGGCGAGCCCAAGGAAGAGATGATCAAGGTGCTCGACTATCTGCCCGAGTGGATGCCGGCGGACAAGCCGCGCTATCTGATGGGCGTCGGCAAGCCCGAGGATCTGGTCGAGGGGGTACGCCGCGGAGTCGACATGTTCGACTGTGTGATGCCCACCCGCAACGCCCGCAACGGCCACCTGTTCACCGCCGAGGGCACGGTCAAGATCCGCAACGCCAAGCATCGTCACGACACCCGCCCGCTGGAAGATGACTGCGACTGCTACACCTGTCAGAACTTCTCGCGGGGCTATCTGCACCACCTGGACCGCTGCGGCGAGATGCTCGGATCGATGCTCAACACGATCCATAATCTGCGTCACTATCAGCGTGTCATGGCCGGTTTGCGCGGTGCTATCGAAGCGGGTACATTGGCTGACTTCGTGGAAGGGTTCTATGCCAGGCGTGGCCTGCCGGTTCCCCCCGCCCCGAATTGATGACCCGGTCGGCAGCCGCCGGCCGTCTGACTCCCTTTTCCCCACGACTTCAGGAGACCGTCGTACATGTTGGACTTCTTCATCTCCCCGGCCCTGGCCCAGGATGCTGGCGCTGCCGCCGGTGGTGGTATCGCCCAGATCGTGATGCTGGTCGGCTTCGTGCTGATCTTCTACTTCCTGCTGTGGCGTCCCCAGGCCAAGCGCGCCAAGCAGCACAAGCAGCTGATCGCTGGCCTGTCCAAGGGTGACGAGATCGTCATCGGCGGTGGTCTGATGGGCCGCATCACCCGGGTCAGCGACGACAGCGAGTTCCTCGCCATGGAAATCAGCGAAGGCACCGAAGTCAGCGTGCAGAAGAACGCCGTGGCCGCCGTGCTGCCCAAGGGCACTATCAAGTCCATCTGATTGGTGTCATTCCCCTTCGGCCCTGTGCGCCGAAGGGGGCCCCATGCTGACGCGGGGGGAGCCGATCGGTCGGCTGTCGCGCGTTGGCGAGGCAGCCGCACCCTTCGCTTTGGAAAGTCCCCGGAGCACCTCTCGAGCGCCCCCGGCTTTCCCTTATTTGTCAGCAACCTGAGGGCAGAGCCCCGATGCTCAATCGTTACCCTTTATGGAAGTACCTGCTGATCCTGGTGGTACTTCTTGTCGGCCTGGTCTACTCCCTTCCCAATCTGTTTCCCGAAGACCCAGCGGTCCAGATCAGCAGTGATCGTGGCGAGCTGAGTTTCAGCCAGTCCCAGCAGCAGAGCCTCGAACAGGCCCTGGCCGAGGCGGACATCGACGTCAAGATGGTGGAACAGGAGCCCAACAGCCTGCTGATCCGGCTGAACGACGCCGAGGACCAGATTCCCGCCCGTGACCTGATCGCCCAGCAGCTCGGCGATGACTATGTGGTCGCGCTGAACCTGGCAGAGTCCACCCCCGAGTGGCTGTCTTCGCTGGCGGCCTCGCCCATGACCCTTGGTCTGGACCTGCGTGGCGGTGTGCACTTCCTTTTGGAAGTGGACATGGAAGCGGCGGTCAATCAGCGTCTCGAGGTCAACGCCAGCGCCATGCGCGAGACCCTGCGTGAAGAGCGCATCCGCTACCGCAACACCGAGATCGACGGCCGCACCATCTCGCTGGACTTCATGAACGCCGAGGACCGCGACGCTGCCGAGACGCTGATTCGCCGCGAGTTCCCCGACTTCCAGTACCAGGACGTCGAGCGTGAACGCGGCGCCAGCCTGGCGATGACCCTGACCGACGCGTCCGTGGACGAGATCCAGGACTACGCGATCAACCAGAACCTGACCACCCTGCGCAACCGCGTCAACGAGCTCGGCGTGGCCGAACCGCTGGTACAGCGCCAGGGCCCGGATCGCATCGTGGTCGAGCTGCCCGGCGTGCAGGACACCGCCGCCGCCAAGCGTATCGTCGGCGCCACCGCCAACCTGGAGTTCCGCCTGGAGGCGCGCACCGACACCCCGTCCAACGAGACCGAGGCGCTGCCCTTCCGCAACGAGCCCGGACGCACCGCCGACCTGATGCGCGACGTCATCATCACCGGCGACAGCGTGTCCAGCGCCAGCCGCGGCTTCGATGAGAACGGTCGCCCCCAGGTCAACATCAACCTGGATGGCACCGGCGGCACCCTGATGAACCGCGCCACCCGCACCAACATCGGTCGCAACATGGCGGTGGTGTTCATCGAGCACAAGACCCGTGACCGTACGGTGATGGAGGACGGTGAGCAGGTGACCGTGCGTGATCCCTACACCGAACGCGGCATCATCAGCCTGGCCACCATCCAGAGCGCGCTGGGCAACAGCTTCCGCATCACCGGGCTGGAATCGCCCACCGAAGCCGGCGAGCTGGCACTGCTGCTGCGCTCCGGTTCTCTGGCGGCACCGATCTACTTCGCCCAGGAACGCACCATCGGCCCGAGCCTCGGTGCCGACAATATCGAGCGCGGCATGCTCTCGGTACAGATCGGTCTGCTGCTGGTCGTGCTGTTCATGTTGATCCGCTACAAGGTGTTCGGCGTCATCGCCAACATCGCCCTGGCGTTGAACCTGACCCTGCTGGTCGCCGCCATGTCGATGCTCGGCGCCACCCTGACGCTGCCCGGTATCGCCGGTATCGTATTGACGCTGGGCATGGCGGTCGACGCCAACGTGCTGATCTTCGAGCGTATTCGTGAGGAGCTGCGCACAGGACTGTCGGTGCAGCAGGCGATCCACGCCGGCTACGAGCGCGCCTTCAGCTCCATCGTCGACGCCAACATCACCACCCTGCTGGTGGCATTGATCCTGTTCTCCATCGGTACCGGCCCGGTCAAGGGCTTCGCCGTCACCCTGTCGCTGGGCATCCTGACCTCGATGTTCACCGCCCTGCTGGTGACCCGTGCCATGGTCAATCTGATCTACGGCGGCAAGCCGGTGAAGAAGCTATGGATCTAAGCCCATGTCCACTTGCACACAACGGGGAGAGGGTATGAAACGCCTCACCAACCTGAATCTCGACTTCATGGGCCAGCGCAAGATCGCCTTTGCCATATCGGCGATCCTAATCCTGGTCTCGCTGGTGTCGCTGGTGGTGCAGGGCCTGGCCCTGGGCCTCGACTTCACCGGCGGCACCCTGGTCGAAGTCCGCTACGCCACCGCCCCGGCGCTGGACAGCGTGCGCGGCGCCCTCGAGGGAGCCGGCTTCAATGACATCTCGGTACAGACCTTCGGCGCCGCCAATGAGGTGTTGATTCGTCTGCAGCAGACCTTCGAGGCCAACGTCGGCGACCAGGTCGTGGGCCTGCTGGCCCAGGGCGGCGCCCAGGTGGACCTGGTGCGTGCCGAATTCGTCGGTGCCCAGGTCGGCGGTCAACTGCGTGACCAGAGCGGTCTCGGCATGCTCGTCGCCCTCGGCGTGGTCATGCTCTACGTGGCCTTCCGCTTCCAGTACAAGTTCGCCATCGGCGCACTGCTGGCACTGGTCCATGACGTGATCATCGTGGTCGGCGCCTTCTCGCTGTTCCAGATGGAGTTCGACCTGACGGTGCTGGCCGCCGTGCTGGCGGTGATCGGCTACTCGCTCAACGACACCATCGTGGTCTATGACCGTATCCGCGAGAATATCCGCAAGTCGCGTATCGACGACATGCCGGCGATCTTCAACGAGGCGATCAACCAGACCCTGTCCCGCACCCTGGCGACCTCCGGCACCACCCTGCTGGTACTGCTGGCACTGGCCTGGCTCGGTGGCGACATGATCCACAACTTCTCGGTGGCCCTGCTGATCGGTATCGGCGTGGGTACCTTCTCGTCGATCTACGTGGCGGCGGCCCTGCTGATCAAGCTCAAGCTTCAGCGCCGCGACCTGATCCCGGAGAAGAAGGAAGACGCCGAGGAAGAGCAGCTGCCCTGATATCACCGCAACTGCCCCTCGAGGCCCCGTCGTGGATCATCCACGGCGGGGCCTCTTGCTTTCCGAGGTCAGTGCACGATCACGGCGAGCCGGCACCGCTGTCGGCGGCCTCTCAGTTCACTTCGAAAACCATGCAGCAACGCGAGATAGGTCGTTTCCTTCCAGAAAATGCCCGCCGTCACTTGCCCTGGCCAGCGCCCCCTTTCATGCTTGTCATCCACCCCATTAAAACGTGACGAGGCCGCATGTTCCTGCTGATCGCCTTTGCCGTACTGTCCATCGGCGCCTCCTTCCTGTGTTCGGTACTGGAAGCGGCCATCCTGTCGCTGACACCGAGCTATATCGCCCAGGTCCAGGAGACCAACGAGCCGCTGCACAAGAAGCTGAACGCCCTCAAGCGGGATATCGATCGCCCGCTGGCGGCTATCCTGACGCTCAACACCATCGCCCACACCGTTGGCGCCACCGGCGTCGGCGCCCAGGTCGCGGTGGTCTTCGGCGAGGCCTGGCTGGGCGTCGCCTCGGCGGTGATGACGCTGGCCATCCTGATCCTCTCGGAGATCATTCCCAAGACCATCGGCGCCACCTTCTGGCGCCAGCTGTCGCCTTGGCTACCGCCTATCCTCAATACCCTGATCCTGATTCTCAAGCCGTTCATCTGGATGTCCGAGCAGATCACCCAGCGCATCGGCGGCAATGCCGCCGACACCGATATGCGTGGCGAGATCAAGGCGCTGGCACGCATCGGCCTGGACGAGAAGGCACTGGACCAGGACGAAGCCAGAACCATCACCAACATCCTCAACCTGCACGAGATCAAGATCAGCAAGGTGATGACGCCAAGAACCGTGTGCGTCACGGTGCGCCCATCGATGACCGTGGCCCAGTTCGAACAGGACCTGGTGCGCTCGCCGTTCACCCGCTTTCCGGTGATGGACGGCGGCGAGCAGGCCATCGGCTATGTGCACAAGGCCGACGCCTACCAGGCGGATGAATCCGTGGACATGAAGGAGATCATGCAGGACGCCCCCTCGGTACAGGCCGACGACAGCGTCGAGCACGTCTTCACCATGATGCTCAGGGATCGTCAGCATCTGGCGGTGGTGTATGACGATCACGGCACCTGGGTGGGCCTGATCACCATGGAGGACGTGATCGAGACGGTGCTCGGCCAGGATATCGTCGACGAGACCGACAACGTCACCAATATGCGCAAGTACGCCAAGCAGCGCTGGACCCAGCGTCGACAAGGCAGGTCAGCCAAGACAGACTCCGGCGACCCGGCCAGCCAGGGTTCCTGAACCCCGGCGCCAGGGAGCGTTCGCCAGTACGCAACGCAACGTAGCACGGCGACGCTCCCCCCTTTGCCCGAGCATTTGCGATAACATCTCCATTGAAAATGATTATCAATGAAGAAAGCATGTACAAGCCTCTCGCCATCGCCGCCCTGCTCAGCGTCACTGCCCAGGCCTGGGCGCAACCGGTGCCGGAAAGGGTCGTCGCCCTCGACTACGCGGCCCTGGACATCCTCGACAACCTGGCGCAGCGCGAGCGTATCGCCGGTGTCGCCCAGGCAACGCTTCCCGACTATCTGTCCGACTATGCCGACGACGCTTTCACCGACGTGGGCACCCTCAAGGTCGCCGACATGGAGGCCCTTGAGTCACTGTCACCCGATGCCATCCTGATCAGCGGGCGTCTGGAAGCCGAACGCGAAAATCTGGAAGCTCTTGCCCCGGTCTACGCCGTGGCGACCGAGGGCGAGGACGCCTGGGACCAGCTCGAACATCGGGTCGACGATCTGGCTGCGCTGTTCGATGCACAGCAAGCGGGTGAGCAGGCGCTTGCGGACCTGCGCCAGTCGCTCGATCAGCAATTGGCCGAGATCAGCGGGACGCCCAAGGTACTGGTGGTCGTCCACAACGACGGAAAGCTTATCGTCCAGCACAACGCCGTCGTGCATGACCTGATGGGACTGGCCTCGCCCGAACTTCCCGAGAACGTCGAGAGCGTGACGCGTGGTGAGCGTACCTTCACGCCGCTGACGCCGGCGCAGATCGCCGCCACCCAGCCCGACCTGGTGTGGGTGGTGGACCGCAGCGCCGCCATCGGCCAGACGCCTCTCGATGTCGAGGCGCTGACGCAGGCCGTCGGTGACGATCTGGCGATCGCCGTCGGCTCGCCGCGACTCTGGTATCTGGCCGGCCAGGGCCTGGACAGCACCCGCCTCCAGGTCGAAGAGGTGGTGGCCGCGCTGGCGCCCTGACCACGGTCACACCGAACTCACTGCACCAACAACGAATGACGCCCCCGCGGCCAGGCCGCGGGGGCGTCGTCGTTGGCGGGGCCAGAGCCGCACCGGCTCTCCACAGCGGCCATCCGATGCCCCCGTCCAACCACCATGAATCGCCCCCTCCAGCGGCCGAATAGCCGCTACCTCCTGGGAGGTATGGCGCACCAGGGCATGCCATCTAGCCTTAAATGGCATACCAGACAACCCACCAGGCATGCCGAAGGCGACGTACACCATGACCTCTCATCTGCTTCAGGACATCGCCCCCCAGACTCCGCTGTCGGATCCGCTCTCCCCGGCCGCAGCACAGAGTGCCGTGATCGAGCTTGAAGGGACTCGCCTGGTCGCCGTTACCACCCTACCGGAGCGTGCCAGAGGCGCCATCGGCAAGCGGGAAACCGCGATCTTTCGCCAGGCCATCGCCACGGCCAGCGAACATCGCCTGCCGCTGATGATGCTGATCGACTCCGCCGGTGCCAAGGTCGACGAAGGCGTGGCGGTACAGGGCGACTTGCGAGCCCTGATAGGAGACCTGCTGGTCGGACGCCAGCGCATCCCCGGGGTCCTGGCGGTGCTGGGGCACAATACCTTCGGCGGTGCCAGCCTGGTGGCCATGTGCGCCGACCAGCGTCTCTACACGCCAGCCAACCGTCTGGCGATGAGCGGGCCTCGCCTGCTGTATGCCCGCAATCTCCACCAGCACCGAGTGGACGCCATCATCTCGGCGGTGTCCCGACTTAGGCGAGACCCCGCCGGCCATGCCACCAGCGGGACACCGACAGCGCTGCGCAACGACATCGCCAGGTGGCTCGCCTCGTCACGTCGAATCGACCTCAATGTCGGTTCCGCTACTGAATCCGTCGCCACCTTGCCGTCAGCTCGGGTAAGCCGGTCGCAGCAGGAGCAGCACGCTTGGATCACCTGCCACGGAAGCGCCCCGCCGGATCATCGGGATCTTGCAGACCTTGCTCAGGCAATCCAGCGCCTCCCCGCTGGGCTTTCGTTGATACTGCGCTGTCAGTGGAGCTGCCACAGCCTGAGGGCCATCGATGAAGCCAGGCTACAGAGCCTGGCGCTGGTGCGCCTGGCCAGCTCCATCGAGTACCGAGTGCGCTCGGGTGCCGCCGTTGAGCTGGTGATCGATGGTGAACTCTCGGGTGGCATCTATCTCGCCCTCTCCGCCTGCGCAAGCCAGGTGAGACTCACCGCCAGAGGACGCGTTCGCAGCCTGCCCTCACGGGTGGCCGCGCTGATCACGCCTAGAGGCGATCATCCACAAGCCAGCGCCGAACACCTCCACGCGCTTGGCATCATCGACACCCCGGAGGCCTGGGATGAACACTGAGGCCAGCTGCCGCAACGTCTTTCGGATGTTTCAGGATGTCGCCGAGCGGGTGGGGCATGGACCCCTGCTGACCACAGCGCCATTCAACAGGGCCTCCCGCGGGGCTTCCAACAGAGCCTCCAGCGGGGCTTCCAACAGAGCCAACAGCGAGCCTTCCACCACCCTGTCCTACGCCGACGCCATGACTCAGAGTGCCCGCCTGGCCCGCGCCCTGACAGCGCTCGGTGTCAGGCCGGGGGATCGCGTCGCCGCCCAGGTCGACAAGTCCCCGCAAGCCTTGCTGCTGTACCTGGCGGTGTTGCGTCAGGGCGCCATCCATCTGCCACTCAATACCGCCTATACCGCCACCGAGATCGCCTATTTTCTGAGTGACGCCGCGCCGGTGCTCTATGTCGCTTCCTGCGCGTGCATGGCCGCCAACGAAGAAGCCTTGAACCGCCACCCCGGTATCCAGCGGCTCACCCTGGAGGCGGACGGCTCGGGCAGTTTGATGACACTCGCGTCGGAGCAGGCCGAGCGCCATCGTATCGAGCCTCGTCGAGGCGACGACGTCGCCCTGATTCTCTACACCTCCGGCACCACCGGCAGCCCCAAGGGGGCGATGCTCACCCACGCCAACCTGGCCAGCAATGCCAGGGCGCTGACCCGACTCTGGGAGTTCGGCTCAAGCGACGTGCTGATCCACGCCCTGCCGCTGTTTCATGCCCACGGCCTGGTCATCGCCACCCACTGCGTGCTGCTGTCCGGCAGTCGCATGCACCTGCTGCCGCGCTTCGATGCCGATACCGTGGTTCACCTGCTGCCCGAAGCCACGGTGATGATGGGCGTCCCTACCTACTACAGCCGGCTGCTGGAGCACCCTGATCTCAGCGCCGCGGCCACCTCGGGGATGCGTCTTTTCGTTTCGGGCTCCGCGCCCCTGAGCGAGGCCACCGCCCGGCGCTTTCACGCCTTGACCGGGCACACCATCCTGGAGCGCTACGGCATGACCGAGGCCACCATCATCAGCTCCAACCCGGTGGTTGGCGAACGGCGCCTCGGCTCGGTGGGCCTCCCCATAGAGGGCGTCAGACTCAGGATCACCGATGACCACGACACCCCGCTCGCCAGCGGCAACGTCGGACACCTCCAGATCAAAGGCCCTGCCGTGATGAAGGGCTACTGGCGGCAGCCACAGAAGACCCGCCAGGAGTTCACCCCTGACGGCTGGTTTCGTACCGGCGACAACGGCCGCATCGATGAGGATGGCTACCTGACCATCGTCGGTCGCAGCAAGGATGTGATCATCAGCGGGGGGTACAACGTCTACCCGGGCGAGGTCGAAGCGCTGCTCGACGCCATGGAGGAGGTCAGTGAATCCGCGGTGATCGGGCTGCCCCACGCCGACTTCGGCGAAGCGGTGACCGCCGTGGTGGTGGCGGCCGCCGGCGCCACCCTGGACGAAGATGCCATTCGCCGCCGTCTGCGCGATGTACTGGCCGCCTACAAGGTTCCCAAGCGGGTACTGGTCGCCGACGACCTGCCACGCAACACCATGGGCAAGGTGATCAAGGCCGAGCTCAGGGACAACCATCGAACCCTCTACCTTGGCCGCTCGGCCGAAGGTGCCTCATGAATCCCTTCCTCCGGCTGTGCCGCACCCTGGGCGATGCCGGCTTTTTCGCCGCCCTGCTGATCATGGTGTTCCTGGTCGCTTCGATCATCTGGGAGGTCATCAGTCGATACCTGCTGGGGGCTCCCACCGTCTGGGTCACCGAGGTCTCGGGCTATCTGGTCTCCGGCATCCTGTTCATGGCCATCGCCCGGGTCTATCGGGAAGGCGGTCATGCCCGCATGTCGCTGCTGGAGGGACGGCTGTCGATCGCCGCCCAGAACCGTCTGGGGCTGGTCGTCGACGGCTGCACCCTGGTGTTCGCGGCCTTCGCCTTCTGGGCCACCCTGGAACTCGCTCTCCTGTCCTATCAGCTCAACTGGCGGTCCTCGACCACCCTGGCGGTACCGCTGTATCTGCCCCAGTCGCTGATGCCGGCGGGCTCCGCGATCTTTGTGCTGGAACTGATCGCTCAGATCCACCAGAAGCTGGCGCACTTCAAGGCGCCCGCCACCGACGAGGACGGACCCACGCCATGATGATTTTCAGCGTCGCCCTGAGTCTGGCCATCCTGTTGATCCTTGGCGTCCCCGTGGCCTTCGCCCTGGGGCTCGCGGCCCTGGTGGGCATCATCTACCAGGGTGGCCTGGCCGCCAGCCTGGCCATGTCCGACATCATCTGGGGCACCACCTCGGAGTTCGTACTGGTAGCCATACCGCTGTTCGTGCTGATGAGCGAGATCGTCAACGTTTCCGGGGTGGGCCGCGACCTGTTCGAAAGCGTCGACAAGTGGCTGGGACGCCTGCCCGGCGGCATCGCTATCAGTGCCATCGTCGCCGGCGCGATCTTCGGTGCGGTCAGCGGCACCGCCGTCGGCGTCGCGGCAGTCATCGGCAGCGTCGCCATCCCGGAGATGCTCAAGCGCCACTACAGTCCCGAAATGGCCACCGGCACCGTCGCCGCCAGTTCGGGGCTCGGCATGATCATTCCTCCGAGCCTGCCGCTGATCATGTATGGCGTGGTCACCGAAACCTCGATCGCCGAGCTGTTTTCCCACGCCATTGTGCCGGGGCTGGTGATCACCGCGCTGTTCGCCTCTTACGTCTGCGTCGTCCAGGGCCTGTCAGGCAAACGGGCGCCGACGATCGGTTTTGCCGACGATCTGGGCTGGATCAGGTCACTGCTCCAGGCCGGCCCGGTCATCGCCCTGATCGTGGTGGTCATCGGCAGCATCTATCACGGTATCGCCACCCCCACCGAAGCGGCCGCCATTGGCGTCGGCGGCGCACTGATCATTGCCCTCGGACGCAGGGGCCTGACGCGAAAGAGCCTGACCACGGCGCTGATCAAGGCCACCCGCACCAGTTGCATGCTGCTCGCCATCCTGGCCTCGGCGATGCTGTTCAGCTATGCGCTGAGCAACGCCCAGCTACCCCAGCAGCTTGCCAGAGTGGTGGTGGAGGCCGAACTCGGCGCCTGGACCTTCTTCCTGCTGGTCATGCTGATGCTGTTCGTTCTCGGCACCCTGCTCGATGCCATCTCGTTGGTCATCATCGCCGTGCCCATCGTCTTTCCTGCGATCCTCGCCTACGGCTTCGACCCCGTCTGGTTTGGCGTGGTGGTGATGGTCAACATGTGCTTCGCGGTGATCACCCCCCCCATCGGCCTGTGCCTCTACGTGGTCAGGGACTGTGTCGAGGGCATCCGGATCAGTCAGGTGGTGCGCGGCGCCCTGCCGTTCATCGCCCTCTACGTCGTATCCATCGTCATCCTGTGCGCATTTCCCGAACTGGTCACCGGTCGCTGACCCAGTGATGTCCCGCCCCTTGCGACCGAGCTTACGTCCGAGCTCCGCCGGACCTTCCTCAAGAGGACAACAAGATGAAATACTCCCTCTCCCGCCGTCGCTTCATTGCATCCGCGTCCGCCACCCCGTCCCCTACCCTGGCCATCGCCCTGACGACGGCCCTGGTCGCCGGACTGCTCACCACGACGACGACCCAGGCCGCGGAAACCCTGCGTCTGGGCCACTACTTTCCCGCCGAGGACTTCCGCGGGCGTACCACCCAGTACCTGGCCGACCAGCTCGACCCGACACTGCTCGAAATCGATGTCTTCCCCTCGGAATCCCTGGTCAAGGGACGCGACGGTCTGATGGGCACGGCACGCGGCACCGTAGATCTGTACAGCCTGTTCGGCGGCTACGTGGTGGGTACCGTGGGCATGATGAAGATCTTCACCGTGCCGTTTCCGCCCGACTCCCTGGACGACGCCGACGTGCTGGCCTTCGCCAACGACCCGCGCGTGCTCGAACCGCTGGGCGAAGCCTTTGCCGCCTCCCAGGTCAAGCTGCTGGGGTTCATCAACTCCTCCGGGCAGACCACGCTGTTCCTGGCCGAGTCGATCGACGGTCTGGACCAACTCGAAGGTCGCAAGATCCGTGGCGTGGGCGGCTACACCGACCCGGCGCTCGAAGACCTTGGCGCCACGGTGGTGTTCATGAGTGCCGCCGAGCAGTTTCTGCAGCTTCAGACCGGCGGCGTCGATGGCGTGATCACCACCGATTCCTCCTACGTCAATCTCGGGCTCTCCGAGGTCGCCCCGGTGGTGCTTGCGAGCTCGATGGTGCGCACGCCCTATCCGCTCATCATGAACCTGCGCAAATACAATGGACTGAGCCAGGACGCTCGCGACGAACTCCATCGGGCGGTCGAGGCCACCATCGAGTGGTCGAGCGCCAACTTCACCGAGGAGTCCGAACGTCTTCGCCAGGCGGTCGATGAACAGGCCGAGACGGTGTACACCTTCAGCGAGGAGGATCTGGCGCTTGCCGACAGCCTTCGCGACAAGTACCTGTCGGCGTATATCGAGGAGTTCGGCGAGTCCGCCGGTGCGCTGGTGGAGGTCTACCGCAGCTATCTCCAGTAATCTCGACCGCGGCATCCGGCAAGACGACGTCCGGGTGCCGCCCTCCGTCCACGTGTCTACTGCAGGGACCGCTCGATGGCATCGCCCACCAGGACCACCGAACACATTCGCCAGCAGCTGGAGGATCGCATCCTGCGCGGCAGCTATCCGCCCGGACACCGACTGAACGAGCGCGACCTGGCCGCCGAGTTCGCGGTCTCTCGCACTCCCGTCCGTGAGGTCATTCGGATGCTCACCTCCGAGGGCCTGGTCGAACACCGTGCCAACCAGGGCGCCTTCGTCCGGCGCAATTCGCTCAAGGATATTCTCGACATGTTCGAGATGCTGGCGCTGCTGGAGTCCTCCGCTGCCCGGCTAGCGGCGCGCCAGAGCACCGCCGATGACATTCCCCCATTGCTGCAGGCGGCCCAGGAAACCATCGACACCGCAGCAATCACCGCCGAACGTTACACCAGCGCCAACAGGGCGTTCCACGAAGCGATCTATCGCCTGGCCGCCAACGAGACCCTGGCCGGCCAGATCACCGATATCCGACGCAAGATCGAGCCCTATCGCGGGCACATCCACCGCATCGCCGGCATGCGCAGCATGTCGGCCGAGGAGCATCTCGAGATCGTCTCGGCCATCGCCGACAAGCGTGAGGGAGCGGCGGCGGATGTGATGTTTCACCACCTGGACATGCAGCGAGCGGAGTTTTCCGGCTTCGTGTTCTCGCTGACCAAGGCGCTGGCGTAGTCCGCGCCATGGCGGCGACCATCGGCCGGCACCACAGACGACAACGCCCCCGCGGCCAGGCCGCGGGGGCGTTGCTGTGACGGCGTCACGATCACCGCTCGCTCGCGCGAGCGGTGCCGAATCAGTCCTCTTCGGGCTGACTGGGCGCCGTGTGCACGTGGGGCGCAAGCTGCTTGATCAGCGCCTTGAACAGGCGCGGGTTGGCGGCCATCAGGGCGCCTTCGATACGCACCGAGGGCTGGCCATCCGGTGTGCCGATCAGGGCACCGGACTCCTTGAGCAGCAGCGAACCGATGTCTAGGTCCTGCTCCTCGACTCCCAGCACGAAGGCGGCGTCGGCACGACCGGCGGCCAGACGGGCCATGTCGAGCAGGCCACAGGCGCTGGCTTGAAGCTGTTCGGCCTGGGGGCCGAGCTGCTGCACCAGGGTCAGGTAGGTCGGCAGAAAACGCGAGCGCAGGTAGGTATCGGGAAGCCCCAGCGACAGGCGGGCGCCAGCGGCGCTCTTGATCTTGGACACACGCAGACGCTTGCCATTGAGCTGGGCGCCACGGCCACGGCTGGCAAGGTATTCGTCATCGCTGAAGGGGCAGATCACCACCGCGTGCTCCGGACGGCCCTTGATCAGACATACCACGGACAGGGCGAACTCAGGGGACGCCACACTCAGGTTCGAGTAACCGTGGAAGGGTTCGATGCGCCACAGGATATCCGCGCCTTCGCCTTCACCGGCACGGTGGGGCGTGTAGCGACCGACGACCCCGTGCTGGGGATAACCGCGGGTCAGCTGGCGGGTAATCAGGGATTCGGCGTTGCGAGCGGTGTCCTCGAGTAGACGGTCGAGGTTGTGCTCGTCGTGGGCATTCTCGATTCGTTCGCGAATGCGCAGAAACTGTTCGCCGGCGCTGCGGGCAGCGCGCAGGGCGTACTGGACCATCGGATGCATGATCGGGCCTTGGGAGTCGGTGGTGTTAAAGAACGGAGTCGACGTGGGTAACTGACTCGGCGCGAATCCTAGCAGACCACGGGCATGAATGCCACGCACTTCGCCCCAGCGCGCATCTACCCATGCTAGACTGGCGCCCCTGGCGCTGCCGACCGGTCCGCCATCAGCGCCATTGCATCGGTGACCGAAGACGTCACCGCATCGGTCATTGAATAGACCACTGCACCAACCACCGCATCAACCCGCCGCGTCGTTACAGGATCTTCCATGCTCGAGCGCATTCGCATCGTTCTCATCGGCACCAGCCACCCCGGCAATATCGGCGCCACCGCCCGCGCCATGCACAATATGGGACTCGCCGATCTGGCCCTGGTCGCACCACGCTGCGAGGTCATCACCGCCGACAGTGTGTCCCGCGCCTCCGGGGCAGATGCCCTGGTCCACGACGCTCGGGTGGTCGACAGCCTCGAGCAGGCGGTCACCGACTGCACCCTGGTGGTGGGAGCCAGCGCGCGCTCGCGCACCTTGCCCTGGCCGATGATCACCCCGCGTGAGCTGGGCGAGCGTCTGCCCGCCGAGCTGGCCACGCCCGAGGCCCGGATCGCGCTGGTCTTCGGCCGCGAGGACAGCGGCCTGTCCAACGCCGAACTGCAACGCTGCCACGCCCACGTCCACATCCCCACCAATCCCGACTTCAGCTCGCTGAACCTGGCCGCGGCGGTGCAGGTGCTGGCCTACGAATGCCGCCTTGCCTGGCTGGCCCAGGCTCAGACCCAGAATAAGCCAGGCCCGGCACAGGCTCAGACCCAGAATAAGCCAGGCCCGGCACAGGACGATGAGGAAGAAGCGCAGCCACTGGCCAGCCACGAGGAGCTGGAGCACTATTTCGCTCATCTGGAACGCGCGCTGATCACCATCGGCTTCCACGACCCGGCGAAGCCTCGCCAATTGATGGCCAGGCTGCGCCGAGTGACCCTGCGCTCGCGCCCCGAACGCATGGAGCTCAACATCCTGCGTGGCATCCTCAGCGCCACCGAGAAGGCCGCAGGCGGCCAGGCGCTGGGCGCCCGGGGTAGCGAGCCGGAATTACAGCGAGAACATGACACGCATCAGGGCCAGAAGCCGACCCAGGACTAGCCCGAACCAACAGCAGGATCAGCGCCAGGCCGGCGGCTCTGGAGCGACACGGCGTCCACCTTCGAGCCGCTGAGCTTAACCAGATCACTGACTCGACAGGTGGCAGGCTTGAATGGCCCACCACCAGCCCCCACTATGATTCTCTTGACCGACTCAGGGACCGCCGCATGTTTCAACGCCTACGCGAAGACATCAACAGCGTATTTGCCAGGGATCCGGCGGCGCGCAACTTTCTTGAAGTCCTGACCAACTATCCTGGCCTTCACGCATTGCTGCTGCACCGGATCTCCCACCAGCTGTGGAAGCGCAATCTCAAATGGATCGCGCGTACCCTGTCGACGCTGGGCCGCTGGTTCACCGGCATCGAGATCCACCCCGGCGCCACCATCGGCCGGCGCTTCTTCATCGACCACGGCATGGGAGTGGTGATCGGCGAGACCACCATCGTCGGCGACGATGTCACCCTCTACCAGGGCGTGACCCTGGGCGGCACCAGCTGGAACAAGGGCAAGCGTCACCCGACCCTGGAGGACGGCGTGATCGTTGGTGCCGGCGCCAAGATTCTCGGTCCCTTCACCGTCGGCGCTGGCGCCAAGGTCGGCTCCAACGCGGTGGTCACCAAGGAGGTGCCCGCCGGCGCCACCGTGGTCGGCATCCCCGGCAAGATCGTCCAGCGCCGCGACCCGGACAGCGACCCGGGCCTCGAGGTCGACCCGGCCCGTCGCGAGGCGATGTGCCAGAAATTCGGCTTCGACGCCTACGGCATGAGCCAGGACATGCCCGACCCGGTGGCCAAGTCGATGCAGGCCATGCTCGACCATATGCACGCGGTGGATGAACGCATCAGCGGCATGTGCAAGACCCTGAGGCAACTGGACCACAGCTACCGCGACGGCCAGATGCCGGAGATTCGCGACGAGGACTTTGCCGAGATACTGGAAGACGTCGACCGCGCCTGCGCGCCGGTGATCGGGCGTGACGCCAACGCCGATATCCTGGGCTCCGACACCGCCACCAGCGGCACCGAAAGCGCCAGCGGCAATGAAGACGTCGGGCCAGGCACCTCCGACCCAGGCACCTCCGCCCCAGGCACCTCCGACCCAGACACCACCGACCCAGGCACCACCGACAAGGACAGTGCCGGCGGCAGCGAGACGGCCAATGACGCCGAGCACGGGGCCGAGCGGGAAGACGAGGCGACGACGGCACGCCGCCAATAGTTGACCACGACACTCGGTCTTTCCCATAATATCGCTTTGATCCAAGCGTCGTCGGCTACCGACCACGCCCACACTTTCCGGACCGCCGACCCATGTCGGCGTCGAGGGTTCGCCCCATGCGCCTGACCACCAAGGGACGCTACGCTGTCACCGCCATGCTCGACATGGCGGTCAACGCCGACCAGGGCCCGATCTGCCTGGCCGACATCGCCCGGCGTCAGCAGATCTCGCTGTCCTACCTCGAGCAGCTGTTCGCCCGCCTGCGGCGCGCCGGCCTGGTCGACAGCGTGCGCGGGCCAGGCGGTGGCTACCTGCTGGCGGAGCCGGCAGCGTCCATCTCGGTGGCCCGGGTCATCGATGCGGTCAAGGAGTCGGTGGACACCACCCGCTGTGGCGGTCTGTCCGACTGCCAGAAGGGCGACACCTGCCTGACCCATCACCTGTGGTTCGAGCTGTCCGAGCGCATCCAGGACTTCCTCGACGGCGTCACCCTGGGCGAGCTGGCCGAGCGCCAGGAGATCGCCGAGATCGCCGGGCGTCAGCGCCGTCGCCAGCACAACGACGACATTGTGACCTCGGCGCCCTGAGCTAGACTTTCGCCCCTCTGCCCGCCAACGATGACATCGCCATGACTTCACCCGTCTATCTCGACTACGCCGCTACCACCCCGGTCGACCCCCGTGTCGCCGAGGTCATGAGTCGGCATCTGACCCTCGAGGGCACCTTCGCCAACCCGGCGTCGCGCAGCCATATGCCCGGCTGGCTGGCCGAGCAGGCGGTGGAAAACGGCCGGCGCCAGGTCGCCGACCTGATCAATGCCGACCCGCGAGAGATCGTCTGGACCAGCGGCGCCACCGAGGCGGACAATCTGGCCATTACCGGCTTCCTCAGGGCCAACCGCGACAAGGGCCGCCACCTGGTCACCTCCATCATCGAGCACAAGGCGGTCATCGATACCGCCAAGGCGGCAGAGCGAGAGGGCTTTGACGTCACCTGGCTGACGCCCCAGGCCGACGGAAGCGTCAGCCCTGGCCAGCTGGCCGAGGCCATGCGCCCCGACACCGTGCTGGTATCGCTGATGGCGGTGAACAACGAACTCGGCACCATCAATGACATCGCCGCCCTGGCCGAGGTGGCCCATGACCACGGCGCCATGATCCACGTCGACGCGGCCCAGGCGGTGGGCCGCATCGACCTCGACGTGGGGCGAAGCAAGGTCGACATGATGTCGCTGTCCGGCCACAAGGCCTATGGCCCCAAGGGCATCGGCGCGCTCTATGTGCGGCGTAGCCCCGATCTTCGTCTCGAGGCGCTGATCCACGGCGGCGGCCACGAACGCAGCATGCGTTCCGGCACCCTGGCGACCCACCAGATCGCCGGCATGGGCGAGGCCTTCGCGCTGGCGGCGAACGAAGGCGAGGCCGATCAGGCACGTATCCAGAGCCTGCGGGATCGCCTGCTCGAGGCCATCGCCGATCTCGACGGCGTGCACTGCAACACCCGCCTCGAGGCCTCGGTGCCCAACATCATCAACCTCGGCTTCGAGGGCGTCGACGGCGAGTCGCTGCTGATGGCGCTGCGCGACATCGCCCTGTCGACCGGGTCGGCGTGCAACTCGGCCAGCGTCGAACCGTCCTACGTGCTCCAGGGCATCGGGGTGCCGCGCCGCCTGGCGCTGGCCTCGCTGCGCCTGAGCATCGGACGCTTCACCAGCGAAGACGACATCGACCGCGCAGGCCAGGCCCTGCGCACCGCGCTGATTGGCCTGCGCCAGCGCGCCATGCCGTGAGGCCTGAGCCCCGCGCCATGCCTTGAGACATGCCTTGAGAACATCACCCTTCGACAGGCAGCGCACGACAGAGACAGTTTCGGTGACTGCCGCCCAGGCGGCAGCGCCCGACCCAGGAGAATGATATGGCACACCTGAAGATCACCCCCGCCGCGGCCGACCAGATCCGCCGCGTGCTCGACGAGCGAGGCCAGGGGCTTGGACTGCGGGTCTCGGTCAAGCCCAGCGGCTGCTCCGGCTACAGCTACGTCCTCGACTTCGCCGACGACGTCCAGGCCGACGATGCCCTGTTCGAGGAACACGACGCTCGGGTCTATGTCGCCCCGGAAGCGCTCGAGATGCTCGACGGCAGCGAGGTCGACTACGTCAACGAGGGGCTGAACCGGTTCTTCCGCTTCAACAATCCCAACGTCAAGGACGAGTGCGGCTGTGGCGAGAGCTTTACCGTCTGAATTCGCCGTGATAGCGGCAGGACTCGCCGGCGCCGCGACGAACAATTGTGTTCAAGGCGCCACGAGGACGCTATAATCTGCGCTCTTCGGCGCAACACGCCGCATCGCTTCGTTTTCCCGCGTCGCGCCGCCCCGGTCCCCGGGGCGGCGCGACGCCATCTACCTGGCATCCATGCCCACTTCCTGGGCCCAACTACTGGAGAGTTTCATGGCTACAGAGCGCACTCTGTCCATCATCAAGCCCGACGCCGTCGCCAAGAATGTCATCGGCGAGATCATCACGCGCTTCGAGAAGGCCGAACTGAAGGTCGTCGCCGCCAAGATGGTTCACCTGTCCCAGGAGCAGGCCGAAGGCTTCTACGCCGAGCACAAGGAACGCCCCTTCTTCGGCGACCTGGTGTCCTTCATGACCTCTGGTCCGGTCGTGGTGCAGGTGCTGGAAGGTGACAACGCTATCGCCAAGAACCGCGAGCTGATGGGCGCCACCAACCCGAAGGAAGCCGACGCCGGCACCATCCGCGCCGACTTCGCCTCCTCCATCGACGCCAATGCCGTCCACGGCTCCGACTCCCCCGAGTCCGCCGAGCGCGAAGTGAGCTACTTCTTCGGCGCAGACGAGATCTGCCCGCGCTAAGGGCGTCGGGGTCCGACCCTCGTGATTGCGGCCCCATCGGTGAACGGATGCCCCTGGCATCCGTTCGCTCCTTTCTGCCCACCGACCCGCTGAACCTGCCATGACCACCACCGCTGCTCCCCAACGCGTCAACCTGCTCGGCATGACCCGAGAAGAGATGGAAGCCTTCTTCCTCTCCATCGGCGAGAAGAAGTTCCGTGCCGCCCAGGTGATGAAATGGATTCACCACGAAGGCGTCGACGATTTCGCCGCCATGACCAACCTGTCCAAGGCGCTGCGCGCACGCCTCGAGGAAACCGCCGAGGTACGCGGTCCCAAGGTCGTCTATGAAGGCGCCTCCAAGGACGGGACGCGCAAGTGGGTAGTGGAGGTCGAGGACGGCAGCTACGTCGAAACCGTGCTTATCCCCGCCGACAACGGCAAGCGCCGCACCCTGTGTGTGTCATCCCAGGTCGGCTGCTCGCTGGACTGCAGTTTCTGCTCCACCGGCAAGCAAGGCTTTCAGCGTAACCTCACCAGCGCCGAGATCATCGGCCAGGTATGGGTCGCCTCCAACAGTGGCGGCTCACGCAAGGACAGCGCCAATCGTCCGGTCACCAACGTGGTGATGATGGGCATGGGCGAACCCTTGATGAACTACGACAACGTCGTGCCGGCGATGAAGCTGATGCTCGACGATCAGGGTTACGGCCTGTCGAAACGCCGTGTCACCCTGTCCACCTCCGGGGTGGTACCGATGCTCGACCGCCTGGGCGACGAACTCGACGTCAGCCTGGCGATCTCGCTGCACGCCGCCAATGATGCGCTGCGCACCGAACTGGTACCGCTCAACCGCAAGTACAACATCCGCTCACTGCTGGACGCCTGCCACCGTTATCTGGCCAAGTGCGACGACACCCGCCAGGTCACCATCGAATACACGGTGATCAAGGACGTCAACGACCAGCAGGAGCATGCCCGTGAACTGGCGGAGCTGTTGAAGGAACTGCCCTGCAAGATCAACCTGATCCCTTTCAACCCCTTCCCCCATTCCGGCTACGAGAAGCCCTCCCGCAACCAGGTGATGCGCTTCCAGCGCTGGCTCTACGAACTGGGTCATACCGCGCCGATCCGTTCGACCCGGGGCGATGACATCGACGCCGCCTGCGGCCAGCTGGTAGGACGGGTCAAGGATCGTACGCGTCGTCACGAACGCTACATTCAGTCGATCCAGATCGACGCCGACTGACCCTGCCGTCTTGACTTCATTCCGGCACGGCGCTTTGATATTCGGGCCTTTTCCTGCCCACGGGCGGGTGTCGCCAGACGCCTTCCCGCCACGGCCAAGCAGCGGGAGTACGACAACGCCATGACGTGCCAGGCAGACAGCTCAAGCGCCGGCCTGCGCGGCCTGGTCATCGGACTGGCCATCGCGCTCCCCCTGACGCTGACGCTTGCCGGCTGCGCCGTCGCCGTGCCCCAGTCCGACGAGTCCCCCGCCGTCGCCTATCGCAACCTCGGCGAAGCCTACCTGCGCCAGGGCAACCTTCCTCGCGCCACGGCGGCACTCGATCGCGCCGTCTCGCTCGATCCCGATGACGCCGCCGCGCTGCAGGCCCTGGCACTGATTCACCAACGCCAGGGGGAAGCGGCGCTGGCGGACGAGTTCTTTCGACGCGCCCTCGATGAAGACCCGAACTTCACCCGGGCACGCAACAATTACGCCGCCTTCCTGTATGATCGGGGGCAAACCGGTGAGGCCTGCGAGCAGCTTGAACAGGCCAGTCACGATATACACTATGCCCACCGGGCCCAGCTGTTTGCCAACCTGGGACGCTGCCGGTGGGAACTCGGCGAGGTCGAGACGGCCAGGGCGGCGCTGGAGCGATCCCAACGCATCGACTCGAGCCTGCCCGCGAGCCACTTGACCCTCGCCGAACTGGAATACGCACAGGGCAACCTTATGCGCGCCCGATCACAGCTGGATCGCTTCGTGAGCCAGGCGGGATGGACCACCGCCGCCAGGCAGCTTGCCGCTAGCCTGGGAGACGCCGACACCGGCGCCCGGACATCGGCCGAACCCGACCAGCCTTCACGCGCGCTTTGATCACTGTTTACACGATGAAGGAAGCTCAGCCATGAGCGACAGTCAGTACACCGACTCCGAGGTCTCCTTGTCCAAAACGCCCTCCGGGGACGCCTCTCCCGGCGCCTTGCTGTGCCATGAACGAGAGAGCCAGGGGCTGACCCGCGAGGAAGTCGGGGCAGCCCTCAACCTCCGTCCCGCCGTGATCGAGGGGCTGGAGATCGACAACTACGATGAAGTGCCGGTGGTGACCTACCGACGCGGCTACCTGCGCAGCTACGCCCAGTTGCTCGGCGTCGATGTCGGCCGGGTGATGGCGCTGTATGAAGCGCGCATGGGCAACGAGGAAGTCGAGCGCAAGGTCACCCCGGTGTACATCAACAAGCCCCCCTCGCGCCTGGGCGCCTGGCTGTTTCGGCTGATGACCCTGGTGGTCATCGCCGGCCTGATCGGGCTGACCCTGATGTGGTGGCAGAGCCGTGGTGGCAGCGAGCCGCCCGAGGTCAGCGACAACGGCCCGGTCTCGGTGGACACCATCGACGGCAACGCCGCGGTCAGCGACGAGGGCACCGAGGGCGACGACAACCTGCCCCCGCTGCCCGCCGAGGACAGCGAGATGGGACTGGTCGATGGCGAGCAGGCCAGCGCCGACAGCGCTGCAGAAAGCGCCAGCGCCGAGCCTGGCGCCTCGACGCCGAGCACCGTGGCGGCCACCGAAGCGGCTGCCGCCGAAGCCAGCGAGCCCGCTGACGCTAGCGCCAACGACAGCACCGACCAGGCTGCAAGCGCTGGTGCCGACGACGCCAGCGACGAGCAGACAGCTAGCGTCGACGATGCCCAGGGCGCCGAGGATGAGGACGCCGCCGAGGCCGCGCCGGCTGCCGACAGCCGTCGTATCCTCAAGCTGACCTTCAACGAGCAGTCCTGGACCGAGATCTTCGACAGCACCAATACCCGTGTCTTCGTCGGCCTGCAGTCCCCGGGCACCGAAGCCACCGTGGAGGGCGAGCCGCCCTTCCGCATGACTGTCGGCAACGCCACCGGCGTGGAGTTGTTGTGGGGCGGAGAAACCGTCGACCTGCAACAGCGCGCCGGCAGAAACAATGTCGCCCGCTTTACCCTGGGAGAGTGATTGATCGCCATGCATTCGCACTCACCGATCAAAAGACGCCAGTCACGCCAGATTCATGTCGGTTCGGTACCGGTCGGGGGCGACGCTCCCATCTCGGTGCAGAGCATGACCAACACCGACACCCTGGACGTCGAGGCCACCCTTGGCCAGATTCGTGCCCTCGAACAGGCCGGCGCCGATATCGTACGCGTCTCGGTGCCGACCATGGACGCCGCCGAGGCCTTCGGTCGCATCAAGCAGGGCACCCAGGTGCCGCTGGTGGCCGACATCCACTTCGACTACCGCATCGCCCTGCGCGTGGCTGAGCTCGGCGTCGACTGCCTGCGCATCAATCCCGGCAATATCGGCCGTGAAGACCGCGTCCAGGCGGTGGTCTCCGCCGCCCGTGACAACGGTATCCCGATCCGTATCGGCGTCAACGCCGGCTCGCTGGAGAAGGACCTGCAGAAGAAGTACGGGGAACCGACGCCGGCGGCCCTGGTCGAATCGGCGATGCGCCATATCGATCACCTGGATCGCCTCGACTTTCCCGACTTCAAGGTCAGCGTCAAGGCCTCCGACGTGTTCATGGCGGTGGCCGCCTACCGTGACCTGGCCTCACGCATCGAGCAGCCGCTGCACCTGGGTATCACCGAGGCAGGCGGTCTGCGTTCGGGCACCGTCAAGTCCTCCATCGGCCTTGGCATGCTGCTGATGGACGGTATCGGCGACACCATCCGGGTATCGCTGGCGGCGGATCCGGTCGAAGAGGTCAAGGTCGGCTTTGACATGCTCAAGAGCCTGCGCCTGCGGGCCAAGGGTATCAACTTCATCGCCTGCCCAAGCTGTTCGCGTCAGAACTTCGACGTCATCAGCACCATGAACGCCCTCGAAGAGCGCCTCGAGGATGTGATGACGCCGCTGGACGTGGCCGTCATCGGCTGCGTGGTCAACGGCCCCGGCGAGGCCAAGGAAGCCGATCTGGGTCTGACCGGCGGCACCCCGGCCAACCTCGTCTACATCGACGGCAAGCCCGCCAGCAAACTGCGCAATGACCACCTGGTCGACGATCTCGAGGCGCTGATTCGCCAGAAGGTCGCCGAGAAGGAAGCGACAGAACGCGACGTCATCGCTCGCCTGTAACGCTCTCGCCCGGTGAGGCCGGGCGAGGGCCGTGACTACGGCGAGACCAAGGAGCAAGTTTTGAGCAAGAAGATCCAGGCCATCCGTGGCATGAATGACCTGTTGCCCGACGCCTCGCCGGTGTGGCAGTACTTCGAGTCCCAGGTTCAGGCGCTGATGAGGCGCTACGGCTACAACGAGATCCGTACCCCTATCGTCGAGCAGACGGCCCTGTTCGCCCGCTCGATCGGCGAGGTCACCGACATCGTCGAGAAGGAGATGTACACCTTCGAGGACCGCAACGGCGACAGCCTGACCCTGCGCCCCGAGGGTACCGCCAGCGCGGTTCGCGCGGCGATGGAACATGGCCTTCTGTACAACCAGACCCAGCGGCTGTGGTACACCGGCCCGATGTTCCGCCACGAGCGCCCGCAGAAGGGCCGCTACCGTCAGTTCCATCAGGTCGGGGTCGAGACCTACGGCCTGGAAGGCCCGGACATCGACGCCGAAGTCATCTTGCTGTCGGCGCGTCTGTGGAAGCAGCTCGGCCTGTTTGATCACGTCACCCTGGAGCTCAATTCGCTGGGCTCCAACGAGGCGCGCGCGGCCTACCGCGACACCCTGGTGGCCTACTTCGAGCAGCACCGCGAGGTCCTCGACGAGGACTCGCTGCGCCGCCTGACCAGCAACCCGCTGCGTATCCTCGACTCGAAGAATCCGGCCATGGCCGAGATGCTGAGCCAGGCACCCCAGCTGATGGATCACCTGGATCAGGAGTCCCGCGAGCACTTCGAGACGCTGACCGCGCGACTCGACGCCGCCGGCATCGACTACGTGATCAACCCGCGCCTGGTGCGCGGTCTCGACTACTACTGCCGCACCGTGTTCGAGTGGACCACCGACGCCCTCGGCAGCCAGGGCACCGTGTGCGCCGGCGGACGCTACGACGGCCTGGTCGAGCAACTCGGCGGCAAGCCGACCCCGGCGGTGGGCTTCGCCATGGGCATCGAGCGTCTGATCCTGCTGCTCGAGACCCTGGACATCGTGCCGCAGGAGGCCCGTGCCCCGCTCGACGCCTACGTGCTGGGCATGGACGCCAGCACCGACGGCGACGCCATGGCCCTGGCCGAGCGCCTGCGCGATGAACTGCCGGCCCTTGGCGTGCAATTGCACTGTGGCGGCGGCAGCTTCAAGAGCCGCATCAAGAAGGCCGATCGCAGCGGTGCCCGCCTCGCCCTGCTGATCGGCGAAAACGAACGTGAAAACGGCCAGGTGGCGATCAAGTTCCTGCGTGACGACCGCGAACAACGCGTGGTCGAGCAAGCGTCCTTGGCCACCACCCTGACGAGCCTGCTGTCCGAGTGACGGCACGACCATTAGAAGGAGACCGCCCGTGGCGGAGCTGAGAACCGAAGAAGAACAGCTTGAGGCGATCAAGCGCTGGTGGAAGGAAAACGGCACCTCGCTGCTCGCCGGTGCGGTACTGGCCGCCGCTGGCGTGTTCGGCTGGAACGCCTGGCAGGACTACCAGCAGGGGCAGGCCGTGGCCGCCTCCAGCAGCTACCAGCAGCTTCTTGACCTGGCCAGCCGCGACAGCCTCGACGACGGGGCCCTGGCCCAGGCCCAGGGGCTGGTCGACACCCTGCAGGAAGACCACGACGGCACCCTGTACAGCGAGCTTGCGCTGCTGCTCGAGGCCCGCCTGGAGGTCGACGCAGGCGATGTCGAGGGCGCCCGCGAGTCGCTGGAGACCCTCATCGAGGGCAGCGACGATGGTTACCTGACCGGCCTCGCCCGCCTGCGCCTGGCGCGCCTGCAGAGCGCCGAGGGCAACCACGAGACCGCCCTTGCCACCCTCGACGGTGACATCCCCGAGGCCCTGGCCGCCCAGCGCGACAACGTGCGCGGCGACATCTACCACGCCACCGGCCAGCACGACCAGGCCGCCGAGGCCTGGCAGAGCGCCCAGTCACTGGCCGAAGAAAGCGGTCAGCCGCTCTACGGTATCTCGCTCAAGCTCGACGACCTCGGTGATCAGGAGGCCACCCTATGAAGACCCCGTTTAACCGAACCCGGATCGCCCTGGCGACCGCCGTCACCCTGACCGCCCTGCTGACCGGCTGCGCGAGCAAGTCCGAGCCCCAGTATCCGCCCAAGGAGCTCAAGGACTTCGCCGAGTCCACCCGGGTCGAAACCCGCTGGAGCGAAGGCGTGGGCGCAGGCCTGGGTGAGGCCACCTACCCCATCGAACCCGCCCTGGCCGGTTCCACCCTGTTCGCCGCCGACGAGGAAGGCCTGGTCGAGGCGTTCAACACCGCCAACGGCGACACCCGGTGGGAGTCCGAACTGGAATCACCGATCTCCAGCGGTATCACCGCAGTGGACGGCGATCTGTTCCTCGCCACCCGCAACGGCGAGGTGGTCGCCCTCGACCAGCGCAATGGCCGGGTCAAGTGGCGTACCCGTGTGCCCAGCGAAGTGCTGGCCGCGCCCCAGCCGACCACCCAGCTGTTGATCGTGCAGGCGGTGGACGGCACCGTGACCGCCCTGGATCGCCTGTCCGGTGACCGCCAGTGGGTGTTCAGCGCCAATATGCCGTCGCTGACCCTGCGCAGCACCGGCACCCCCACCGCCATCGATCAGGTGACCTTCGCCGGCTTTGCCAACGGCCGTCTGTCGATCATCGACAACCGCTCGGGCCAGCAGATCTCCGAGCGCACCATCGCCGTGGCCACCGGCATGAATGACATCGACCGTCTGGTCGACCTGGCCGGCCAGCCGGTGCTGACTCCGGACGGCCGCCTGTTCGTGACCAGCTTCAATGGTCGCCTGGTGGCGCTCAACGCCCAGAGCGGCGAGACCCTGTGGTCGACGCCGTTGTCCAGCTACCACACCCCGGTGCTGGTGGGCGAGACGCTTTACGTGGTCGACGAGGCCAGCCGCCTGATCGCCTTCGACGCCAACAGCGGCAACGAGCTGTGGCGCCTGGAGGACCTCTACGGTCGCTCGGTGACCGCCCCTGCCTTCGCCGACGGCCGCATCGTGCTCGGCGACGCCGAAGGCTATGTGCACTTTATCGACGCCAGCAGCGGACGCCTGGTCGGCCGCACCCATATCGACGGCTCAGGCATCAGCGTGCGCCCTCTCACCGACGGCAAGCGCGTGTACGCCCTGGCCAATGACGGAAGCCTGGAGGCTCTGGACATCCGCCCATGACCCCCGTGATCGCACTGGTCGGCAGGCCCAATGTGGGCAAGTCGACCCTGTTCAACCGCCTGACCCGCTCTCGCGACGCCCTGGTGGCCGATTTCCCCGGCCTCACCCGGGATCGCAAGTACGGCAACGGTATGCTCGGCAACAAGGCCTACACCGTCATCGACACCGGCGGCATCAGCGGTGACGAGGAAGGCATCGACGCGGCCATGGCCGAACAGTCGCTGCAGGCCATCGACGAAGCCGACATCGTGCTGTTCCTGGTGGACGCGCGTGCCGGCCTCAATGTCGCCGACGAGGCCATCGCCAACCACCTGCGGGTCAACCAGAAGAAGACCTGGCTGGTGGTCAACAAGACCGACGGCCTCGAGGAACACTCGGCCATGGCCGACTTCTGGCAGCTCGGTCTCGGCGATCCCCGGCCCATCGCAGCGGCCCACGGCCGTAATGTCACCGCGCTGATCGACGAGGTGCTCTCGCCGTTCCCCGAGCGCGACATGGACATCCCCGCGGACACCGGCAGCAAGGGTATCCGCATCGGTGTCATCGGTCGTCCCAACGTGGGCAAGTCGACCCTGGTCAACCGCCTGCTGGGCGAGGACCGGGTGGTGGTATTCGATGAAGCCGGCACCACCCGCGACGCCATCGAGATCCCCTTCGAGCGTCGCGGCAAGCCCTACGTACTGGTCGATACCGCCGGCGTCCGGCGGCGCAAGAACGTCACCGAGGTGGCCGAGAAGTTCTCGATCATCAAGACCCTGGACGCGATCAAGGAGTGCCACGTCGCGATCATGGTGCTCGATGCCCGCACCGGCCTGGTGGAGCAGGATCTGCACCTGCTCGACTATGTGCTGACCTCTGGCCGCGCGCTGGTACTGGCGGTCAACAAGTGGGACGGCCTGGAAAGCGAGGCCAAGGACAAGATGCGCGCCGAGATCAAGCGCCGTCTGGGCTTCGCCGATTACGCCGAGCTGCACTTCATCTCGGCCTTGCACGGCACCGCCGTGGGCGACCTGTACCCGTCGCTGGAGCGCGCCTTCGCCTCCGCCAACAGCCACTGGTCGACCAACCGTCTGACCACGCTGCTGCAGGACGCCGTCGAGCAGCACCAGCCGCCGATGGTCCACGGCCGCCGGATCAAGCTGCGCATGGCCCACCAGGGCGGCAGCAACCCGCCGATCATCGTGGTCCACGGCAACCAGACCGACAAGCTGCCCGAAGCCTACAAGCGCTACCTGACCAACACCTTCCGCAAGGTGCTCAAGGTCCGAGGCACGCCGATGCGCTTCGAGTTCCGCTCCGGCAAGAACCCCTACGACCGACTGGCCGAAGCCTCCGACAAGGAAAAGGCCAAGAAGCGCGAACTGGGGCGCACCAAGGAGGCGCGCAAGAGCCGCCGCTAAGCGTCACCGGCGTCACTCGCCGCTCTTTCGCCCCTGGTGTTGAACGACAACGAAACGCCCGGTCCCTCGCCAGAGGAACCGGGCGTTTTCGTGCACGCATGCTGCCGGATGTCGAGACCATGCCTCGCTCGCTGCTGAGCCTGGCCTGCAAGCCTGCGGCAGCGCCTCAGGCTTGCTCTGCCAGGCGACGAGCCCCTACCCAGTCCAGCGCAAACTGGTAGGCACAGCGGCCGCTGCGTCCACCTCTCATGGTGGCAAAGCGGGTGGCCGCCACCGGCGCTTCGTCATCCCAGTCCTGCGGCTGGCCCAGGCGCTCGACCCAGTGGCGACAGGTATCGAGATAGGTCTCCCGGTTGAACGGATGAAACGCCAGCCACAACCCGAAGCGGTCGGACAGCGAGATCTTCTCCTCCACCGCATCGCCGTGGTGCAACTCCTCGCCGTCCGGCGTCAGGTGGCTCTGCTGGTTGTCGCTCATATGCTCCGGCATCAGGTGGCGCCGGTTGGAGGTGGCGTAGATCAGCACGTTTTCCGGGGGGCCGGTCAGGGTGCCGTCGAGGACACTCTTGAGCGCCTTGTAGGCGTCGTCGGATCCTTCGAAGGACAGATCATCGCAGTACACCACGAAGCGCGCCGGTTCGTGACGCAACTGCTCCACCAGCAGCGGCAGTCCGGCCAGGTCGTGGCGGTCCACCTGGATCAGCCGCAGACCTTCGTCAGCCAAGGTGTTGAGCAGCGCGCGCACCATCGACGACTTGCCACTGCCACGAGAGCCCCACAGCAGCGCGTGATTGGCCGGCAGGCCACGCAGAAAGGCCCGCGTATTGGCCAGCAGCTCGCGCTTCTGGCGCTCCACCCCGACCAGGTCGTCCAGGCTCAGGGCATCCCGAGGCGGCACCGGCACCAGTTGCCCGCCGAGGGCGTGGCGCTGCCACAGCGCAGCGACGTCACGACGCCAGTCCACCGCAGGGCGGGGCTCGGGCAGCCAGGGTTCGACGCGATCGAGAAGGGCCAGCAGACGCTGGGCGAGTTGAGTGTCCATCGGGGCAGGTGTCCTTGTAACGAATGATGGCCGCCGGTCAGGGTCTGTCGCTGGTTAGCGACCGGCCGTGCACTACCTTTGCTGTTGACCCTTCCAGCAGTCCGGGTATCTTGAGGCCAGTTGCCACCGATTCTACACGCTCGGGCTCGACCCCGGCGGATCATGACAAGGAGACCCCCCATGCGCTGGATGAAGGCCGTGGGCGCCTGCGCCCTGATGGTTACCGTTGCTGCCTGTTCCACCTCACCCACTGGTCGCTCCCAGATGCTGTTGCTGGACGAACAGCAGCTCAGCCAGATGGGGGCCCAGGCCTTCGACCAGTACCAGCAGGAGCTGCCCACCGTGAGCGGGCGCCAGCTCGAGTACGTGCAGTGCGTGACCCGCAACGTGGTCCAGGCGCTGCCGGAAGACCAGCGCAATCAGAACTGGCAGGTCAAGGTGTTCGAGTCCGAGGACGCCAACGCCTTTGCCCTGCCGGGCGGCTACGTGGGGGTCAACACCGGCCTGCTCGACGTCGCCACCAACCAGGACCAGCTGGCCACCGTCATCGGCCACGAGATCGGCCACGTGCTGGCCCACCACGCCAACGAACGCGCCTCCACCGAAAGCGCGACCCAGCTTGGCATGTCGGTGGTCGGTACGGCCCTCGGCTCCCAGGGGGTCACCGGCAGCGACCAGCTGATGGCGGCCATGGGCATGGGCGCCCAGTACGGCATCCTGCTGCCGTTCTCGCGCAGTCACGAGAGCGAGGCCGACACCATCGGTCTGCAGCTGATGGCCGACGCCGGCTTCGATCCCCGCGCCAGCGTCCAGCTGTGGCAGAACATGAGCGCCGCCGGCGGCGGCCAGCCGCCGGAGTGGATGTCCACCCACCCGGCACACGGCAACCGTATCGCCGGGCTCGAGGCGGGCATGAACGACGCCATGGCACGCTACGAGCAAGCCCAGGCCCGTGGCCTGACGCCCAGCTGCAAGGCGCCCTGAACCAGAACAGCCCCTGCCCTGCAGCCTGTCAACAGGCTGCTGACAAGGGGGCATCTATCGCCGAGGCCTCTATTCCTGGAGGCCTCTATTCCTGGAGGCCTCGGCTCCCGTCACTTCCACACTTCGTTGGTGCCATGAAACTCACCTCCACCAGGCTCGGCCTGATCCTGCTCGTCGTGCCCATTGTGGTGTTGTTGACCCTGTTCTTCCTGGAACTCGGCGATATCCGCCAGTGCGAACTGGTCGACCAGGGCCACTGGAACTACCTGGCCGGCCACTGTGGCGACACCCCTTCGCCCTTCGTTCCCTGGATCGTTCGCAGCCCCTGGCTGGTCAACGGTGGCCTGCTGGTGTCGGTGGTCGGGCTGGGGCTGTGCATGCTGGGGCTCTACCGTCGACGCGGCTGAAACGCGGCGCGTGGCTGGTGACTGACGACCAGGGGCTGACGGCTCCTGACCGACGACATCGACGACATCGACGCCCAACGACAACGGCGCCCCATGGCAGTGAGCCAGGGGCGCCGTTGTCGTTGCTGCCGATGTGTCCGCGAAAGCGGCTTCAGGCGGCGTCGAGCTCGGCCCGCAGCTTTCGATGCAGTGGGCCGGTATCCGGCGTGACGCCACGCCAGCGTTCAAAGGCCGCCGCCGCCTGTTCCACCAGCATGCCGAGACCATCGCTGGTGCTCGCCCCTCGCTCGGCCGACCAGGCCAGAAACACCGTCGGCTCGGCGCCGTACATCATGTCGTAGGCGACAGCCCCCTCATTGAAGAGATCCTCCGGCAGCGGCGGCAGGTCACCGGCAAGGCTTGCGCTGGTGCCGTTGATGACCAGGTCATAGCGCTCGTCAGCGGCGTCGTAGCCGCCGCCCTGGATGGGGCCCAGGTCGGCGAAATCCCGCGCCAGCGCCTCGGCCTTGGCGGCGGTGCGGTTGGCCAGCCGCAGCGAGGCGGGACGTCGCGACAGCAACGTTTCCAGCGCGCCGCGCACCGCGCCTCCGGCACCCAATACCAGAATACGTGCACCCTCAAGCCTTACCTGCTGGCGCTCCAGGTCCGCCACCAGGCCAATACCATCGGTATTGTGACCCTCGACGCTGCCATCGGCCTTGAGCGTCAGGGTGTTGACCGCCCCGGCCCGCTGCGCCTGTTCGCTCAGGCTGTCGCACAGCCGGTAGGCGTCTTCCTTGAACGGCACCGTCACATTGGCGCCGCGCCCGCCCTCGGCAACAAAGGCGCGCCAGGCTCCGCCGAAGTCCTCCAGTGGCGCCTCGATGGCGGTGTATTCCAGCGATTCACCGGTCTGCTCGGCAAAGGTGCTGTGGATCACCGGCGATTTCGAATGCCCCACCGGATTGCCGAACACACAGTAACGATCGTTCATCGGACGGTTAACCTCGCTCTTGACGTTGTCGTATGCCGCATTGTGACCGCTGACGGTCATCGCGCTTGGCTCGAGGCCTCTTCACCAAGCCAGTCCCGGGGCACCAGATAGGCATCCAGCGCCGCCTCGGGAGAGCCGGGCTGCGGCTGGTAGTCGTACTGCCAGCGCGCCAGCGGCGGCATCGACATCAGGATGGACTCGGTGCGACCGCCGCTCTGCAGGCCAAACAGGGTGCCACGGTCCCAGACCAGGTTGAATTCCACGTAGCGACCTCGCCGATACAGCTGGAATTCACGTTCGCGCTCGCCCCAGGAGGTATCGCGACGACGTTCCACGATGGGCAGATAGGCGTTCAGGAAGCCATCCCCTACCGCGCGCTGAAACGCGAAGCAGCGGTCGAAGCCCCCCTCGTTGAGGTCATCGAAGAACAGACCGCCGACACCACGGGTCTCGCCTCGGTGCTTGAGGAAAAAGTAGTCGTCGCACCAGCGCTTGTAGCGGTCGTAGACGTCGTCACCGAACGGCTGGCACAGCTCATGGGCCACCCGGTGCCAGTGACAGGCGTCTTCAAACTGGGGGTAGTAGGGCGTCAGATCGAAGCCGCCGCCGAACCACCATACCGGCGCCTCGCCCTCGGCACTGGCGATGAAGAAGCGCACATTGCCGTGGCTGGTGGGTACGTGGGGATTACGCGGATGCAGCACCCAGGACACCCCCACCGCCTGAAAGCCGCGCCCGGCGAGTTCCGGTCGTGCTGCGGTGGCCGCCGGGGGCAGGGTCGCGCCGTGGACGTGGGAGAAATTGACCCCGCCCTTTTCGAACAGCGCGCCTTCCTCGATGACCCGGGAACGGCCGCCGCCGCCTTCCTCACGCACCCAGTCGTCTTCATGGAAGCGCCCTTCGCCGTCGGCCTCGGCCAGGGCCTCGCACAGGCGATCCTGCAATTCCAGCAGGTAGCGTTTGACCTCTTCGAGATTGGGCTCGGACACGTCTGCTCCTGTTGTTAAGTAAAAAGCGATGAGTAAAAACGATGAACAAAAGCGATGCGTAAAAAGGTGCGCCCAGGGCCGGGCCGAGAGCCATGTCAGTGGCGCAGGGTCTCGCGGCTTAGCAGGTCACGGATGGTGCTGGGGCGAGGATTGCCGCCCAGCTCTCCCGGCACGACCGCGTCCAGCTCGTTGCCGAAGATTCGCCGAATGTCCGCTTCGCTCATGGCCGGCGCTTCTCCTGCCCGGTTGGCCGAGGTGGACACCAGCGGCCCGCCGAAGGCACGACACAGCGCCTGTACACCGGGATGATCGCTGACCCTCAGCGCCACCTTGTCGTGGCAGCCTCGTACCAGCGACGGGGTGCGACCATTGTCCGGCACCAGCCAGGTGTTGGGGCCCGGCCAGCTGGCGACAAGAGGCGCATGAAGGTCGGCCGGCAATCCTTCGAGCCAGGGAGCAAACTGCTCGATGGTGGCGGCGATCAGGATCACCCCCTTGGCCGGGTCACGGCGCTTCAGGCGCAACAGCCGGGTCAGCGCCTCTTCGTTGTCGGGATCGCAGCCCAGGCCCCAGACGGCCTCGGTGGGATAGGCAATGACACCGCCACGACGCAGGGCGTCGACGACGGGCACGAGGGCGGAATCGGAATCACTCATGGGGTCGTTATCTGAATCGGTACCGAATCGAAAGATCAGGGTAGGGAGTCTCGTTGCGCCATGCTAGCACGGCGTCGGGACTTGCGTCGCACGCCGCTGTCGCCGCCGACGTAGACGATCCGCCCGTTCCCCCACGGCCATGGGCACCCTGTTCGGCCGGGCCTCGTCATCGGGCGGCTAGCCCTTGCCCCCATCCAGGCGCACCCAGCCGCCGGCCACCAACCCGGCCTGTCCTGCGATCTCGAGCAGCGTCAGTTCACGCTGGCAGGCGGCCACATCGCATCCCGCCAGCCCCATCAGATCGTCCACCGCCAACGGGGTGGCGCTCAGCAGATCGAGCAGCTTGCGACCCGGGGAAGGCGCGGGCCTTGCCCCGGTGCGCTCGGAGGCGCTGTCTAGAGGACTATCGACAGGATGATCGCCAGGGCTATCTACAGGACTATCTACATGGCGATCTACATGGCTATCTATATGACCATCGGCGGCACCAGCCGCAATGCACTGCGGGGTCGCGCGTCGCGGCCCCCAGCACGCCAGTTCCTCGAACAGGTCGTCGGGGTGTCTGACCAGGGCGGCGCCCTCGCGGATCAGCCGCAGGCAGCCCCGGGCCTGGGGCGAGTGGATGGAGCCGGGTAGCGCCAATACCTCGCGGCCCTGCTCGCCGGCCAGGCGGGCACTGACCAGCGAGCCGCTGTGTTCGGCGGCCTCCACCACCAGCACACCGCAGGACAGCCCGGTGACGATGCGGTTGCGTCGGGGAAAATCCCCCGAGCGAGGCCGCGTGCCGGGAGGAGACTCCGCCAGCAGCAGACCACCGTCGTCGCGAAGGCGCCGATACAGGGCGCCGTGCTGGCCGGGATAGACCACGTCGACGCCGCCGGCCAGCACCGCGATACTGCGCCCCCCAAGATCCAGCGCCGCCGCCTGGGCGGCACCGTCGATGCCGAGCGCCATGCCGCTGACCAGACACCAGCCGGCCTCCGCCAGCGCCACCGCAAAACTGCGCGCATTGACCAAGCCTTCGCGGGTGGGCCGCCGCGACCCCACCAGGGCAAGCCTCGGCGGTATCAGGGCATCGAGATCGCCAAGCGCCCACAGCAGCACCGGCGGGTCCGGGATCTGGTCGAGCAGGGCCGGCCAGCGCGGATGATCGGGATGCAGCAGGTGGCGCGCCTCGGCCCGCTCATGGAGGCGACCTCCATTGGCAGCGCTGCGCTCTTTGCTGCCGTCTTGGGCGGCTTGTGAGCCTTGGCTGGCTTGGCTGGCTTGGCTGGCGTGAAGCTCCCCGGCCTCGCCGGCCAGCCACGCCTCGGCCTGCTCGATCAACGCCGTCAGCGGGCTGCGTCTGGGATGATCCAGCCACAAGCGCAGTTCCGCCGCGGCCCCGGGCGGCAGCCGGGCCAGCCAGCCACCGGGCCAGTCAGGGTTTAACTGGCGCAGGCGAGCCAACCGTCGTGGGCCCACCTGAGGCAGTGCGTTCAACGCCATCCAGCGTGCGAAGCCAAGTTCCATGACAGAGCCCTCCCTGGCCGAGTGCCGGCAGTATAGGCAGGCAGGCGCGACACGCCTTGGCGGTCTTCGCCGTCTCGGCTCCAGGCGGTGCGCGACGGCGATTCTGGCATGTTATAGTAGCGACCTATCACGCTCATTGGCGCCAACGACTAGGGTCACCCCCGGCGTCGTCCTAGAATGGGCAACACGAACCGAACGAATAACGGTGGTACCACAGCATGGCCAGACTCCCTATTCTCGAGTTTCCCGACGAGCGGCTGCGCAACAAGGCAGTGCCCGTCGAAAACGTCGATGACGAGGTCCGCCAGCTGGTCGATGACATGCTGGAGACCATGTACGCCGCACCGGGTATCGGCCTCGCCGCCACCCAGGTGGACGTGCATCGCCGAGTCATCGTGATCGACGTCAGCGAAGATCAGTCCACCCCGTTGGTGCTGATCAACCCCGAGGTCACCCCGCTGGGGGACGAACGGGAACCGATGCAGGAAGGCTGCCTGTCGATCCCCGAGTACTACGCCGAGGTGCCGCGCGCGCTGCGGGTAAAGCTGAAGGCTCAGGGACGCGACGGCGAGCCCTACGAGCTCGAAGCCGACGGACTGCTGGCCCACTGCATCCAGCATGAGCTCGACCACCTCGAGGGCGTGCTGTTCGTCGACTACCTGTCACCGCTCAAGCGTGACCGGGTGATGAAGAAGATGCAGAAGCGTCATCGCCAGATGCAGGGCGCCTGAGCCGCTGCGCAGCCCTCAGGCCGCCGCCATCTCGGCCCAGAAATAGCCATTGCCTCGGCCCCGCAACCGCCTACGACGAAGACCGACAACGTGAATCACGTTGTCGGTCTTCGTCGTTTCGCCCGTCTCCGTTACTATTGTCCCCGCATTCTTCGGCCAAGGCCCTGAACATGACCCGATCGCTGCGCGTGATCTTCGCTGGCACGCCCGACTTCGCCGCCGAGAGTCTCTCGGCGCTGCTGGCCAGTCACCACCAGGTGATTGCCGTCTATACCCAACCCGATCGCCCCGCCGGACGCGGCCGCAAGCTGACGCCAAGCCCGGTCAAGTCGCTGGCGCTGGAGCACGGCCTGCCGGTGTACCAGCCCGAGCGGCTCAGGGACGAAGCCGAACAGCGCGCCCTGGCCGCGCTGGACGCCGACGTCATGGTGGTGGTGGCCTACGGCCTGATCCTGCCGTTGCCGGTACTCGAGGCACCGCGCCTGGGCTGCCTCAACGTCCACGCCTCGCTGCTGCCGCGCTGGCGCGGTGCAGCGCCGATTCAGCGGGCGATCGAGGCCGGCGATGACGAGAGCGGCGTCACCATCATGCAGATGGACGAGGGACTCGATACCGGCGACATGCTGATCATCCGGCGCACCGAGATCCTGCCCACCACCACCGGCGGCGAATTGCACGATCGCCTGGCCGAGATCGGTGGCAAGGCCATGGTCGAGGCCCTCGACCGACTTGCCGACGGTGAGCTTGCCGCCACGCCGCAGCCCGAACAGGGCGTCACCTACGCCTCCAAGCTCAGCAAGGCCGAGGCCGAGCTGGACTTCGCCCAGCCCGCCGCGACCCTGGCCGCCCGGGTGCGCGCCTTCAATCCCTGGCCGGTGACCTGGTGCGCGCTGGGCGATGAGCGTCTACGTATCCACCTGGCCGAGCCGGCCGATGGCGGCGCACCAGAGTCGCCCGGCACCATCACCCGCGCCGACTCCGAGCTGCTGGTGGCCTGTGGCGCCGAGGGCCGCGAGCGCCTTCGCATCACCCGGGCCCAGCTGCCCGGCGGCAAGGCGCTGGCGGTATCCGAGCTGTTGCGCGCCAGGGCCGAACGCTTTCCCCAGGGCACGCTGCTGGGACGTCCTTTCCCGGAGACCTCCGCATGAGCGATTCTCAACCCCCACGCGATCGCAAGCCACCCCACCATGGCCGTCGTCACGCCAACGCCCGACGCGACATGGGTGACTGTGTCCGCGCCGCCGCAGCCAAGGCGCTGGTGCCGGTGATCACCGGCAAGGGCTCGCTGGCCACCCTGGACGACCATCAGGTGGTGGCCCGCGACCGTGCCCTGTTCAAGGCCATGTGCTTCGGCGTCTGCCGCACCCTGCCACGGCTCGAGGCACTGGCCGCCCAGCTGCTCGAGAAACCGTTCAAGAGTCGCGATGCCGACATTCAGGCGCTGCTGCTGCTGGGCGCCTATCAACTCCTGTACCTGCGCATCCCGGCCCACGCGGCGGTAGGCGAGACCGCCGGTGCCGCGCGTCTACTCGGCAAGGCCTGGGCCACCCGGGTGCTCAACGGCTGTCTGCGCCGGCTGCAGCGCGAGTCGTCGACGCTGGAAGCCGAAGTCGACCGTGACCCGGCGGTGGCGCTGTTGCACCCACGCTGGTGGCTCAAGTCGCTGCGCCAGGCCTGGCCCGATGACTGGCAGGCGATCTGCGAGGCCAACAACCAGCCGGGACCGATGACCCTGAGGGTCAATCGTCGCCACAACGACCGCGAGCAGTACCTGGATATCCTCGACGGTGCCGGCATCTCCGCCAGGCTATGCGCCCACGCCCCGGACGGGCTGGTGCTGGAGACCGCCCGCGACGTGGAGGCCCTGCCCGGCTTCGCCCAGGGCCACGTCAGTGTCCAGGACGAGGCCGCCCAACTGGCTGCGGTGCTGCTTGGCCCGGTGGTGGCACCGCGGCCGGGTGCGCGCGTGCTCGACGCCTGCTGCGCCCCCGGTGGCAAGACCGCTCACCTGCTCGAGCTGTTCGACGTCGACCTGCACGCCATCGACTCCGATGCCGCGCGCCTGGCACGGGTGGAAGACACCCTGACTCGTCTGGGCCTGTCGGCGACCCTGGCCCAGGGCGACGCCACCGAGCGTGACTGGTGGGACGGCACCCCGTTCGACGCCATCCTGCTCGACGCCCCCTGCTCCGGCAGTGGCGTCATCCGCCGTCATCCCGACATCAAGCGCCTGCGTCGGCCCAGCGACATTGCCCAGCTGGCCCAGCTTCAGCGCGCGTTGCTCGACAATCTGTGGCCGCTGCTCAAGCCCGGCGGCACCTTGCTCTACGCCACCTGCTCGGTGCTGCCGGAAGAGAATCGCGACCAGATCCGCGACTTTCTCGCGCGCACCCCGGACGCCAGCGAGCAGATGCCCGACGGCATCGCCTGGGGCCAGGTTTCCGGGGCCGGACGCCAACTGTTACCGAAGGTCGACAGCCATGACGGCTTCTTCTATGCCAGACTGGTGAAGGCGGGCCGCTAGTCCGACCAGGACGTCGGCCTGGCCGCCCGTGACCTATGCTTCTCCAACAGGGAGTCTGTATGAGCCAACACGTCTACAAGCAGATCGAGTTGACCGGTTCCTCGGAAACCAGCATCGAAGATGCGGTACAGCGGGCCATCACCAAGGCCTCGGAAACCGTGCATGACCTGCGCTGGTTCGAGGTGACCGATACCCGCGGCCATATCGAGAATGGCCGGGTGGCCCACTGGCAGGTCACGGTCAAGGTCGGCTTCACCCTCGACTGAGCTGCGAGGCTGATTCGACCCGGAGACCCACGGGACTTGCATTGCACAAGTCCTGCGGTGTTTCCTTTCAGCACAGGGCGGGACTCTCCCGCCCTGTTGTACTGTTCAGAGCTCGGGTATGCTGGCTCAATGCTGCAACGCACCATAGGCTCTGAACCCCTCTTCGGACACGACGACGATGAAGATCATCATTCTCGGCGCCGGCCAGGTTGGCGGCACCCTGGCGGAGCACCTGGCCCGCGAGGAGAACGACATCACGGTGGTGGACACCGACGGTGAGCGCCTGCGCGAGCTGCATACCCGGCTCGACATCCGCACCGTCTCCGGGGCGGCCTCCTACCCCATGGTGCTACGCCAGGCCGGCTGCGAAGACGCCGACATGCTGATCGCGGTGACCAACTCCGACGAGGTCAACATGATCGCCTGTCAGGTCGCCCATACCCTGTTTCGTACCCCGACCAAGATTGCCCGAGTGCGCGCCACCGCCTACCTGGCGCGCAAGGGACTGTTCGCCCACGAGGCGGTGCCCATCGACGTACTGATCAGCCCCGAGCAGGTGGTCACCGACCATATTCGCCGGCTGATCGAGCACCCCGGCGCCCTGCAGGTGCTGGAATTCGCCGGTGGACTGGTCCAGCTGGTGGCGGTCAAGGCCTTCTACGGCGGTCCGCTGGTCGGCCAGGAGCTCGGCTTCCTGCGCCGTCACATGCCCAGCGTCGACACCCGGGTGGCCGCCATCTACCGGCGCAACCGTCCGATCATTCCGCGTGGCGACACGGTGATCGAGGCCGACGACGAGGTCTTCTTCATCGCCGCCCGGCGCGATATCCGCGCGGTGATGAGCGAGCTGAGGCGACTGGATCGCGACTTCCGCCGGGTGGTGATCGCCGGCGGCGGCAACATCGGCGAGCGCCTGGCCGAGCACCTCGAGCACAGCCACCAGGTCAAGATGATCGAGCACAGCCTCGAGCGCTGCACCCAGCTCTCCGAACGCCTCGACCGCACCGTGGTACTGCACGGCAGCGCGACCAGCAAACGCCTGCTGGAAGAGGAGAACATCGAGGACTGCGACATCTTCTGCGCGCTGACCAACGACGACGAGGTCAACATCATGTCGTCGATGCTGGCCAAGCGCATGGGTGCCAAGAAGGTGCTCACCCTGATCAACAACGCCGCCTACGTGGATCTGGTCCAGGGCGGCGAGATCGACATCGCCATCTCGCCCCAGCAGGCCACCATCGGCAGCCTGCTGACCCATGTGCGCCGCGGTGACATCGTCAACGTCCACTCGCTGCGCCGCGGCGCCGCCGAGGCCATCGAGGCCATCGCCCACGGCGACAGTCAGTCCTCCCGGGTGGTCGGTCGTGCCATCGGCGACATCGACCTGCCCGGTGGCTCCACCATTGGCGCGGTGGTGCGCGGCAAGGAAGTGCTGATCGCCCACGACGACGTAGTAGTGGAGAGCGGTGACCACGTCATCCTGTTCGTGGTCGACAAGCGCAAGATCCGTGACGTCGAACGCCTGTTCCAGGTCGGATTGACCTTTTTCTGATGGGCGCGCCCCTCGCCCCTGCCGCCATACCAAGGAGAGCCGCCGCATGAGTCCGATGCCGACCGGGCTTGAGACGACGACCCGTCCCGACATGTCCCCCGCCTGTTGCTGTCAGCCAGGAGGCAGGACGCCATGAGCCTGAGGATGATCCTGCGCATTCTCGGGCTGCTGCTGATGATGTTCAGCCTGACCATGGTGCCGCCCATCGCCATCTCGCTGTTGTTCGGCGACGGCACCTGGGACGCCTTTCTGATCGCCATCGCCATCACCGTGCTGACCGGCGCGCTGATGTTCCTGCCCAATCGTCGTGCCCGGCGGGAATTGCGCACCCGCGACGGCTTTTTGATCGCCGCCATGTTCTGGACGGTGCTGGGGCTGTTCGGTTCGCTGCCGCTGATGCTCACCGGCAGCACCGCACTGTCGTTCACCGACGCGGTGTTCGAATCGTTCTCGGGGCTGACCACCACCGGTGCCACGGTGATCACCGGCATCGACTTCCTGCCCGAGGCGATCCTCTACTACCGTCAGCAGCTGCAGTGGCTCGGTGGCATGGGCATCGTGGTGCTGGCGGTGGCGATCCTGCCGACCCTGGGGGTCGGCGGCATGGCGCTGTACCGTACCGAGATACCAGGGCCGCTCAAGGATTCCAAGCTGACCCCGCGGATCACCGAGACCGCCAAGGCACTGTGGTACATCTACGCCACCCTGACGGTGGTGTGCATGCTGGCCTACATGGCCGCCGGGATGGACTGGTTCGACGCCCTGGGCCACAGCTTTTCCACCGTGGCCATCGGCGGTTTCTCGACCCACGACGCCAGCATCGGCTACTTCGACAGCGCGGTGATCGAGGCCATCTGTATCGTCTTCATGCTGATCTCCGCGCTCAGTTTCAGCCTGCACTTCCTGGCCTGGCGCGAACGCCGTATCGGCCACTACTGGGAAGACTCCGAGGCGCGCTTTCTGTTGCTGTACCTGACGGGGCTGGCCAGCATCACCGTGGTGGTGCTGTGGCTGACCGGTACCGAAGAGACCACCGTGGGACTTCGCCACGGCATCTTTGAGGTGGTCTCGGTAGCCACCACCGCCGGCTTTTCGGTGGCCGACTTCTCCGCCTGGCCCGGCGCCCTGCCGCTTTTGCTGTTCATCGCCGCCTTCGTCGGCGCCAGCTCCGGCTCCACCGGCGGCGGCATGAAGGTCATCCGCATCATCCTGATCATCAAGCAGGGCATGCGCGAGATCATGCGCCTGATCCACCCCAATGCGGTGATCGCGGTCAAGATCGGCAAGGTCAGCGTACCCGACGGCATCGCCCAGGCGGTGTGGGGCTTCTTCTCGGCCTATGTGCTGCTGTTCTTCCTGATGCTGGTGGGGGTGATGGCCACCGGGGTCGACCAGGTCACCGCCTGGTCCACCGTGGGCTCGGCGCTCAACAATCTGGGGCCGGCGCTGGGCGAGGCCAGTCTGCACTACGGTGACATGCCGACCATGGCCAAGTGGATCCTGGTGATGGCGATGCTGATGGGGCGCCTGGAGATCTTTACCGTTCTGGTGTTGTTTACCCCG
Source organism: Halomonas sp. BN3-1 (assembly GCF_003056325.1). Taxonomy (NCBI): domain Bacteria; kingdom Pseudomonadati; phylum Pseudomonadota; class Gammaproteobacteria; order Oceanospirillales; family Halomonadaceae; genus Halomonas; species Halomonas sp. BN3-1. The sequence goes on along the minus strand of NZ_PYVV01000004.1, from coordinate 284,892 downwards.
GCCTTCTGGCGCAAGTAACTCGCAGGACGGCGGCATCAGCGCCGGCTGCTAAAGCCCCGTGGCTGCACCCGCCACCGCCTCTCGCATCACCGAAAGCGCCCGCTGTGCCCGGGCCGACAGTGGCCACTCGGCGCGCTGGATCAGGTAGAGGGTATCGCTGACCTCGGGGGCGCCCTCGACCACACGGATGGCGTGCTGGTCCTCGAAGGCCTCCCGGGCAAAGCGTGGCAACACGCTGAAGCCCAGCCCCTGGGCCACCGGCGCCAGGATCAGGCCAATCTGATTGGTAAAGCCGCTGCGCGGCCAGCGGGCGTAGCCCGGTGAGCCCGGAAAACGCCGACTGAGCAGACGGGTGGCCAGGGCCTTGCCATCCGGATGGTCGATAAAGCCCAGCGCCATCAGCTCATCGAACGTCTCGACACGGGTGTCGGCCGGTACCACCAGTTCCAGCGCCTCGGTGGCAAACTCGCTGACCGTCAGACTGGCGTCGTCGGGACGCTCGCCCACCAGCCCCATCTCCACCTTGCCGTCGATGACGGCCTCGACGATCTCCCGCGTCGGACCGAAGCGATGGCGAATCGCCAGCCCCGGCGCGCGCTTCTGCAACGCCAGCAGACGCGGGTAGATCGCAAGCCCGATACTCCCTGGTGTCATCAGGCTGATCTCGCCATGATCGTCCAGATCACCGGCCAGGCGCTGGGTAAGGCGCTGATCGACCCGTTCACGTTCGTTCAGATAGTCCAGCAGGGCGTGGCCTGCCGGGGTCAGCTCGAGCCGCCGAGGCCGGCGAATGAACAACAGTCCCAGCTCGGCCTCCAGGCGCTGGATATGCTGGCTGACCGCCGCCTGGGTCAGATCAAGGCGCTCGGCGGCGCGGGTAAAGTTGCCCTGCTCCACCAACGCCTGAAACGAGCGTAGCCAGAGCGGATTTGCCATAAGCATCTATTATCATCACCATAACGTCGCGTCGATTTTCATTATAGCGATCCCGGCCCAGACTGTGCTCATCATTCCTGCATCAAGAGGTGACACTCCATGAGCCAGCAAGACGCCTTGGCAAACGCCAACCACGACGCTCCCGCCAACTCTTCAAACAGTTATCCCCGCAGCTTCTCCCATATCGGCATCTCGGTGCCGGATGTGGAGGCCGCGGTGGCGTTCTACACCCAGGTGCTGGGCTGGTACCAGATCATGGCGCCGACCACCATCGAGGAAGACGACTCCGCCATCGGCGAGATGTGCACCGACGTCTTCGGTCCTGGCTGGGGCAGTTTCCGTATCGCCCACCTGTCCACCGGTGACCGGGTCGGCGTGGAGCTGTTCGAGTTCGCCAACCACGAGGACCCGGAGAACAACTTCGAGTACTGGAAGACCGGCGTGTTCCACTTCTGCGTCCAGGATCCCGACGTCGAGGGCCTGGCCGAGCGCATCGTCGCCGCCGGCGGCAAGAAGCGCATGCCCAAGGTGCGCGAGTACTATCCCGGCGAGAAGCCCTACCGGATGATCTACATGGAAGATCCGTTCGGCAACATCCTCGAGATCTACTCGCACAGCTACGAACTGACCTATTCCGCTGGCGCCTATCAGGACTGAACGCCGGACAATGTCAGCTCGAGGGCAGGCCAGGGTTTGGCCTGCCCTCCTCGTTCATGGATAATCGATCCTTCACATTCTCAAGGCCCCGAGCCCCATGAGCGAGATCGACGACATTGCGCTGGCCGAGCGGCCCGAGACCCGAGGCGGCCCCCGACGTGACCTCCGCGTCGGCGACACCACCTTTACCCTGCTGGGCACCGCCCACGTCAGCGCCGAGAGCGCCGACGAGGTGCGCGACCTGATCGATTCCGGCGACTTCGACGCCGTCGCCATCGAGCTGTGCGACGCCCGCCACAGCAACCTGGCCAATCCCGACGCCCTGGGTGACCAGGACCTGTTCCAGATCTTTCGTCAGGGCAAGGCCGGCATGGTCGCCGCCAACCTGGCCCTCGGCGCCTTCCAGCAGCGCATCGCCGAGCAGTCCGGCATCGAGCCCGGTGCCGAGATGCGCGCCGCCCTGGAGGCCAGTCAGCGCCACGAGCTTCCGTTGCTGCTGATCGACCGGGACGTGGGCCTGACGCTCAAGCGGATCTACCAGAACGTGCCCTGGTGGCAGCGCTTCAGCCTGCTGTCGGGCCTGCTCGGCAGCGTGCTGTCGCGCCAGGAAGTCTCCGCCGAGGAGGTCGAGCGGCTCAAGCAGGGCGACGTGCTGGAATCCACCTTCAGCGAATTCGCCGCCGAGTCTCAGTCGCTGTTCACCCCCTTGATCAGCGAGCGCGATCGCTACATGGTGATGCGCCTGGCCCAGCAGTGCCCACCTGGCAAGTTCAAGCGGGTGCTGGTGGTGATCGGCGCCGGCCACCTCAAGGGCATGGCCGAGCATCTGGAAGGCCCGCCTGCCGAGGACCCGGCCGAGGAAATCGCCGCGCTGGAGGCCACCCGGCCGCCGTCGAAGGTGTGGAAGATGCTGCCCTGGCTGATCACTGCCCTGGTACTGACCGGCTTCGCCATCGGCTTTTCGCGCAACACCGAGCTCGGCTGGCAGCTGGTGGCGGAATGGTTCGTGATCAACGGCGTGCTGTCAGGGGGCGCCACCCTGTTGGCCCTGGCCCACCCGGTCACGGTGATCGCCACGGTGTTCGCCGCCCCGTTGACCTCGCTCAATCCGACCATCGGGGCGGGCTTCGTCGCCGCCGGGGTGGAACTGGCCATGCGCAAGCCCAAGGTGCGCGACTTCTCCACCCTGCGTCACGACGTTACCCAGGTGAAGGGCTGGTGGAAGAACCGTGTCTCGCGCACCCTGCTGGTGTTTCTGACGGCGACCCTGGGCTCCGCCGCCGGCACCTGGATCGCCGGTTTTCGTATCGCCGACAGTCTGTTCGGCTAGCCCGGCCGCCTCGTTCGGCACCCACGCGCCGCCGCCCCCTCGGGCGGCGGTGTCGTTTCGCCGCCCCCTACCATCAACGCGAACCCGCTCCGGGTCCGCGCCAGCCCGCCATCGAAACCGGCTCCGAAGCCCGCTTAGACTATGCTCAAAGGAACAGCCTGCTGAACGGAGTCGGCCCCATGACCCGCAGCACCATCGAGGCGCTTCGCCAAGGCGCGAGACGGCGACTCCCACGGCTGGTCTTCGACTATATCGAAGGAGGCTCCGGCGCCGAGCAGGCGCTGGCCGCCAACCTCCAGGCCATGTCACGAGTGGCGCTGGCACCGCGCCTGGCCGACGTCAGCCGGCGCACCCTCGGTACTCGCATTCTGGGCGAAGATATCGCGCTGCCGCTGGTGCTCTCGCCGGTGGCCCTGGGCGGCCTGGCCTGGGCCGACGGGGAACGCCTGGCCGCACGCGCCGCTGCGCGAGCCGGGGTCCCCTACACCGCCGCCACCCTGTCCAACGCCCCCCTTGCGCATATCGCCAGGGGCTGCCCGCGCCCACCCTGGTTTCAGTTGTTCGTGTTCAAGGATCGTGCCCTCAGCGAGCGACTGATGGACGATGCCCTGAGTCTCGGCTGCCGTGTACTGGTGCTGACCATCGATATGCCGCTGCTGGCCGATCACCACCGGGGACTCGGCCACGACGTCAGGCCCGATCCGGCCACCGCCCTCAAGCTCGCCTGGGGGCTGGGCCGTCACCCCGGCTGGTGGTGGCGCCACCTGCGCAGCCGTCGTTTCGCCCTGGGCAATCTGGACGGACCGCTCTCGGCCCCGGACGGCATCGCCTCACTCGCCAGTTGGCTCGACGACCAGCTCGATCCCTCACTGGGGTGGAGTGATCTGGGCTGGGTCCGCGCCCGCTGGCCAGGCGCGCTGGTCGTCAAGGGTGTACTGGACGCAGACTCGGCGCGCCAGGCCGCCGAGCAGGGGGCCGACGCCGTGGTGGTGTCGAATCACGGGGGGCGCCAACTGGACGCCGCCAGGGCCACCATCGCGGCGCTTCCCGAGGTGGCGGCGGCGGTGGGCGAGCGTCTCGAGGTGCATCTGGATGGAGGGATTCGCAGCGGCCTGGACATCCTTCGGGCGCTGGCCCTGGGCGCCGACGCCGTGCATATCGGCCGCCCCTATCTGTATGGACTGGCCGACGCGGGCGAAGCCGGCGTCGAGCGCTGCCTGGCGATCCTGCGCCGAGAGCTGGATCAGGGCCTCGCCATGTGCGGCTGTTCGAGTATCAGGGAAGTGGATGCACGCGCGCTGGCAGCGAACGCCAACCACGTCGATCGTTAGCCGGGCGGCGGCGCTGCGCCACAGTCGTTGCCTTCCGCCAGGCGCCAACGGTAATTGTCACGTTGTATTGCGCGGGAAATCGCCTCTTTGGCGACGTGATTGCCGACCTGATCCCCGGCGTGATCCCCGGGGCTCTTTTCCTTGACCATCGTCTCGGCAGAGCGTCCAGCGGGCGCCTCGGCATCGAACGCCAACATGGGCAGGTTCACCGTGATCGGCTGGCGCAGCGTATCCGGGACCATCTCCATCACCTCGATCCACAGCGTCCGGTAGCCGTCGCGCTCGATCTTCCAGCACTGAGGACGGAGCCCGCTTGCTGCCATCAACAACTGCCCACCGATATGCGAATGTCCCGGAATGGCGAACCGCCCGTTGCTGTCGGTCACGTCGGCGGCCTCGGCAAAGGCCTCGGCCGAGACCCTGGCCCCCGCCAGTGGGGCTCCGGTACGGGCGTCGATGACCTGCCCCTGCAGTGGCTGGCGCGCCCAGCGCTCACTGATCACCGGCACGCAGCCAGAAACCAGCGACATCAGTACCAGCAACAGTGCCAGCACCGCCATCAATGAGATGCTTCGCCGACCACCCGTCGCCAGCCTCATGGGTCTTCGCCTGTGCAGAATAGTCTGCAATGACTCTACGCCATCCCTGGCCCATCGTTTCAACGCTGGGCGGGCCGGTGGTGATGCAACAGTTCCAGACCGTCAGGCCAGCGAACGTCCGACCACCCGCAGGCGACTGTACTCTTCCAGTGCCGATAACTCGGTCATGCTGCAGATCCAGTCATGCACAAGGCGTCCACGATGGTAGGCCTCCCAGACCTCGCGGCTCGCCCCTTCCCAGGGCTGCGCCATGGCCTGGCGATACACCCTGAGCACGCCGGGCGGCAACCGCTTCACCCACAGCGTCAGCCGCGGCGAGGCGCCATGGCCCTCGTCCAGCAGTCGCACGAAGGCCGCTTCCGGCAGGCGCAACGCCGGCAGGGCGGCATCGAGCAGTCCACATAAGGTGCGGTAACCCTCGAGCTCCAGCCGTTCCAGCTCCGGATCCCGATATTCGACCCGGGTGGCCAGGCTGTCGAAGGCCTCGAGCAGAGCGCGACAGCCGACCTCCGCGCTCAGCAGCCTCAACTGAGGCTGTCCCTCCCGAATGTTCTCCAGGTGGGCCACGAAGGCATCGGCGGCGTGATTGACCAGGGTGCGCCCCAGCGCCAGTCGCAGGTAGTGAAAGAAGCGCCCCAGTTCCTCGACGTTGTCCCGCTCATAGCGGCGCAGCGCCCAGTCCAGCATGCCACCGAGGCTCCAGCGGCGTACTACTCCGTGGCGCGAGAAGCGCCGCTCCTCCAGACTCGCCCAGGGCTCTCCCTGGCGGGCCAGCCCCTCCATGTAGGCCTGCTTGAGCGATGCCACCAGGGATGTCGGGTCGATCAACCCCCGCTCCACCACCGCCTCCAGGCGTGACAGGGTCCGTGCAATGACCTCGGCGGCATCCACTACATAGCTGGCCGGATGGCGATGATCCTGGCCCAGCCCCAGGACACCACGCATGGCCGTCTCCTGGTCGTTCTCGGCACGATAGCAGTAGCCCTGGCGGCCACGGCCATCGTCGCCCACTTCGCGCCACACCGCCTGCTCCCCCAGCAGCACCGCGCCCTGGACATGGGTCAGCGAGATCCCCTCCTGCTTGCTGATGGTGCGGAGCGCCTGGGCCTGGGCGTCGAACCGACACAGCTCGTTGAGCAGGGCCGCGCCCTGGATATCGTCCTTGGCCAGCGGTAGCTGGCGGCCTCCCAGGGCCGACATATGGCTGTCGAACCAACCGCAGAGCGCAAGTTCTCCGGCCTGACCAAAGGGAGGTCGACCGATATCACGCAGCAGGCTGCCCACCTCGACCAGACAGATGAAGGCGTCTTCCAGACCATCGAGGCCACAGTCACCCGCCCGCTTGCCCAGCTTGCGATAGACCATCTGCACGATCCGGCGCCCCATCTGCTGTCGCTCCAGCGAGGCCGACAGCAGGCGCCTCTGGCTTGCGTGGGCCAGCACCGCGCCCTGCTGGGGCAGCAGCTGCAATCGACGCAGGCTGGCACTGTGGACGACCCGGGTACGGTCCTTTTCCAAGCGACGCTCCAGCGTCGCCACGGAAAATGCGGCATCACCATCCACCGCCAGCGATGGACAGCGATCTCCCGGGAGAGGTCGGCAGGGGTGAAAACGCCTACGAAAATCCATAACGCTCCTCGTGCGCCAAGCCGCACAGATTGACGAAACTGTGTCAAAAGAAGAGCGTCTCCCAGAAAAAGCCCGGGCGAACTAGGATATTCGCGACACCACAAGCCAGCGGTCGTGGATAGGGAATGTAGTTTTATACCGACAGGTCCGAAAAAATCCGCTCAATACGGCATAGTTATGCGTATACCGACACCGATCCTGGCGTTGTCGTCGCCTCGATGCCTGACCACGCCCTCTCACCCTCGCCGTGCGGCCAACCTGCGCATGGCCGGGCTTGGCGTCTCGATCTTGTGGTAGCGCCGACTGGAGGCGTAGCTGTCGTTGAAGACGTCGAAGTAATCGTCGAGCACCGAAGCGGCGTCTTCCTCGCCGCTCTGACGCAATAGCTCGGCGGCCACCTCGGCGGTGCACAGATGCGCCTGGGAAGCGGGCTTGCGCAACCGATAACGCGTCAGTCGATCGGTTCTCAACGGCAGTACCGGCAGGCGTTCCAGGTAGGGGCTCTTGCGAAAGATCCGCCGCGCCTGACGCCAGGTGCCGTCGAGCAGGATCAGCACCGGGATGCGCTCCCGGGGGACTCGCCGGACCGCCTCCACCTCGACCACGCGGTCGGCGTAGTCGGGCTGGTCATCGGGGAATACCACGAAGGGGGCGTAGCGCTCGTCGGCCAGGAGCGCCAGCAGCTGTTCATCGGGCGTGGTGCGATACCAGGTGAAGACACGGGTGGGCGCCAGCACGTCGGCGATCAGACGGCCGGTGTTGGTCGGCTTGTGGTGCTCCAGCGGATGGGTGATCAGCCACACCTGGACCCGAGAGTCGGCCTTGGCCTGATAGGGGCACAGGCAGTTGAGTTCGGGCAGATTGCAGCCAGCGCAACGGGTGACGAAACTGCCGCGCGCCTTGAACTCTCGCCGCGGGGGACGCGGATGACCGGTGGCTGGGTCCCGGTCGAGGCTCGGGCTCTCGCCGAGGTGCGGATCCCCGACAGCGCTCGGCTCACCCGGATGGCGATCGGCGGACGCCTCCTCGGTAGCTGAAGCTTCCTGAGTCGAGCCGGAATCTTCGGAGCGGGCGTCTTGCTGGGAGGGGGCGGAATCGGCGAAACGAGAGTCACACATGGGCGGGATGCAGGCTGCGGCAAAGGGCGCCCAATCTACCACGCCCCATTGCCTGCGTCAGGCAAGCCACGCGAAAGACCGCTCTATCTACCACCCGCTCGATGGCGCTAGACAACCCAATCAACGGCTCTATAGACAACCCGTTCGACCGCTCTCTAGAAAACCCGATCGACGGCGCCATCATCGCCCGGGCCTAGGCGCTGTCCGAAAAGTCGACGAGCGAAGGTTAGACAAGGCAAAAATCGGTGAGAAAGCGCAGTTTACGGGGTGTAAATGAGCATCTTGATCCGATTTTTAACGCCGTATTACCGAGCGCAGGCACTTTTCAGACAAGCCCTAGCCCAATTGCGGCATGAACAGTCGACCTTCACGCTGCCAGTGACGGGTCAGGGCGGGCACGCCCTCGCCTGCCGGCATCACCAGCCGGGCAACGCCAGCAGGCACCCTGAGCGATTCGTCGGGGTCCACCAGCACGCAGTCGGCATCGAAGGGCAGTTCGTTGATCAGGGCCGCCGCCGGCATCACCGCCAGCGAAGTGCCGACCACCAGCAACAGGTCCGCCTCGGCGACGATCTCGCAGGCGTCCTGATAGGCCGGCACCGCCTCGCCAAACCAGACCACGTCCGGGCGCAGTTGGCTGCCACGGTCACAGACGTCGCCCATGGCGATATTGCGACGCCCCAGCGGATAGCGCATGCGCTCGTCCACCGAGGAGCGCGCCATCATGATCTCGCCATGCAGGTGCAGCACCCGACGGGAGCCCGCTCGCTCGTGCAGATCGTCGATGTTCTGGGTGACGATGCTGACCTCGAAGCCACGCGCCTCGAGGTTAGCCAACGCCCGGTGGGCGGCGTTGGGACGCGCGCCACGTACCTGGTCCCGACGGGCGTCATAGAAGCTCAGCACGCGCTGCGGGTCTCGTGCCCAGCCCTCGGGGGTGGCGACGTCCTCGATGGGATGATCCGCCCAAAGGCCATCGGCGGCACGGAAGGTCTGGATTCCGCTCTCGGCGCTGATGCCGGCGCCGGTCAGCACCACCAGATGGGGGGCCTTGGACATGAACTCGCTCCACAGCTTTGAGAGTCTGAATCAGCGCCGCCACGGACTCAGTAGGTCAGGCCCCCGGGGTCCGAGGCGAAGCGCTGCTTGTTGCGATAAGGGTAGACGTCGATCACCTGACCGTCGGTGATCGCCGCCTGCAGGCTCTTCCAGTAGTCGGCATCGAAAAGCTCCGGATGCAGTTCGAAGAACAGCTTGCGCAACTGCACATTGGCGAACAGGAAGGGCCCGAATTCCTCGGGGAAAATATCATTGGGCCCCACCGAGTACCAGGGTTCGTCGGCCAGCTCCTGCTCGGGATACAGGGGCTCCGGGATATGCCGGAAGTTGCACTCGGTGAGATAGCTCACCTCGTCGTAGTCGTAGAAGATCACCCGCCCGTGGCGGGTCACCCCGAAGTTCTTCAGCAGCATGTCGCCGGGGAAGATGTTGGCCGCCGCCATCTGCTTGATGGCGTTGCCGTAGTCCTTGAGCACCGCACGGGTCTCGGTCTCGTCGCACTGTTCCAGATACAGATTCAGCGGGGTCATCATGCGCTCGGTGTAGCAGTGCTTGATGATGACCTTGTCGTCCTTCAGGTAGACATTGCTCGGCGCCACTTCCAGCAGATGCTCCAGGCATTCGGGATCGAAGTGGTCCTTGCGCGACACCAGGTAGGAAAACTCCTGGGTATCGGCCATCCGGCCGACCCGGTCATGGCGCTTGACCAGGCCGTACTTCTCGCGCACGTTGTCGCGACTCATCGCCTTGGACGGGTCGAAGCGGTCCTTGATGATCTTGAACACGGTGCGGTGTGAGGGCAGCACGAACACCGCCATCACCATGCCGCGTACCCCGGGGGCGATGATGAACTTGTCCTCGCGCCGCGCGATCTGCTGGTTCAGGGCGCGGAAGAACTCGGTCTTGCCGTGCTTGAAGAAGCCGATGGCAGCGTAGAGTTCGCTGATCGGCTTGTCCGGCATCAGCATGTGCAGGTAGGCCACGAACTCACGGGGCACGGTGGCATCGACCTGGAAGTAGACCCGGGTGAAGGAGAAGATGATCGACACCTCGTCGGGCTCGATCAGCACCGTATCCAGGTGCAGCCCCTTGCCCTCCTCGTGGAGCACCGGCAGCACCAGCGGCACCTGCTCGCCATCGCGGTGAATGCGGCCGACCAGGTAGGCGCCCTTGTTGCGGTAGAAGACGCTCTTCAGCAGTTCGATTTCGGTGTCCGTGCCGTCCGCCAGCCCTTGCGGCAGGTGCTCGACCAGAAAGTCACGCGCCAGATGCCCGCAGTGGCCCAGGTCGATGAACTCCATGCCCAGTTCGGCCCCCTCCAGCGCCTCGGCGATGGCCCTTGACCAGTCCCCCTCCACCGCGATGTGTCGGCACAGCTCGATGCCCGAGTGGTGTGACGCGGCGTCCCTGGAGGAGTTGACGAACATCCAGTCATCGCGGATGTGGCGGTGATGAAAGATCGAGCAGAACAGCGAATTGAAGTAGGTCTCGGCCAGCTCGTAATCGAGTCGCTGACCGATCAGCTCGACATAGTGCCCCTTGGCCTCACGCCAGCACTCGCAGTGGGTCAGGATGTCCTCGTCAAAGGTGCGCTGCAGGCGCCCCAGGGTCTCGTCGACCTTCTCCTGATAGAGGTTGATCCGCTCCGCCGAGGCCTGCTGGGCCTCGCGCCAGGCGGCGTCGCGAAAGCGTCGATTGGCGTCCAAGGTGATCTGCTTGAAGCGCGAGCGGTACTCGTCGAATCCATGCAGGATAGTGGCGGCGATGCGATAGGCAGGGGACAGTTTCATCACGGGGCTCCCGACGGGCGTCAGCTCAGAATGACCGCCGCCGCCACCTTCGGCGAGACGACCAATGTCGACTGTCATGTTGCCGTGCAACATGGCAGCCGCCAAGCCGTCTGTCCAACCCGGCACACTACGCCATCGATCACCTCCCCCACCGCCGCCAAAGACCTATTTGCGCCAGAACATCGGGGTCAACAGTACCAGCACGGTCAGGATTTCCAGGCGGCCCATCAGCATGCCCACACACAACAGCCACTTGGCGGCGTCGGGCAGGGTGGAAAAGTTGCCGGCTGGGCCGATGATATCGCCAAGTCCTGGCCCGACGTTGGCCACCGCCGTGGCCGCCCCGGTCAGTGCCGTGACCAGATCGAGGCCCAGCATGGCGAGGGCCAGGGCGAGGCCGGCGATGGTCAGAAAGAAGAAGAAGGAGAAGGCCACCACGCCCCGGCTGATCTCATCGGACAGCGGCGCACCGTTGTAGCGAGAGACGAAGACCCCATGGGTGTGGATCAAGAAGCGCAGCTGGCTCAGCAGCATCTTGATCGCCACCTGGAAGCGAAAGATCTTCATGCCTCCGCTGGTCGAACCACTGCAGCCACCGACAAAGGTCAGATAGAAGAACGCCATGGCGGCGAACGGGCCCCACTGGCTGTAGTCGTCGCTGGCGTAGCCGGTGGTGGTCACCACCGAGACCACGTTGAAGGCGGTGTGAGTCAGGGCATCGAACATCGCCTCGCCTCGCCATACCCGATAGAGGCTGAGGATCAGCGTCACCACCACCAGCAGCCACACCAGCCCACGGACCTGCTCGTCGCGCCACAAGGCCAGCGGCGAGCCGCGCAGAAAGCGGATGTAGAGCACGAAGGGCAAGGCGCCAAGCAGCATGAACAAGGTGCCCATCCACAACAAATGCGGCTGGTCGGCGTAGGCCCCGAAGGAGGCGTCAGAGTTGGCGAAGCCGCCGGTGGATACCGAGCTCATGGCGTGTACCACCGCGTCCACCGGTGCCATGCCGCCGATACCGTAGGCCAGAATCGCCACCAGGGTACCCAGGGCGTAGATGCCGAGCGTGGCCTTGGCGATGCCGCCGGTGCGCGGCATTACCTTGTCCGACCAGTCCGAGGATTCGGTCTGAAAAAGGCGCATGCCGCCGACCTTGAGAAACGGCAGGATGGCGATGCCCATGACGATGATGCCGATGCCGCCGAGCCACTGCATCAAACCCCGCCACAGCTTGAGACCATCGGACAGCTGGTCGATATCGGTGAGGATGGTGGAGCCGGTGGTGGTGATCGCCGAGACCGACTCGAACACCGCATTGGTCAGCGACAGATGGGGCGCGCCAAGCACCAGCGGCAGGCTGGCGAAACCGCTGATACTGACCCAGCTCAGGGTGGTCAGCACGAACATCTGCTGGGTCTTGAGCGCCACCGGTATCCGCCAGGTCAGCCACCAGCACATCAGCACCGTGGCCAGCACCACCAGCAGGGAACGAGCGAAGGCCGGCGCGTCGGCGTCGCCTTCCCATACCAGCACCCCCCAGGGCAGCAGCATGAACAGCGCCAGCACCAGCCAAAGTACCGACAGTACCTTGAGGACCGGTGCCCAGTCCCTGCACCAGCGCAGCATCCCTATCCCTCGGGTCATAGCCTGCTCTCTCACCGATTGTCGGCGCTCATCATAGACCAAAGCCGTAGCCAGAGATGCCCCTCGACTCACGGAGTCGTCGCAATCCGGATGACAGATCGCCGCAACATGGCGACAATAGCGCGCCTCGAGCCCGCATTCACGCCATAGGTATCGCCGCGATGTCCCTGCCCTTGCCCATTCTCTACCAGGACGACGATCTGGTGGCGGTGCACAAGCCGTCAGGGCTGCTGGTGCATCGCAGCGCGCTGGCCCGTGGCGAGCGCGAATTCCTGCTGCAGCGCCTGCGCGACCAGTTGGGCCAGCGGGTCTACCCGGTGCATCGGCTCGACCGGCCTACCTCGGGGGTCATGGTGTTCGCGCTGTCCTCGGACATGGCCCGGCGGCTGGCCGAGGCCTTCACCGAGCGCCAGGTGACCAAGCGTTACCTGGCGGTGGTGCGCGGCATCGGCCCCGAGACCGAGCGCATCGACCGGGCACTGCGCGAGGAAGACGGTAGCCGGCCCAAGGCCGAGATGCCGGCGATGCCCGCGATCACCGAGGTGCGCCGACTCGACAGCGTGGAGCTGCCGGTACGTATCGACCGCTACCCCCAGGTTCGCTACTCGCTGATGGAAGCCCGCCCGCTGACCGGCCGGCGCCACCAGATACGCCGTCATCTGTCCGGCATCGGCTACCCGATCATCGGCGACGCCAAGCACGGCAAGGGCAATCACAACCGCTTCTTTCGCGACAGCCTGGACTGCGATCGGCTGCTGCTGGCGGCGACCTCGCTCGAGTTCGAGCACCCTCGCCATCGCACCCCGATGGCGCTGTGCTGCCCGCTGGACGCCTGCATGACGCGGCTGTTCGACCGTTTCGGCTGGCGCGCCCACCTGCCCCGGCCAGTCAGCACCACCAACGCCAACGTGACCGCAACGACCCAGCGAGATTCCTGATGAGCACTGACCCCAGCGACAACGACTATGACCTGCGCTTTGGTGGTATTCGCCGTCTCTACGGCACCACCGCCAGCGCCCGTCTGGCGCAAGCCCACGTGGTGGTGGTCGGGGTCGGCGGTGTCGGCAGCTGGGCGGTGGAGGCGCTCGCCAGAAGCGGCGTCGGCAAGCTGACCCTGATCGACCTCGACGACGTCTGCGTATCCAACGTCAATCGTCAGCTTCACGCCCTCGACGGCACCATCGGGCGGCCCAAGGTGGAAGTGCTGGCCGAGCGCTGCCGGGCCATCCACCCCGGCATCGAGGTCGTCGCCGATGTCGCCTTCGCCACCCCGACCAATCTCGCCGAACGCATTCCCGAGGACGCCGATCATCTGATCGACGCCATCGACAGCGTGGTGGCCAAGGCCGCACTGATCGCCTGGTGCAAGCGCCGCAAGCTGCCGCTGACAGTCACCGGTGCCGCCGGCGGCCAGACCGACCCCACCCGGATCAAGGTGGCCGACCTGACCCGCACGGAGCATGACCCCCTGCTTGCCAAGGTGCGCTCGCGCCTGCGCCGCGACCACGGCTTTTCGCGCAACCCCAAGCGCCGCTTCAGCGTCGAGTGCGTCTACTCCGACGAGCAGCTGGTCTACCCCGGCCAGGACGGTGAGGTCTGCCACACCAAGCCTGGTGCCGGCGAGTCCACGCGCCTGGACTGCGAGAGCGGCTTCGGCGCCGCCACCTTTGTCACCGGCAGCTTCGGCTTTGTCGCCGCCTCGCGGGCGCTGGCCAGACTGACCCGGGTAAAATGAGCCAGACAAGGAAACGACCATGACAACCCCGCAATCCCCCCTTCCGGTGCCCGGCATCTATCGCCACTACAAGGGCCCGCTCTACGAGGTGACCGGCGTCGCCCACCACAGCGAGAGCGAAGAGGCCCTGGTGGTGTACCGCGCGCTCTACGGCGACTACGGCCTGTGGGTGCGCCCGCTTGAGATGTTCTGCGAGAGCGTCGACGTCGAAGGTGTCACCACTCCACGCTTTGCCCTCGAGAAGGCGTTCTAGGGCTTGTCTGAAAACTGCCTGCGCTCGGTAATACGGCGTTAAAAATCGGCTGGTGCGCCAGCCCGGTCAAAATGCTCATTTACACCCCGTAAACTGCGCTTTCTCACCGATTTTTGCCTTGTCTAACCATCGCTCGTCGACTTTTCCGACAGCGCCTAGCAGGCCCTGACGGCGCCCGGATCCATGTCGTCGGTCCGACGCTGCCAGTTCGATAACGCTGGTCCAACAGCGCCAGCCCGGCGAGGCGAGTCCATACGCCCTGGCCAGCGCGCAGGCAACGGAACACGCAGACGCAAAAAGGGGAAGCCGCTGGCCTCCCCTTTTTGCTTGCCTGGGCGCTGTCGATGCAATGCGCCAGCGCTAAATCACTCTTCGCCGCCGGCCTTTTGCATTTGCGTCTGCAGATACGCCTGCAAGCCGACCTTGTCCATCAGACCCAGCTCAGTCTCGATGATGTCGATGTGCTCTTCCTCGTCGTCGAGGATCTTCTGGAACAGGTCACGGCTGACGTAGTCCCGCACCTGCTCGCAGTAGGTGATGGCTTCGATCAGGTCGTCACGCCCGGTATGCTCCGCGGCCAGGTCGGCCTCGAGCATCTCGCGGGTGTCCTCGCCGATATGCAGCTTGCCGAGGTCCTGCAGGTTGGGGATGCCTTCGAGAAAGAGGATGCGCTCGATCAGAATGTCGGCGTGCTTCATCTCTTCGATGGACTCGTCGTACTCCCACTTGGCCAGCCGGGCCAGGCCCCAGTCCTTGTACATCTTGGCGTGCAGGAAGTACTGATTGATGGCCACCAACTCGTTGCCCAGCACCTTGTTGAGATGCTCGATGACCTTGGGATCGCCTTTCATGGAAAACTCCTCAGTGCTTGCCGGACTTGTGCTTGCCGGTCATGTGCTTGCCGGTGATTGCCGACCGGCCGTGGCCAGTCGTCGTTGATCGAACCGTCTTGCATCGGACGCCGCAGAGGCGACGTCTCTCCTTGGCCTCGCCCGCCTTCACAGGGCAACAGACGCGGGGCTACAGACACACTGGCACGACAAGCAATGCCCTACCAGCTCCCGTCAAGAAGCAGTATAGGGCATCCATGAAAAAACTCAATAAAATCAGAATCTTGAAAACCGCAACTACAACGATATCGATTGCTAATTCAAAAGACTACCGCAAAGGAAGTAGCGCAAGAGCGTACCGACGACCAAGGCTATACCGCATAGGCCAGCGCTTCGACTTCCAGACTCGACGCTTCCTGGATGGCGTCGCGGGTGATCTGCTTGCCCACACAGGCGCATTTGCCGCACTGGGTGCCACAACCGGTCTCACGCTGAACCTGACGCCAGCTACGCGCGCCGTCATCGACGCTCTGACGAATCTGTCGGTCACTGACCCCTTTGCACAGGCATACGTACATCGCCATCTCTCCTGAATCACTATAGGCAATGTAAATGATTCCCATAGCGACACGCAACCTTTTCAAGAGTAATTCGTATTTACTTTAGCTAAAGATTTGAATTTACATGACTCAGCTCAAGCGCTGCCCCTGCCGACAGGCAATCGACAGCATCCAGAAAACCAGGAAGGAAACAGCGGGGAGCGACTCGTGCAGGCTGGATGGGGAGGGCCGAGCAGCATCTCAGGGGACGGTGGCTGGGCGCTGCAGAGGGTAAAGGGTCGATGGCAGACGCCCGAGCCGGGCTAAGGCGTAAGCTGCCCTGTTCAGGAGTCTCGCGTAAGCGCTCGTTGCAGGGCTATCGCTTCGCCGCCTTCGGCAGCACTACCACCTGAGTGCCAGACGCCAGATCCGCCCAGCTGCGCCGTTCCGCGTCGAACAGCACCCACCAGTGGCCCAGCCCCAGCGGCACGAAGGAAAACGCTCCCACGGCGAAGCGCAGCATGGTCTGACGCAGGCTGATGGGCCCGCCGTCGAGGGTCTGGACGCGCAGGCGCCAGGCCTGCATCCCCAGGGTCATGCCCCCGCGGCGCCAGAAGAAGGCAAAAAAGGCAAAGGCCGCGACCACCAGCAGCAGTCGCAGGCTGAGCACCTGCCAAACGCCTGCCCCCACCTCTTCCGGGGCCAGGCCCAGCAGCTTGCGCACCACCAGCACGTGCAGGGTGGTAATCGCGATCCAGATGGCCAGCAACAGAAAACTGTCGTAGAACATGGCGCCCAGACGTCGGCCCAACCCCGCGGGCCAGACATCATCGAGATGGGGAAAGCGTCGTGTCATTGGGTTTGCTCAGCAGGTGAAGTCTCGGCAAGGCGCACACTAACGTTGGGGCCGGGTCGATCGAGAGTGCCCAAGCCGGCGCCAGGCATGCCGCCCTTCATCCCGACCGCCTCAATAGATGAAGTCCCAGCAAGGCGCACACGAGTGTGGGGGCCGGGGCGATCGAGAGTGCCCAAGCCGGCGCCAGGCATGCCGCCCTTCACCCCGACCGCCTCAATAGGTGAAGTCCCAGCAAGGCGCACACGAGTGTGGGGGCCAGCACCGCCCAAGCCGGCGAAAAGCCGAATACCGTGGAGGCCGGTGCCAGCAGATCCTGGAGGTACTTGAACACCAGTCCGGTGATGACCCCGTAGAATACCCTCGTCCCGGCGGCCACGGTGCGCAGCGGACCGAACACGAAGGACGCCGCTACCAATACCAGCGAGGCCATGGTCAGGGGCATCAGCATCTTCTGCCAGAAGTACAGAAGCGGCTGGGTGGCCTCCAGGCCCTGCTCATCCAGATAGTCGGCGTAGGCCCACAGCTCGCTCGGTGCCTGGGTCTCGACGTCGCGCAGCAGACGCGACAGCTGAGTCGGCGACAGGCTGGTGTCCCAGCGCAGGCTAGCCACCTTATCGACCTCGGTGCGGTCACCGGTAAAGCGGGTCGTCTCGACCTGCTGCAACTCCCAGAAGTCGCCCTGCCACACCGCACGCCTGGCAGTGGTGACCGACTCCAGCCGGTGGCCGTCGAATTCGTAGCGGGTCAGATCCAGCACGGTGTCGTCGGCGCGAATCGCACCAAAGCGATAGAAGTCGTCGCCCTCGCGCTGCCAGCCACCGCGTTCGGTGACCACCGCGCCCTCGCCCTGCATCTGCTGCACCTTCCAGGCGTGGGCGAACTGCTCGGTTCTGGGGCTGACGAACTCAGCCACCGTCAGCACGATCACCACCACCAGGATGATCGGCTTCATCACCCCCCAGACGATGCGCGCCAGCGACCGTCCCGCCGCCCGCATCACCGTCAGCTCGTTGTTGGAAGCCATGCTGCCGAGTCCGATCAGGGCGCCGATCAGCACCCCTACCGGGGCATACTGATAAAAGCGCCAGGGCAGGCGCATGCACAGAAACAGGAAGACCTCGAAGGCACCGTAGCCGCCTTCGATGTCTCCGAGGTCATCGATATAGGTGATGATCAGGTCCAGGCCCAGCAGCACCACCTGCACCACCAGGATGGCACCGAGGACGTTGCGGGCGATGTAGCCGTCCAGGCGATCGAGAATCATCCGCTCATTCCCTTGCGTTGGGCATTGAAGGCCAGTCCCAGGCCGAGGATCAGGAAGCCCGCGTGGATCGGCCACATGCCGATGACGGCAGGCAGGCTGCCGCTGCCGATGGCGTCCATGGCCGCCAGCAGCAGACTCAGGTAAGCCACGTACAGAAAGATCGCCGGCAGCAGCTTGGCAAAGCGGCCCTGGCGTGGATTGACCCGGGACAGCGGCTGGGCCAGCAGGGTCAGCACGAATACCATCAAGGGGGCGCCGAGTCGCCACTGCAACTGGGCCCTGGCCTCGGGCGAAGCGTCATTCAGCAGGGTCGTGGTGGTGGCAAACTCCGCCGAGTCGGTCTCGACCGCCTCCACCGCCCGCGCCAGACGCACGGCATAGGTACCGAACTCGAGCCGCTCGGCGTCGGCGCGACCGGCCTCTGCGCTATAGCGTTCACCGTCTTCCAGCACCAGATAGCGACTGCCAGTGTCCGGATCCACCGACTGGTAGCCCTGGGTCGCCCGGGTCACCACGCTCTCGGGGGAGCCGTCATTGCGCTTCTGGCGTTCGCTGATGAACACCTCCTGCATGCGCTCGCCGTCCTCGGACACGTCGCTGGCGTAGGCAATACGCCCACTGCCGAACTCCTGAAAACGCCCTGGCGCCAGCGCCGAGAAGTCGAGCTTGCTGCGCTGTTCTTCCAGTACCAGTTCGTTGTGCAGGGCACCGGCGGGGGTCAGCCACAGGCTGAATATCCCGACCAGCAGCGCCACCAGGGCGGCGGGCACCAGGCTGACCGTCAGCAAGCGGTTGGGGCTGGTGCCGCAGGCCACCAGCACGGTGATCTCGCTGTTGAGGTAGAGCTGGCCGTAGGCCAGCAGAATTCCGAGAAAGAACGCCAGCGGCAGGATCAGCTCGAGAAAGCCCGGCATGTGATAGAGCATCAGCGAACCGAGGATGTTCGCCGGGATCTCGCCTTCGGCGGCGTTGGCAAAATAGCGGATAAACCGACTGCCCATGATCACCAGCAGCAGCACCCCGGCCACCGCCGACATGGTCAGCAGAATCTCGCGGGTGAGGTAACGGAATATGATCAATGCGCGCTCCTGCTCTCGGTCGTCCTCACCGGTCGTCCCTGATCCAGTATAGGTCCCTGATCGATGTCTCTACCCGATCGGTCGCTGCGGCCACGGTGATCATGCAAACCCCGGGGGCCTTGGGTACACTGGATGGACTCGGCATCGTGCCGGCATTATCCAGAATCCCCCCACACTTGTCTTGTGGAGTCAGCATGGAATTCCCTGTAAAGACGGCCAACCCGGTCAAGATCGAGACCGCCTGCCTGGTCATCCCGGTGTTCAAGGACGGTGAACTTACTCCTGCCGCCGCCAAGCTCGACGACGCCAGCGAGCGTCTGATCGGACAGTTGATCGAGCGTGGCGATTTCAACGCCAAGCTCGGCAACGTCCAGCTGGTGCCCTTTGCGCCTGGGCTGTGCGCCGACCGCCTGCTGCTGGTCGGCTTCGGCGAGCGCGACAAGTGCAACGAAGGTGCCTTCTGCAAGGCCGTGGACGCCGCCTTCGCGAGCCTCGGTCAGCTGACCGTGGACGAAGTCTCGGTAGCCCTCACCGACGTGCCCGTCGAGGATCGCGACGCCGGCTGGAAGGCCCACAAGATCGCCGAGAGCGCGCTTCGCGCCAGCTACCGCTTCACCGACTTCAAGAAGGAGAGTGGCCCGGCTCCCAGCCTCAAGACGGTGTCGATCCTGCTCAGTGAGGGCGAAGACCAGAACGCGGCCAGCGAAGGCGCCCGCCAGGGTGCCGCCGTGGGCCAGGGCATCAACCTGGCCCGCCAGCTCGGCAACCTGCCGGGCAACGTCTGCACGCCGCGCTACCTCGCCAGCGAGGCCGAGCGCCTGGCCAGCGAATCCGATGGCGCCCTGACCACCGAGATTCTCGACGAGGCAGCCCTCGAGGAGCTCGGCGCGCACTCGCTGTTGTCGGTCGGCCATGGCAGCGACGAGCCGTCGCGGCTGATCGTGATGCGCTATCAGGGCGCGGACGACGAAAACGAGTCGCCCCACGTACTCGTCGGCAAGGGCATCACCTTCGACACCGGCGGCATCTCGCTCAAGCCCGGTGCCGGCATGGACGAGATGAAGTTCGACATGTGCGGCGCCGCCAGCGTGTTCGGCGCGGTTGCCTCGATCCTGGCGATCAAGCCGAAGATCAACCTGGTCGCCATCGTCGCCGCCGCCGAGAACATGCCCAGCGGTCGCGCGACCAAGCCTGGCGACATCATCAAGACGCTGAAGGGGCTGTCGGTGGAAGTGCTCAACACCGACGCCGAGGGCCGCCTGGTGCTGTGTGACGCCCTGACCTACGCCGAGCGCTTCGAGCCGGCCAGCGTCGTCGACATCGCCACCCTCACCGGAGCCGCCATCATTGCGCTTGGCCACCACGCCACCGGCCTGATGTCCAACGACGACGACCTGGCGCTGGACCTTCTCGACGCCGGCGAAACCGCCTGGGATCGCGCCTGGCATCTGCCGCTGTGGGACGAGTACCAGGAACAGCTGGACTCCAACTTCGCCGACCTGGCCAACATCGGCGGGCGCCCGGCGGGCACCATCACCGCCGGCTGTTTCCTGTCGCGCTTCGCCACCGACTTCCCCTGGGCGCACCTGGACGTGGCCGGCACCGCCTGGAACAGCGGCAGCGCCAAGGGTGCCACAGGCCGCCCGGTGGGCCTGCTGACCCGCTACCTGCTCGACCGCGAGGCAGAGGTGGTCAACACCGACCAGGACTGACCCGGCAAGTCCGCCGTCCACACGGGTGCCGACAGACGTCGGCACCCGCCCCGGCGGGCTTCCCCGTCCTACAGGCTTTCCCGACCCACAGGCTTTCCCGAAAGGGCGAGCCTGTGTCATTCTGATTCCATCGGCAGGCGCGATGCCTGCCCACCCCATCCCGGTCGAGCCCCCTGACTCGACCTCGATCCGCTGTCGCCGCAGAGCCCTTGCGGCGCGATACGATTCTGGAGAACGACCCGTGTCCATCCAAGGCTTCTCGCTCGAGCCCAACGCCAACGCCACCGACGCGAGCATCCGCAACACCATTCTCGAGAACCCGGGCTTCGGTCGTCACTTCACCGACCACATGGCCCACATCCGCTGGACCGAGGACGCCGGCTTCCACGGCCATCAGGTACGTCCCTACGGCCCGCTGTCACTGGACCCGGCCGCCTCGGTGCTGCACTACGCCCAGGAAATCTTCGAGGGCATGAAGGCCTACCGCCACGCCGACGGCAGCGTCTGGACCTTCCGCCCGGAAAAGAACGCCGCGCGCTTTCGCGCCAGCGCCCGTCGCCTGGCCCTGCCGGAACTGTCCGACGAGGACTTCATCGGTGCGGTCAAGGCACTGGTCGCCCAGGACATCGACTGGGTGCCGACGCCGGCAAGCGCTGCCGAGGAATCCAGCCTCTACCTGCGACCCTTCATGATCGCCTCCGAGGCCTTCCTTGGCGTGCGCCCGTCCAAGGAGGTGGACTTCTACGTCATCGCCTCGCCGGTGGCGGCCTACTTCAAGGGTGGGGTCAAGCCGGTATCGATCTGGCTGTCGTCGAACTACAACCGCGCCGCTCCCGGCGGCACCGGCTACGCCAAGTGCGGCGGCAACTACGCCGCCTCGCTGCTGGCCCAGAAGGAAGCCGCCGACCACGGCTGCGACCAGGTGGCCTTCCTCGACGCCGTGGAAAACACCTGGATCGAGGAACTCGGCGGCATGAACCTGTTCTTCGTCACCCGTGACGGCCGTCTGGTCACCCCGCGCCTGACCGGCACCATCCTCGAGGGGGTGACCCGGGATTCCATGCTCGAACTAGCCAAGGATGAAGGCCTGACCCCGGAAGAGCGCCCCATCAGCATCGACGAGTGGCGCGATGGCGTGGCCTCCGGCGAAATCACCGAAGTCTTTGCCTGCGGTACCGCCGCGGTCATCACCCCCATCGGGCGACTGGTCAGCGAGGACGGCGTGATCGAGCACCCCGAGGGCAACGAGGTGGCCAGCCGACTGCGCAAGCGTCTGCTCGACATCCAGTACGGCCGTGTCGAAGACACCCATGGCTGGTTGACCCGTCTTGCCTGATCCGGCTCCTTCCCTACTAAAAGGCCGCCCCCGGGCGGCCTTCGTTCAGCCATCAAGTCAGAGCGCATGACCAAGATCGACTTCTACATCCTGCCGGACACCACCCTCGAGGCCCGCCTCGCCTTCGCCTGTCGGCTGACCGAGACCATCGCCCGCAAGGGCTACCGGCTCTACCTGTACGCCGAAGACGAAGCCATGGCCCGGGAGCTCGACCAGCGTCTGTGGGACTTTCGTCCCGACGCCTTCGTCCCCCATGCGCTCGAGGCTGGGGGCGGGGCCGATGCAAGAGAGGCCGGGGCCGGGACAACAGAGGCCGGTATCGAGAACGCAAGACAGGTACCCGTCACCATCGGCTGGCAGGGCCCGCCGCAAAGCCTCGACCCGCCGCCCCAGGCGATGCTCAATCTGTCGCCGGAAATCCCCGAGTGGTTTTCTCGCTTCGAGCGGGTGGCCGAGATCATCAACCAGCACCAGGACGTGCTGACGGTCAAGCGCGAGTGCTGGAAGACCTACAAGCAGCGCGGCTACCCGGTCACCCCGCACCACCTCAAGGGTCAGGGGTAGGCTCCTGTCACCAAATCCTCTGGACACTGCCGGTCATCCCGTCAGCCCCTGACGCCCCGCCTCGGATCAGGGTATAATCGAGCCCATTTTTCGCAGGCCTCACTCGCGCAACCGCTCTTCGGCGGGAAGCTTTCGAGCCCGAGCGCCGGCTGTCGAACTCCAAGCCCAGCGCCATGCGCGAGCCTCTGTCTCGTGCCTGGCATGCCCCGGGCTCCGCTAGCAAGAGTACCCCATGGACAAGACCTACCAACCCGAAAGCATCGAAGCCCGCTGGTACGAGCGCTGGGAAAACGACGGACGGTTCGCGCCCTCGGGCAAGGGCGACCCCTTCGCCATCATGATTCCGCCACCCAACGTCACCGGCAGCCTGCACATGGGTCACGCCTTCCAGGACACCATCATGGACACCCTGATCCGCTGGCGGCGGATGCAGGGTCGCAACACTCTGTGGCAGGTGGGCACCGACCACGCCGGCATCGCCACCCAGATGCTGGTGGAGCGCAAGGTCGCCGCCGAGGAAGGCAAGACGCGCCACGACCTGGGGCGCGAGGCCTTCATCGACAAGGTGTGGGAATGGAAGCATGAGTCCGGCGGCCATATCACCCGCCAGCTCCGTCGAATGGGCGCAAGCCTCGACTGGAGCCGCGAGCGCTTCACCATGGATGAGGGCTTCTACAAGGCGGTGCAGGAGGTCTTCGTCCGCCTGTATGAAGAGGATCTGGTGTATCGCGGCAAGCGCCTGGTCAACTGGGACCCGACGCTGAACACCGCCATCTCCGATCTCGAGGTCGAGAATCGCGACCAGCAGGGTCAGTTCTGGCACTTCCGCTATCCGCTGGCCGACGGTGTCACCACCGACGCCGGCCTCGACCATCTGGTGGTCGCCACCACCCGCCCCGAGACCCTGCTCGGCGACAGCGCCGTGGCGGTCAATCCCGACGACGAGCGCTACGCCTCGCTGGTCGGCAAGTTCGTCGAGCTGCCGCTGGTCGGCCGTCGCATCCCCATCGTCGCCGATGAGCACGCCGACATGGACAAGGGCTCGGGCTGCGTGAAGATCACCCCGGCCCACGACTTCAACGACTATGAAGTCGGCAAGCGCGCTGGTCTTCCGCTGATCAATGTCTTCTCGAAGACCGCCCATATCCTCGAAGCCGCCGAGGCCTTCGACATCCAGGGCCGTCCGCTGACCGACATCGACACTAGCCTGCCTGCGGCATACGCCGGCCTCGACCGCTTTGCCGCTCGCAAGGCCATCGTCGCCGACATGGAGGCCAAGGGCCTGCTCGAGAAGACCGAAACGGTCAACAACACCCTGCCCTACGGCGATCGTTCCGGTGACGTGATCGAGCCGCTGCTGACCGATCAATGGTTCGTGGCGGTGGAAACACTGGCCAAGCCGGCCATCGAGGCGGTGGAAAACGGCGACATCCAGTTCGTGCCCAAAAACTACGAGAACATGTACTTCTCGTGGATGCGTGATCTGCAGGACTGGTGCATCTCGCGCCAGCTGTGGTGGGGCCACCGTATCCCTGCCTGGTATGACCAGGAGGGCAACGTCTATGTGGCGCGCACCGAAGCCGAGGCCCGCGAAAAGCACGGCATCGCAGGCGACGTCGCCCTGACCCAGGACGAGGACGTACTCGACACCTGGTTCAGCTCCGGGCTGTGGACCTTCGGCACCCTCGGCTGGCCCGAGCAGACCGAAGAGCTCAAGACCTTCCATCCCAGCAGCGTGCTGGTGACCGGCTTTGACATCATCTTCTTCTGGGTCGCGCGGATGATCATGCTGACCCTCAAGTTCACCGACGAGGTGCCGTTCAAGACGGTCTACGTCCACGGCCTGGTGCGTGACGGCCAGGGCCAGAAGATGTCCAAGTCCAAGGGCAACGTACTCGACCCCATCGACCTGATCGACGGCATCGATCTGGAGGCGCTGGTCGACAAGCGCACCGGCAACATGATGCAGCCGCAGAAGGCCAAGGCCATCGCCAAGGCGACCCGTTCGGAGTTCCCCGACGGCATCGAGGCCCACGGCACCGACGCCCTGCGCTATACCTTCCTGTCCCAGGCCACCACCGGTCGCGACATCAAGTTCGACATGGGCCGGCTGGACGGCTACCGCAACTTCTGCAACAAGCTGTGGAACGCCTCTCGCTACGTCTTGATGAACGCCGAGAACGAGGACTGCGGCCGCGAAGGCGGCGAGGTCGAGCTGTCGCTGGCCGACCGCTGGATCGAGGCCCGCCTGCAGCAGACGGTGGATCAGGTCACCCGGGCGATGGAGGAGTTCCGCTTCGACCACGCCTCCCAGGCGCTTTACGACTTCGTCTGGAACGAGTACTGCGACTGGTATCTGGAGCTGTCCAAGCCGGTACTGTGGGACGAAGGCGCCAGCGAGGCCGCCAAACGCGGCACCCGGCGCACCCTGGTGCGGGTGCTGGAAGCCATCCTGCGCCTGGCCCATCCGATGATGCCGTACATCTCCGAGGAGATCTGGCAGCGCGTGGCGCCGCTCGCCGGCACCCTGGAGGGGGACAACGACTCGCTGATGGCCAAGGCCTGGCCGCTGGCGGACGAGGCGTTGATCGACCAGGACGCCATCCGTGACATCGAATGGCTCAAGGGGGTGATCGTGGCGGTGCGCAATATCCGCGCCGAGATGAACATCGCCCCGGGCAAGCCGCTCGACGCCCTGCTGACCAAGGGCAGCGAGGCCGACCAGGCGCGCCTGAGCGCCAACCGCCTGTTCCTGTCCAAGCTGGCCAAGCTGTCGTCCATCGAGTGGCTCGATGACGCCAGCACGGCGCCGCTGTCCGCCACCCAGCTGGTCGGCGACATGGAAGTGCTGGTGCCGATGGCAGACCTGATCGACAAGGACGCCGAGCTCGCCCGCCTGAGCAAGGAGATCGACAAGCAGGACAAGTTGATCGGCGGCGTCGAGAAGAAGCTCGCCAACGAAGGCTTCGTGGCCAAGGCCCCGGCCGCCGTCATCGACAAGGAGCGCGGCAAGCTCGAGGAGTACCAGGCCGCCCGCCGGGTGCTGGTCGAACAGCGCGACAAGATCGCGGCCCTATAGTCTGGGCCTAAACCGGCTCAACCGGCCTGAGCACCAGCCGAGTCGACCCCGCCACTGGCGGGGTCGACTTTATTCAGACGTGATAGCAACAGAGAATCCATCGGCTCCCAGCACGCTCGGCTAACCGAAGAAACAGGCCATCTCGTCGCGACCCACCAGTTCGAGAAAGGCTTCCACCGTCCCCACCTGGGGACAGGGCGTATAACCGTGCCACTTCAGGTCCGCTCGCTGCCAGTAGACCTTCCAGACATCCTGACTACGCACGTACTTCGCCTTGGCGACGGGTATCTCCAGTTTCTCGTCAGGTTTGTCATAGCGAGGACTGACTTCGAAGATCTCCAGGCTCTGCCCATCGATACGAAAGGCGAGATCAAGCTTTGATCTCAATTGAGGCGGTGGACGATGCTTCTCGACAAAAGCCACTGCCGCCTTCTCCACTCGCTTTCTCTCCAGATCATTGAATGCCATAAGACGGCCCCCTATTCCTGTAGACCTTGCCTGGCACGCACGATGGCCGCCTCCACCGCCGCCAGAGCGCGTGGCGAATTCTTCCAGCAGCTGGTGTTGAGCATCGATGCCACCTGCTCGGCGATCTCCCGGGCCTCGAACGTCGCCAGATGCTCGAAGGAGTCGATACCAAGCTGCTCGAAGCGACTGATGACGGTCGGCCCTACCCCGTGAAGCGCCAGCAATGCCGCTCTCTCTTCGTTGCTGAAGGCCATCCCCCCCCCCCTGGCGGAACGTCGCTATTGGTTCGTGCCTGCCCCTCGCCTCAGGCAACCGTCTGCGTCGCCTCAGCCTGATCGGGTACGACACAAAGATGACGGTATTACTACAAATTTCAGTTTCTTCTATTAAAGTATTTTGCGGCACAGTGAAGCTGTCAGCACAGCCGTTCCTTCAGGCCAATCGCCGATTCGGCCGCAGATACGACAGCAGACCGAACAACGGCCATACCAACGCGTACAACAACAATAGACATTTACAACATGACGCACTCGGGCCTTACCCCCTGGCGTTCCCTGGCACTGCCGGGCTCGCCGCCCTGCCACGCCTTCGCCGCCGAACACGGCGTGCCCTGCTGTACCTGGCCGAGCTGTGTGGCCGTGTCGACCTTCAACGTCGCTGGCTGAATGCCAACGACCTGCCGCTGGTCGACATCGACCCAAGGCGCATCGCGCGCTGCGTCACGCGCTCTGGCTTGAGCCGTGAGTTGATCAGTGAAGGCGACTGGGACATCAGCCATGTTGCACCACTTTGCCAGGCACGCCTGAACGAGACCGCTGCAGTCGAGGACATCTTCGCCCACGACAGGCACTTCCGCGAGACCGCCCAGTACGCCCAGATGCATCAAGCGGTGGCTCGCTATCGTTCCGGCGAGTGCACCGACCCGGCACAGCAAGGCGCCTACTGGTGTCGCAGCGAGGAGGATATCGCTCGCTACTTCGAGACGCTGTCTCGTGCCTACCACGGCATTCGCCGACACGGCTACAAGACCCAGCAAGAACTGGCTCGCCAACACCCCGACGACAGTCGCCACCCCGATGACGAAATGCAGGTATTGATTACCCGGGATGGCGAGGTCGTGCTCGGCTACGGCGGTTCACACCGCCTGGCCATCGTGCAATTGCTGGGACTAGCTTCCGTTCCGGTGCGCGTGGTGGCGATCCATCCCCGGTGGCTCGATCGCTTCCAACAGCGAAAGCACAGCCTGCGATCCTGCCTGCATCATGCAAGCCGCGCTGCAGCCGACATCTCGAGTACCGCGCTCAGGAGGGACAACCGGAGTCGCTGATCGCCCCGATGAACACTGGCCCGGTCAGCTAGAGTCGCGAAAACCGCCCAGCACCAGCGAGTTAGGGCCGAAGAACACCAGTCGGTCATGGTCGATCAGGTAGCGATAGGCGTTGTCGAGCATCTCGCGGACCTGCTGGGCCCCCTGGGGATTGGCACAGGCCATGCGGGTGGCGGTCAGTTCGCTGAAGTCGATACGCTGGCTGTCACCGAAGCTCACCGTGCCGGTGAAGCGATTGCAGCCGTCGCTACCGCTGACACTGCCATCGGAAGCCACCTCGAAGTACGGCTTCTGCGGCATCGACAGGCGATCGCTGGTGCCCACCAGCAACAGGTTCCAGCGCTTGCCGACCAGCGGGCTCGAGACGCTGCCCGGGGCCGCCGTGTCGCCCCCACCCACCGTGGGCCCAGGCTGGCTGGAGCAGGCACTGAGCGCCAGGGTGAAAAGAGCGAAAGCGGCGGTGCGGCGAAGTCGTGACGGAACCATGCTATCTTCCTTGCAGCTGAGTCATCTGGATAAAGCCTAATATGCCAGAATTGCCTGCGTGGTCCGACCGTTTCGGTGATTCTGGTGTTGCGACCGAAGGCACCATGCCGACGTCATCGCGATCATGCTGCGAAGCCACGGATAACTCGGCGCGACTGTTTTCTGCCCAACGCCAGAAGTGAAAGGCTCTCGAGTCAAAAAAGCCCCTAGTGAAAAGGAAGTCACCATGCTCAACGCCCTCGACAACGACGACCTGGGAAAGCTGATCCTGCGCCTGGCCCTTGGCGTGATGATCCTGCTGCACGGCGTCAGCAAGCTGATCAATCCCGGCAGCCTGTCCTGGATCGGTGAAACCCTGGCCTCCCATGGCCTGCCCACTGTGCTGGCCTATGGCGTCCTGCTGGGCGAAGTCGTCGCACCTGTCATGGCGATCCTCGGCTGGAACACTCGCATCGCCGGTCTGCTGATCGCCGGCAACATGGTGGTGGCCATCTATCTGGCGCATATGGGTGAGCTGTTCAGCCTGACCAGCAGCGGCGGCTGGGCGCTGGAGCTGCAGGGCATGTTCCTGTTCGGCGCCCTGGCGATGATGTTCCTGGGCAGCGGCCGCACCGCGATCAAGCCCGACTAGGGACCGTTCACCTCCTCTCGCGCCATGCCGGGCAGTTCCCGGCATGGCGTCGGCCGCAGCCCTCACCCAACTCCTGCACCGTTATCTCCTGCCTTGGCGCTGCGACCTCCTCAGCGCAAGTTGCACTCGACATGACCATTTCGACGAAAGTCGTACTTCTGCTTGATGTCCGTCATTCGGACGTCGCTTCGTCTATGCGTAAATGAGCACAACACCTTCGGATTCTCTCTGTGGAGAGGTGATCACTCGATCTTCCCCAAAGGAGCTCGCTTATGCTCGCATTCAAACCGCTCCCCGCCCTGGTCTCGGTGACCCTGGGGCTGGCGCTCTGGTTCGTAATCCCCGTACCTGACGGCGTCAATCCCGAGGCCTGGCACCTGCTGGCGATCTTCGTCGCCACCATCGCCGCCATCATCGGCAAGACCATGCGCATCGGCGCCCTGGCGATCATTGCCATCACCGTGGTCGCGCTGACCGGCGTCACCAACCCGGACAGTTCCAAGGGCGCGGTCTCCGACGCCCTCTCGGGCTTTTCCAACCCGCTGATCTGGCTGATCGGCCTGGCCATCATGATCTCCCGCGGGCTGTCGAAGACGGGTCTGGGCAACCGCATCGGCTACGCCTTTATCGCCGCCTTCGGCAAACGCACCCTCGGCATCGGCTACGCCCTGTCCCTGGCGGAGCTGACCATCGCCCCGATCACCCCCAGCAACACCGCCCGGGGTGGCGGCATCATGCACCCGATCATGCGCTCCATCGCCGACAGCTTCGGCTCCTCCCCCGAGTCCGGCACCAGCAAGAAGATCGGCGAGTACCTGGCGCTGGTGAACTATCACGCCAACCCCATCACCTCGGCCATGTTCATCACCGCAACGGCCCCCAACCCCCTTATCGTCGACCTGATCGCCAAGGCTACCGACTCCGCCATCTCGATCACCTGGACCCAGTGGGCGCTGGCCGCGCTATTGCCCGGCCTGGTCGCCATCGCCTTGATGCCGGCGGTGCTGTACGTGCTGTATCCGCCGGAGCTCAAGCGCACCCCGGACGCCACCTCCTTCGCCCGCGAGCAGCTCACCGCCATGGGCGCGCTCGACCGCGCCGAAAAGATCATGATCGGCGTGTTCGGCCTGCTGTTGATCCTGTGGGCCGGTATCCCGGCGATGCTGTTCGGCCCCGAGTTCAAGGTAAACTCCACCGCGGTGGCGCTGCTGGGACTGTCCATCCTGCTGGTCACCAATGTGCTGACCTGGGATGACATCCTCGGCGAGAAGTCCGCCTGGGACACCATCGTGTGGTTCGCCGCTCTGGTAATGATGGCAAGCTTCCTGGGCAAGCTCGGACTGATCGGCTGGTTCTCCGGGGTCATCGAGGAGGGCATCAGCAGCTTCAACATGGGCTGGTTCGGCATGGCCCTGGCGCTGACCGGCGTCTACTTCTACGCGCACTACTTCTTCGCCAGCACCACCGCCCATATCACCGCCATGTACGCCGCCTTCCTGGCCGCCGGTATCGCCCTCGGCATCCCCACCCTGTACATCGCCCTGCTGCTGGCCGGCGCCTCCTCGCTGATGATGTCGCTGACCCACTACGCCACCGGCACCGCCCCGATCATCTTCGGCTCCGGCTATGTGGAACTCGGCACCTGGTGGAAGGCCGGACTGGTGATGAGCCTGGTCAACCTGACAGTGTGGGTCGGTGTTGGCAGCCTGTGGTGGAAGGTGCTGGGGTACTGGTAAGACGCCCGGAAGGCGGGTCCGCTCTTGATCAGGGCAGGAGCCTGGTCAACCTGACCGTCTGGGTCGGTGTCGCAGACTCTCTACGGTGGAAGGTGCTGGGGTACTGGCAAGACGCCCGGAAGGCGAGTCCGCTCTTGATCAGGGCAGGAGCCTGGTCAACCTGACCGTCTGGGTCGGTGTCGCAGACTCTCTACGGTGGAAGGTGCTGGGGTACTGGCAAGACGCCCGGAAGGCG
Organism: Halomonas sp. BN3-1; assembly: GCF_003056325.1. Taxonomy (NCBI): domain Bacteria; kingdom Pseudomonadati; phylum Pseudomonadota; class Gammaproteobacteria; order Oceanospirillales; family Halomonadaceae; genus Halomonas; species Halomonas sp. BN3-1. The sequence goes on along the minus strand of NZ_PYVV01000004.1, from coordinate 254,669 downwards.
GGTCCGCTCTTGATCAGAGCAGGAGCCTGGTCAACCTGACCGTCTGGGTCGGTGTCGGTAGCCTATGGTGGAAGGTGCTGGGGTACTGGTAAGACGCCCGGAAGGCGGGTCCGCTCTTGATCAGGGCAGGAGCCTGGTCAACCTGACCGTCTGGGTCGGTGTCGCAGACTCTCTACGGTGGAAGGTGCTGGGGTACTGGTAAGCCCCGTAACACGACAGACTTCCAGGCCTCGTGATATTGGACCACGCGCCACCGCAATCGCGGTGGCGCTGTCGTCTGCGGGTCTCGCCGGCTTGCCGGGTCACGGCCGGCGGCGCAGAATCGGACAGGACAGGACGTCATTTCGCTGCTTCCAAGAGGCCCCTCATGGATTTTCTATCTCCCGCGCTGTGGTGGCTGCTGGCCGGACTCGCGGCTCTGCTGGTCGAGCTGCTGACCGGTTCCTACGTGCTGCTGGCCCTGGCGGCGGCACTCGCCCTCACCGCCCTGGCCGCCTGGCTGGGCGCCACTTTCACCCTGCAACTGATCGTCCTGGCGCTCGCCTGTGCCGTGCTGGTGCCGCTGGCGATTCGACAGCTCAGACGACGCGGCCGAGGCGCGAAAAAAGGCTTCGGCGTGGCTGGCAGCGGTGGAGGCCGCGGTCAACGCTTCGTGCTGGTCAGCCGCGACTTCGATGACGCACCCTGCATCAAGCTCGACGGTGATCTCTACCGTGCCAGCCTGGCGGACGAAGCAGGGAGTGGTCCTGCCCTTCGTCCGGGTGACGAGGTAACGCTGGTCCGCTTCGAGGGCACCCAGGCGGTGGTCCGTCCCGCCGGCGAAGGTTCTTGATCCCGGTCATGCGCTCGTTCGGGCAGCGGCCGCCAGACGCTATCGCCACTCGCCCGCCCATTGCCTAAGCTGGCTTTCGGCGGCGGGATGCCGTCGGTCGCCCTGGGCGACACTCTCGATACCAAGGAGGTACCTGCATGTTGCCGTATGCCATAAACCCGGGGCTATTGATTGCCCTGGTGGTGGTCGTCATCGCCGTAATCATGGTGATCAAGGGACTGGTGATCGTTCAGGAGTCCGAGGTGATGGTGATCGAGCGCCTCGGCGCCTACCACCGCACGCTGCAGAAGGGCATCAACTTCATCGTTCCGTTCTTCGACAAGCCAAGACCAATCAAGATGGTGCGCTACCTGCGCAAGGGCCAGGAGTTCACCCCGGTGCTGAGTCAGGAGACCCGCATCGACCTGCGCGAGTCGGTCATGGACTTCCCGTCCCAGCCGGTGGTCACCACCGACAACGTGACGGTGCGCATCGACGGCGCCATCTACTTTCAGATCATCGATCCGGCCAACGCCGTCTACAAGATCGAGAACATGAGTCAGGCGGTGGAGGTACTGGCCAAGACGACGCTGCGCTCGGTGGTCGGCCAGATGGAGCTGGACAAGATCTTCGAGTCCCGCGCCGAGGTCAACGCCAAGATCAAGGAACAGATGGAGGAACCTGCCTCCAAGTGGGGGGTGGCGATCAATCGCATCGAGGTGCAGGACATCGAGATGCCGACGGAGGTCAAGGAGGCCATGCACCTGCAGATGTCCGCCGAACGTCGCCGTCGAGCCACCGTCACCGAGGCCGAGGGCGAAAAGGCCGCGGCCATCGCCAAGGCCCAGGGCCAGAAGGAGTCAGCGATCCTCAACGCCCAGGGCGACAAGGAATCCGCCATTCTGCGTGCCCAGGGCGAAAGTCGCTCCATCGAGCTGGTACTGGGTGCCATGGGCGAAGGCGAGAAGAGCACCAGGGCGGTCATCGGCTATCTGCTCGGCCAGTCCTATATCTCGATGCTGCCGGAGATGGCCAAGCAGGGAGAGCGTGTGTTCGTGCCCTACGAGAGCTCGGCCCTGCTCGGCGCCATGGGCGCCTTTCGCGATCTCAGCGCCGGTGACGAGGCGCTGGGCGACATTGCCCGCCGCGCAGCCGCCGCTGGCGGCCTGACGGGTGCTGCCAGCGCCCAGGGCTAGGCGCTGGTACCAGGGCGTGTAGCGACTGGTATAGCGGCTGGTATAGCGGCTCAGGCAACCACCCTACAGCCCTTGTGGCAGTCGCCCTGGTACAAGCTCAGCCACAACTGAAAACGCCCGAACCGTGAGGTTCGGGCGTTTTCGTCCTGCCAGCGGCTGGCGCAATCGATGGCGGTCAGGCCGCCATGCTATCACCCAGACGTTCGCGGATCTTCTTCATGGCGTTCTTCTCGAGCTGACGAATGCGCTCGGCGGACACACCATAGACATCGGCCAGTTCATGCAGGGTCGCCTTGTTTTCGGCGAGCCAGCGCTGGCTCAGGATATCCCGCGAGCGCTCGTCGAGCTCGGCCAGCGCGCCCTGGAGGCGGCGGGTGGCGTCCTGCTCCCAGTCGCTGTCCTCGAGCTGGGTCGCCGGGTCCTGGCTGGCGTCGTCCAGATAGTGAACCGGTGCCTGATAGGCCGAATCCTCGTCCTCGGACGGTGAAGCATCGAAGCCGGCATCATGGGAGGCCAGACGACCTTCCATCTCGCGCACCACCTCGGGCTTGACGTCCAGGTCCTTGGCGATGGCGTCGACCTCGTCGCTGTTCAACCAGGCCAGGCGCTTCTTGGCGCCCCGCAGGTTGAAGAACAGCTTGCGCTGGGCCTTGGTGGTGGCGATCTTAACGATGCGCCAGTTGCGCAGCACGAACTCGTGGATCTCGGCCTTGATCCAGTGCACCGCGAAAGACACCAGGCGTACGCCCTGGGTCGGGTCGAAACGCTTGACGGCCTTCATCAGGCCGACGTTGCCTTCCTGAATCAGGTCAGCCTGGGGAAGTCCATAGCCGGAATAGCTGCGTGCGATGTGCACGACAAAACGCAGATGGGACATGACCAGACGGCGGGCGGCTTCCAGATCGCCTTCCTGCTGAAGGCGATGGGCCAGGTCCTGCTCTTCATCCACCGTCAGCAGCGGAATGCGATTGACGGCCTGAATATAGCCGTTGAGGTCGTGCCCCGGTGAAAGATGACCCACCGGCAGAAGACTGTTGCTCATGTGCAGGTTGTCTCCTCGAAGACCAACAAGATTTCGGATGCACCTTGGAGGATAAAAATAGGAAGAAGTTCCCCTTTGGTCGTAGACATCCGACGAAACCGTACAAGAAACGGGTGATTACCTGTTGCCGCTAGCGTGGCTTGATGCCCGCCAAGTGGCGGCTGACGGCGATCCAGGCTCCCAACCAGCCCAATAGTGTACTACAAGTCAGCAATGTTGTAGAGCCGACAAGGCCCAGGGTCGGTAGCTGATAGTGCGCGCCGTAGCTGGCCGCCAGCGATGCCACCGGCGCCGCCAGCCAGTCGCTGCCCAGGGTCAGAAGCCCCCACGCCAGCAGTCCGCCGCCCAGGCCATACCAGGCGCCGCTGTACAGAAAGGGTCGGCGTACAAAGGCATGGGTGGCGCCGATCAGGGTCACCACCTCGATCTCCTTGCGCCGGTTCTCCACCGCCAGGCGGATGGTGTTGCCCACCACCAGCAGCACGCCCAGACCAAACAGCACCCCCAGCGCCAGGGTCAGGCGACGACCCAGCTCAGCCAGTTGCCGCAGACGCTCGATCCAGGCCAGGTCGAGGCGCACCTCGGCCACCCCGGACATCGCCGACAGGCGCTCGGACAGCGCCGCCATGGCCTCCGGAGACGGCGTCGTCGGCGAGATCACCACCGCGGCGGGCAGCGGATTCTCGTCGAGCCGCGCCAGGGCATCATCGAGCCCCAGGGATTGCTGGAATTCCGCCATGCCCTGCTCGGCGGTGATCAATTCGGTGGCGGCGACCTCCGACTGAGCCTCCAGCGCTTCCAGGATGCGACCGGTCTCGGACTCGCTCACCCCCTTGTCGAGGTAGGCCGTCAGGGTGGCGCTGGCGTCCAGCTCGGCGTCCACCAGCTTGGCGCTGTCCAGTGACAGCCACAGGGCGCTGGGCAGCACCAGGGCGATGGCGATGGCGAGCATGGTCAAGAGGCTACCCACCGGCTGGCGCACCAGCCGGCGCAGGCTGTCCACACACATGGCGCGATGGTGGCGCAGCCAGGCTTGCCACTGCCCCTGTGCGCGCACCGTCTGCTGACGCGCACCGCGAGGTGACGTCGAGGCCTCCTGGCGGCCGCCCGTACGTGCGGCGGCCGAGGCGCCCCTGGGCGTCGCCGCGCCCTTGCGCGAATGGCGAGCGCTCATGCGGCCTCCTCGTCGGCCACCAGGCGCCCCTCGCTCAGGCGCAGGGTGCGGTGACGCAGCCTGGCGATCAACGCCAGATCGTGACTGGCGATCATCACCGTGGTGCCGATGCGATGAAAGTCCTCGAACAGCCCCATGATATCGGCGGACAACTGAGGGTCGAGATTACCGGTAGGCTCATCGGCCAGCAGCAGGGCGGGCTTGTTGACCACCGCCCGGGCGATGCCCACGCGCTGCTGCTCGCCGCCGGAAAGTTCGATGGGAAGCGCCTTTTCGCGGTGCAGCAGGCCGACCTTGTCGAGTGCGGCGCGGACCCGCCGCGCGATATCCCGCGGCGCCAGGCCGCGGATCTCCAGCGGCAACGCCACATTGTGATAGATCGAGCGGTCGAACAGCAGCTGGTGGTCCTGGAAGACCACCCCGATCTGACGCCGGTAGAACGGCAACTGGCTGGGATGCAGCTTGTCGATATCGTGACCGGCGACCATCACCCGTCCGCGACTGGGTCGCTCCAGGCGCATGATCAGCCGAAGCAGCGAACTCTTGCCGGCACCGGAATGGCCGGTGAGAAACACCATCTCGCCCCGCGAGACGCGAAAATCGATATTGGAGAGCGCCTCGAAGCGCCCTCCATAGCGCTTGCCGACGTGCTCGAAGGCGATCATTCGTCGGCGTCACTCGGGCGACGATCGAACAGGGCGTCGACGAAGTCCTCGGCCTTGAACGGCCGCAGGTCATCCAGACTCTCACCCACCCCGATAAAGCGGATCGGCGTCTTCAGCTGCTTGGCCAGGGCGAAGATCACGCCCCCCTTGGCGGTACCGTCGAGCTTGGTCAGGGTGATCCCGCTGACCGGAACCGCCTCGTTGAAGGTGGCCGCCTGGGACAAGGCGTTCTGGCCGGTACCGGCGTCGAGCACCAGCATCACCTCGTGAGGCGCCTGCGCATCGAGCTTGCCCATCACCCGATGGACCTTCTTGAGCTCTTCCATCAGGTGACTCTTGTTGTGCAGGCGACCAGCGGTATCGGCGATCAAGACGTCGACGCCACGGGCACGGGCCGCCGCCACGGCGTCATAGATCACCGAGGCGCTGTCGGCGCCGGTGTGCTGAGCCACCACCGGCACGCTGTTGCGCTCGCCCCACACCTTGAGCTGCTCTACCGCAGCCGCGCGGAAGGTATCCCCCGCCGCCAGCATCACGCTCTTGCCCTCGCGCTGGAAGCGCTGGGTCAGCTTGCCGATGGTGGTGGTCTTGCCGACGCCGTTGACGCCCACCACCAGGATGACGAAGGGCCCACCGTCGGCGGTCTCGAGGCTCAGGGGCTGGCTGACCTCGCCGAGCATGGCGGCCAGCTCCTGCTGCAGCGCACGATACAGCGCCTCCGGGTCCTTCAGCTCCTTGCGCGAGACGCGATCGGTCAGCGCCTCGATGATTTCGCTGGTGGCCTCGATACCGACGTCGGCCATCAGCAGCTGGGTCTCGATGTCCTCGATCAGCTCGTCATCGATCTGCTTGGCACCCATGAACAGGTCGGCCAGGCCGTCGCTCAGGTTGGCCCGAGTCTTGCCAAGGCCCTCGCGCATGCGCGCAAACCAGCCCTTCTTCTCGCCACCCTTGCCACCCTGCACCGGCGCTCTGGGCTTTTCCTGCAGGGCCGGGCCGGTGGGACGGCTGGGCTCGATCACCTCGGCGTGCTCGCGCTGGCCGGTGCCAGCGTCGGGAGCTGGCGGACTTGCAGGCTCGGGCACCTCCGCCTCGGCCAACTTGTGCGCCGAGGCCGGCGATTCATCTTCGGCGGGCTCGCCAGCCGGCTGGGGGGCGGCAGGCGGCGCCTGGTCGGCTTGCGACTCGCCGGACTTCTGCTCGACAGGCTCTTGCTTGACGGGCTCTTGCTTGTCGGGCTCAGGTTCAACGGGCGCCTGCTCGGCAGGGGTGGACGGCTCGGCAGGCGCTGGCGCTGCCGGCTCGACAGGCTCCGGCACCACCGCCTCGGCGGTCTCGGTCGGCTCGGGGCCAGATTCCCGGCCCTGCTGGGGCGGCTCGGCATCCGACGGTGAGCCTTGCGACAGCTCGTCGCCGAGGGGCTGTTCAGCCTCCCTGTCAGCCGCGCCTTCCGCCTCATCTGCAGACGACTGATCGACGACTTCCTGGTCCTTGGCGGGTTCTTCGCCCGTGTGCTTCTTCTTGCGCTTGAAAATACCGAACATGGATGACCTGACGCCTCAGCCGGTGAACGAACCGCCACATCCTACCACCCTGCCCGCTCGCTGTGGACACAGGACAGCCCCGAGGCGGCGACGCGACGCTGCCCACAGCCTGCCACAGAAGCGATGGCGAAGGCATGACGGCACCCTGCCATGGGGGTAGAATCGCCGCCCATGAGTCGACAACGTCCTTCAAGAAACCGTCCGCGCGGCGGCGCCGGAAAACCCCGCTCGGGCAAGAGTCCCTCGAGCGGTCGGCCGCCTGGCAAGCTGCGCATCATCGGTGGCGAACACCGCCGCCGCCAGCTACCGGTGCTCGACAAGCCCGGCCTGCGCCCGACCCCGGACCGAGTGCGCGAGACCCTATTCAACTGGCTCGGGGGCGAGCTGTACCGCGTTCGCGTGCTCGATCTGTTTGCCGGCACCGGAGCTCTGGGCCTGGAGGCGCTATCGCGCGGCGCCAGCGAGGCCCTGTTCGTCGAGCGCGATGCCCAGGTGGCCCAGGCGATCAGCGATAACCTGGCGACGCTGGCGATCGATCGCGCCCAGGTACGCCGCGCCGACGCCGCCGCGCTGCTGAAAGACGATACCGCCAGCCCCTTCGACCTGGTGTTTCTCGACCCGCCCTTTCGCCAGGGCCTTGCCGAGCCCTGCTGCCAGGCCCTGGAAGCCGGCTGGCTGGCGGATGAGGCCTGGATCTACGTGGAGGTCGAAAGCGGTCTGACTCCCGCCGTGCCCCCCACCTGGCAGCTACACCGAGAGGTCCGCGCCGGAGACAGCATGGGGCGTCTGTATCGACGCAGCGAAAGCGACGCCGACTCGCTCAAGGACGCTGCGCCTGAGAGCTGAGCCGGCAGTACCCCAAGCACGCGACTGTCGCAATTCCTGAGCCGAATCAGCAAAGCAGCCCCGTCGCCGCCCGGCGACGCTTGTTCGCCGGCGGCGGCGGCGTTACGCTCATTCCATCGGGGCGCGCGTCGCGCCTTCACCCCACGTCATGTCAGGAGACGAGGATGAGCACGGAACTCTTCAACCAACTCGAAAAGAAGGTCTCCAGCGCCCTTGAGGCCCTGGAATTGCTGAAACTGGAAGCCGAGGAGTTGCGCGAGGAAAACGCTCGCCTGAAGCAGGATCGCGAAGAGTGGGAACGTCGCCTGACCGCCATCCTGGGCCAGCTCGATGAGGTGGAAGGCGAAACGGGCAATACCGAACAGGCGCCCGCCCATAGCCTCTGACCTGCCTTGTGTGCCGGCAGTGTCGACTCGAACGGCCGACTCGAACGGCTGATGCGAACGATCGACACGAATGAAAAGGGCTCCCATGGGGAGCCCTTTTGCATTGCGCGTACGATGGAAGCCCAGCCGCAGGCGGCCCAGACTAAAGAAAGCCGAGCGCTTCAGGCTGTTTCAGTCAAGCGCCAGCGACATCAGCAAGGCATCGACACGCTCGCCGCCATCGGCCAGCGGCGGATAGTAGCCGCGACGCACACCATCCTCGGCGAAGCCGGCGGCTCGGTAGCAGGCGATCGCCGCGCCGTTGTCGGCACGCACCTCCAGCAGCAGTCGCTCCGAGCCCCACTGGCGCGCTACCGCAATCAGGCTTGTCAGCAGCCGTGCGGCAAGCCCTTGGCGGCGAGCTTGCGGGGCCACCAGGATCGCTTCCAGCTCGGCCTCGAAGGGCCGGCGTGCCAGCAAGGCGTAGGCGTGAATAGCCCCCTGCCCCGTCATGCCCGCATCAAGGCCGCCTTCAACGCCGACATCACCCGCCGGACCCAGCCGATCGATCCCCAGCAGCAGGCGCTGGTCATCTTCCAGTGCCTGGGCCAGCGCCTGAGGGCTGGACAACGGCGCTGACGCCATCGCTTCCAGTCGCAAGAGGGCGTCAAGATCGGCGGCGCCAAGGACACGGACAGGACCGTAGCCGCCGCTATGGGGACAGCTCTGCTGGCCCGCTGTCGCCTCAAGCGCCATCGCTGTCGTCTCTGGCACCATCGCCTCCAGCACCATCACCTCGAGTGCCGTCGCTCCACTGTGCCTGCCACTCGCCGATCTGCGACCACAGCCGGCGCTTGGCCTCGGCACCGACGCCGTCACCGGCGAGCAGTTCGTCGAGCCCCGGGCCCTGCCACAACGGCAGCGCCAGGGTCTGGCTGCGCGGAGGCTGCGCGCTGTTGTCGGTGGCGTCAGACGGGGCCAGCGCTTGCATCAGCGCCTCCTGGCGGCCGAATACCAGCACCCGCTCCGGAGCCCAGCCACGACGTGCGCGACCGGCCACAAAGGCCTTGAGCCCCTGACGCGCCTCGTCCAACGGCCGCCTGACCGGCAAGCCTTCTTCCAGCGGCCAGGCAAGGGAGTCGAACACCGGTCGCTGCGACGGCCTGACCCCGGCGCCGGTCAGGATATTGAGCAGAAGCCGCTGGTGCAGGGGCCCCAGCGGTTCGTCACGGGCGACCAGCAAAAGCCAGCGACCGTCGAGACAGGCCACCTGACAGCCGAAGCGCAGCGGCTCGGCGCCTTCCTCCGCCTCATCCTCTGCCGGCATGGCCGTGGGGGCCGTCGCTGCACCGTCGTCTGCATCGGGCACGATATCACCGAGCAGCGCCCTGGCCTTGCGCGGACCAGCCGGCGCCTGGGGGGCAGGAGCCTGGACGGCAGAGGACGAATCAGCGACAGCGGCCTGCTCGGTCGCCCCGGCGGACGTGTCGCCACCGCCGGCCGAGGCGGGCATGTCATCGAGCAGCGCATGCAGGCCCTTGGCACCGGGCTGGGGCCGCTCTTCGGGTACCGGCTCGGGCCAGTCGCAGGCTTCGGTCTCGCGGGCGTTGGGTAGCTGATAGCGGGCCACCCAGGCGGTCAGCCCCATGGCATCCAGATAGGCGAGCCGTGTCGGCTCCGGCGTCACGAGCGTGAGCCGCCCATGCAGTTGGGCGAGTCCGGACGCGGTGCACTGCGGCTATCCCACTCACCGGGGGTGTAAAGGTGCAGCGCCAGGGCGTGGACCGGGCCGGACAGTTCATCGGCCAGCAGCGAGTAGATCTGCTGGTGGCGCTTGACCGGCATCAGCCCGGAAAAGCGCTCGGAGACCAGGGTCACCTTGAAGTGGGTTTCCGAGTTCGGCGGCACGCTGTGCATGTGGCTCTCGTTCTCGACCACCAGTTCGGTGGGCTCCAGGGCCTTTAGCTTGTGTTCGATGGTCGCCTGAATACTCATGATGGGTACTCGCGTCTGTGACGGTTAATTTTGTACATACTGTGCCATTGTACGCCCTCGCCCAGCGGCTGACTAAGCCCGATCCGCGACCCGGTTCGGGGAGTCCTCGCCCACTCGTTCGGAGTAGCCGGCCCGCGCGGCCTTCTTCTGCTCCCGCGCCGCACGATACGCACGATGGGCCCGGGGGATACGCACCAGGCTGATCACCAGCGCCAGCAAGGTGGTGACAGCGCCGACCCACAACGCCTGCTGAACGCCAGCGCCGGCGGCCAGGCACAGCCCGACCAGGGCCACCCCCAGCGACTGCCCCACCGTGCGGGTGGTACTCATCACCCCCGAGGCGTTGGCGCTGCGGGCCTTGGGTACGCTGGTCATCAGTTCACGGTTGTTGGGCGGCTGGAACAGGCCGAAGCCTGCGCCACACAGGGCGGTACGCCACAGGCTGTCGATCGCGCTGGCGTCCTGCGGCAGCGCCGCCAGGCTGACCAGCCCCAGCAACAGCATGACCAGGCCGACGCTTGCCACCACGCTCGGGTTGAAGCGATCGGCCAGACGACCAGACAGCGGCCCGACCACCATGATGGTCAGCGGCCAGGGGGTAAACAACCAGGCGGTATGCAGCGCCGAGTAGCCCATCTGCTGCTGGTAGAGAAACGACAGCGCAACGAAGGTCAGCCCCTGTCCGATGAAGGCGGTGCCCTGGGCGGACACTGCCAGGCTGAAACGCGGTTCACGAAACAGCCCCAGCGGCAGCAGCGGATGGGGAGCCCGCCCCTGGCGACGGATAAAGGCCACCGCCGACACCACCGTCACCGCCAGCCAGGCCAGGATCTCGGCCAGCGGCGCGCGATGACCGACGGCGTCCATGCACATGAACAGTCCCGCCAGCATGGCCATGGAGGCCAGGGCGCCGAAGGCGTCGAAGTTGCCCTCGCGGCGTTCCTCCCTGGGCAGGGCTCGCCAGGCCATGACCGCGGCGGCGGCGCCCAGCGGCACGTTCAGGGCGAACAGCCACGGCCAGTTGGCCACCGACAGCACCAGACCACCGATCGACGGGCCGGCGGCGTAGCCCCCCGCCACCACCAGCGACGACAGGCCCAGGGCGCTGCCGAGCAGGCGCGAGGGAAAGATCGAGCGATAGAGGCTCGGCCCGATCGACAGGGTGGCGGCGGCGCCGACGCCCTGCAGGGCACGAAACACCAGCAGGGTCTCGAAGTTGGGCGACAGCGCGCTGCCCAGCGCCGCCACTACGAACAGGGTGAGCCCTGCCACGTAGACCTTGCGCCGACTGAGCAACTCGCTGGCGGCGGCGAACACCAGCAGCATGGCCGCGCAGACCACCTGGAACAGGTTGGTGATCCACACCGCGCGGGCATCGGACACGCCCAGATCCCGCGCCATGGAGGGCAGCGCGATATTGATCATGGTGGTGTCCACCACCGCCATCAGGGTCCCCAGCACCAAGGCGATGACCGCCAGCCGTCGCTCCGGCCCGGGCAGGCCGTCGTCGCCGTCACGGGTGGAGAACAGTCGACTCATCGGGGCAATTCCTGGTGTTGTCTAGGCGGGTGTTGTCTTGCATCGGGGTGGTCAGGCACAGGAGGTCATGCCGGCACGCAACGAGACCGGCCGTGGCCGGTCTCGTCGACACCTGCGGGGTACATCCGGCAGACACTGATCAGCGGCGGCAGGCCGCGCTGTTTCAGTCCTGCTCGAGGTCGGCCAGCAGTTCGTCGTCCACCTCGGAGATCTCAAGCGCAGCCTCGCCATCCAGATCGATCGCCAGATAGCTGTGCTCGACCTGCAAGAAGCGCTGGAACAGCTCCCAGTTCAGGGCCTCGGGCCACTGCCGTTCGTCCTCTTCCCAGGCGCGCAGTTCGTTCTCGAGCACCTCGAGATAGCGCTCGCGAACGAAGGCTTCCAGCGCCTCGGGGGTGTCCATCTCCGGGATCAGGTAGACCGTGCTTTCCCGGTCGACGTCGGCGAGCGTGAGGTCGTCATCGCCCATGGTCGGTTCCAGGGCATTGATCCAGTCAACAAAGTGCTGGGTGGGTCTGACGCTCAGTGCGGAGCGGTTGAGCAGTTTCATCGCGGTCTCCTCGACGTCGAATCGCAGCCATTATGGGTGCTAAGGGCCTCGCTTGCCAGCAAAAGCCCGGCCCCGCCGACAATCCATCGGCCCGACCCCGCCGACAATCCATCGACCCGACCACTGGGGACATTGTCCTCGGTGGCCAGGCCGAACGGCTCAGGCCTCGCCGGCTTCCGGGCGCATCGCCGGGAACAGCAGCACGTCGCGGATCGAGGGGCTGTCGGTGAACAGCATCACCAGGCGGTCGATACCGATGCCCTCGCCGGCGGTGGGCGGCAGGCCTACCTCGAGCGCGCGCACGTAGTCGGCGTCGTAGTACATCGCCTCCAGGTCACCGGCGTCCTTCTCGGCCGCCTGGGCGCGGAAGCGCTCGGCCTGGTCCTCGGCGTCATTGAGCTCGGAGAAGCCGTTGGCGATCTCACGGCCGCCGACGAAGAACTCGAAGCGGTCGGTGACGAAGGGATTGGCGTCGTTGCGCCGCGCCAGCGGGCTGACCTCGGCCGGATACTCGGTGATGAAGGTCGGCTGGTCCAGGCGCGCCTCGGCCACCTCCTCGAAGATCTCGGTCTGCAGCTTGCCGAGTCCCCAACCATCCTTGACCTTGATGCCGAGGCGCTCGGCCAGGGCACGGGCGGCGTCGAGGTCGTCGATGTCCGCGGCCTCGATGCCTTCGCCGTGAGCCAGGATCGCCTCGCGCAGGGTCATCCGCACGAACGGCTGGCCCAGGTCGTAGGTCGCTCCCTGGTAGTTCAGGGTGGTGGTGCCGAGCACCTTCTGGGCGATCTCGCGCAGCATCGCCTCGGTCAGATCCATCAGCGCCTGGTAGTCCACGTAGGCCCAGTAGAACTCGACCATGGTGAACTCGGGGTTGTGGCGGGTGGAGAGCCCTTCGTTACGGAAGTTGCGGTTGATCTCGAAGACCCGCTCGAAGCCCCCCACCACCAGGCGCTTCAGGTAAAGCTCTGGCGCGATACGCAGGTACATGTCGATGTCCAGCGCATTGTGGTGGGTGATGAAGGGACGCGCCGTGGCGCCGCCGGGGATCGGCTGCAGCATCGGCGTTTCCACCTCCATGAAGCCGCGATCCTCGAAGAAGCGGCGCATGGCGCTGATGATGCCGGCACGGGTCTCGAACACCCGGCGCGAGTCCGGGTTCATGATCAGGTCGACATAGCGCTGGCGGTAACGCGCTTCCATGTCGGTGAGGCCGTGGAACTTGTCGGGCAGCGGGCGCAGGCTCTTGGTCAGGAGCTTGGCCTCGCGCATCATCACGTACAGGTCGCCCTTGCCGGACTTGTGCACCGGGCCCTGGCCGGCCACGATGTCGCCGATGTCCCAGCCCTTGATGTCCTCGAGCAGGGCAGGATCCAGCCCCTTCTTGTCGACGTAGAGCTGGATCTGGCCGCTGACGTCCTGGATCACGATAAAGGGGCCGCGCTTGCGCATGATGCGCCCGGCGACCGCGGCCTCGCGGCCCAGCGACTCCAGCGCTTCCTTGTCATGCTCGCCAAGTTCCGCCTCGAGCTCGGCGGCCAGGCTGTCACGGCGAAAGTCGTTGGGGAAGGCGCTGCCGCCCTCGGCCTCGGCGCGCTCGCGACGAGCCGCCAGCTTGGCGCGGCGCTCCGCGATCAGGCGGTTCTCTTCGGCAACGGCGTCATTGGTGGAAGGCGTATCCTGGTTGGCCATGGCTACTCGTCTCTGTCACGGCAGGGAAGCCGCCACGGCGGTTCCCCGAACGGCCCCGGCACGGGACCCATGAATGGTGGTGGCGAAACGCCCCGAGGCCACTTGGCTCCCGGGGCGAAGTCGCGACGCGGTGGGCTTGGCGACGGTCGCTTAAAGCCCCTGCTTGAGGCTCGCGACGATGTACTGGTCAAGATCGCCGTCGAGCACCTTGTCGCAGTTGCTCGACTGCACGCCGGTGCGCAGGTCCTTGATGCGCTGGTCGTCCAGCACATAGGAACGGATCTGGCTGCCCCAGCCGATGTCGGCCTTGGAGTCCTCGGCCTCCTGCTTGGCGGCGTTGCGCTTCTGCATTTCCAGCTCCCACAGCTTCGCCTTCAACTGCTTCATGGCGAAGTCGCGGTTGGCGTGCTGGCTGCGCTGGCTCTGGCACGACACCACCACGCCGGACGGCTCGTGGGTGATCCGCACCGCCGAGTCGGTGGTGTTGACGTGCTGACCACCGGCGCCGCTGGAGCGGTAGGTGTCGACGCGCAGATCCGCCGGATTGATCTCGACCTCGAAGCTGTCGTCGATCTCCGGCGACAGGAACACCGAGGCAAAGGAGGTGTGGCGGCGGCCGCCGGAGTCGAACGGACTCTTGCGCACCAGACGATGCACCCCGGTCTCGGTGCGCAGCCAGCCGAAGGCGTACTCGCCCTGGACGTGCACCGTGGCCGACTTGATCCCGGCCACTTCACCGGCCGACAGCTCGATGATCTCGGCCTTGAAACCGTGGGACTCGGCCCAGCGCAGATACATGCGCAGCAGCATGTTGGCCCAGTCCTGGGCCTCGGTGCCGCCGGAGCCCGCCTGGATGTCGAGATAGGCGCTGTTCTCGTCCATCTCGCCGGAGAACATGCGCCGGAACTCGAGCTTCTCGAGGTTGGCCTGCATCGAGGCCAGTTCCTTCTCGACCTCGGCCACGGTGGCCTCATCGTCTTCCATCTCGGCCAGCTCCAGCAGGTCCCGGCTGTCGCCGAGGCCCTGGTCCAGCTCGTCGATGGTGGCGACCACCAGTTCCAGCGAGGCACGTTCCTTGCCGAGCTTCTGGGCGTAGTCCGGGTCGTTCCAGACCGCCGGGTCCTCAAGCTCGCGGGTGACTTCCTCTAGCCGATCTTTCTTTTCGGCATAGTCAAAGATACCCCCTCAGGACGTCTGTCCGCTCAGACAGGTCCTTGATGAGGTTGTGAATCGGGTTGGTTTCCAACATGAAGTTCGCCTTTTGTCGTCCCTCGCCGGGTGCCGGCGTGCGCTCGCGATGCGCCGGTGGCGATGGGCCAGTTGCGATGATCGTCGGCCAGGCCGCGATAAAGGGGATGCATTGTAGCCAAAACGTCTAACCCCGTCATCCTGCTCCTGCCATCGAGCCCCCTTGCCACAAGGGCTCCCACGGGGCTATCGACGAAACGCAAGACGTCATGAAAATTTTCGTCTGGACAGCACCGGAGCCACGGCGCGATGGTCGATATCGACTAAGCGGGCTTAGCCGGTGTCGCACGCCTTGTGCGGCCTTCCCACAATGGCCGTGGTCGCAGCGAACCGCGCTGCCAACGGCCCGGCCCGCGACAACAATGCCAACACGAACAAGGAACTGACATGATCGCGAACCGTGCTCGCTGGGCCCGCCGCCTGGCGCTGGCCTCCGGCCTGACCCTGTCCTCGCTGGCGGCCGCCATCAGCGCACCGGCCATGGCCGAGACCCTCGATCTTGGCGTCACCGGCGAACTCGCCTCCTTCGACACCTCCCAGATCTCTGGCGGCGTGTGGGAGTCCCAGATCCTGATGGACGTTTACGAGGGCCTGGTCAAGAACGCCCCGGACGGCGAGATCCTGCCCGGCATGGCCACCGACTGGGAGGTCTCCGAGGACGGCAAGACCTACACCTTCAGCCTGCGCGAGGATGCCCGCTGGTCCGACGGCGAGCCTGTCACCGCCGAGGACTTCGTGTTCGGCTGGCGCCACCTGCTGGACCCGGCCAACGCCTCCAAGTACGCCTATATGCTCTATCCGGTGGTCAACGCCAGGGAGGTCAACACCGGCGAGCTGCCCCTGGAGGAGCTTGGCGTGGAAAGCCGCGACGAAGGCCGCACCTTCGTGGTCCAGCTGACTCAACCGACGCCCTACTTCCTGCAGCTGCTGACCCACTACACCGGCTACCCCCAGCCACAGCACACCTTCGAGGAGTACGGCCGGGACTACGTGGATCTCGACAATATCGTTACCAACGGTGCCTTCACCCCCACCGAGTGGATCTCCCAGTCGCGCATCACCGTGGTCAAGAATCCCGAGTACTACGAGGCCGACCAGGTGGCGCTGGACGGCGTGCGCTACCACACCATCGAGGATCGCAACGCCGGCGTCTCGCGCTTTCGCGCGGGCGAGCTGGACATCATGACCGAGTACTCCTCGAGCATGTACCCGCTGTTGAAGGAAGAGATCCCCGAGGCCACCCACATGGCCACCTACCTCGGCAGCTACTACTACGTGTTCAACCACCGCGACGGTCATCCCACCGCCGACCCCAGGGTGCGCGAGGCGCTCAACATGGCGGTGCGCCGCGACGTCATCGCTCAGCAGATCATGGGCGGCACCTTCCAGAAATCGCTGTCCTTCGTGCCTGACGGCATCGATCACTACCAGGTGCAGAACACCAGCTTCGAAGACGCCGACGGCAATGACATCACCGATGACATGAACGCCCGCATGGCCCGCGCCAAGCAATTGCTGGAAGAGGCCGGCTACAGCCAGGAGTCACCGCTCGAACTGCGCCTGCGCTACAACACCACCGACGAGCACAAGAAGATCGCGGTGGCGGTGTCGTCCATGTGGCGCCCGCTGGGTGTCGAGGTGGAGCTAGTCAATGCCGAGGCCACGGTGCACTACCAGACCATCGCCGAGGGAGACTTCGATGTGGCCCGGGCCGGCTGGATCGCCGACTACAACGACGCCGAGAACTTTCTGGCGCTGCTGCGTTCCGGCGTCGGCAACAACTACGGGGCCTACGCCAACGAGGAGTTCGACGCCCTCTACGACCAGGCCGCCGCCACCCTGGACCTGGATGAACGCAAGGCCGTCATGGAAAGCGCCGAGGCCCTGGCCATGGACGACGACGCCCTGATCCCGATGCTCTACTACGTCTCACGCAACCTGGTGAACCCGAAGATCAGCGGCTGGGAAGACAACATCGAGGACGATCACCCGTCTCGCTGGATCTCCTTCGACGAGTAGCAGCGCTGGGTTGGTAAATAGCAGTGCTGGGTTCGTAAATAGCAGCGCTGGGCTATCTTCAAGGACTCGCTTCAAGGACTCACTTCAACGACTCGCTGCGAGAACTCGCCTCCACCAGGAGGCGAGTCCCCTACCGACGCTCTGCCTACCCCACAAGGACTTCGCTATGGTCTCCATGGACGCCTTTCGTCCGCTGGCACTTGCCGGCCTGATGGCAACGACAAGCCTCGGACTCTGTCTGCCCGCTGCCGACGCCCAGGCCGCCACCCTGCAGGTCGGCAACGGCGCCGAGCCCAGCACCCTGGATCCGCAGAAGGTCAGCGGCAACTGGGAGAGCCGGATCACCCGCCAACTGTTCGATCGTCTGGTCAACTATGGCCCCGACGGCGCGCTGGTGCCGGGCCTGGCCGAATCCTGGAAGCTGTCCGACGACGGCCGGGTCATCACCTTCCGGCTGCGCGAGGCGCAGTGGTCCGACGGCGAGCCGATCACCGCCGACGACGCCGTCTTCGCCCTGCAACGTCTGGTGACGCCGGCCACCGCCAACCACAACGCCAACCTCTACTACCCCATCATCAACGCCCGGGCGATCAACACCGGGGAGGCCGAACCCGAGAGCCTCGGCGTCACCGCGCTGGATTCCCACACCCTGGAAATCCGGCTGTCCGAGCCCACCGCCTATTTTCTTCAGGCCATGGCGATGACCGAGGCCGCACCTCTGCCCCGCCACCTGCTCACCAGCGGCGTCGAGGACTGGACCCGGCCAGGCACCCTGGTGGCCAGCGGCCCCTTCGTGCTCGCCGACTGGAAGCCCCAGGACAAGGTCGAGGTGGAGCGCAACCCTCGCTACTACGCCGCCGACGAGGTGGCGCTGGAGGGTGTCGACTTCCACGCCATCGAGGATACCTCGGCGCTGATGAACCGTTTTCGCTCAGGCGAGCTCGACATCGCCTACGGCGCGGTGCCTTCCGCGCGCTTCGAGTGGGCCCAGGAAAACCTGAGCGAGTCGCTGCGCGTCGGGCCGCTGATCGGCAGCTACTTCTATATGCTCAACCTGCGCGAAGGCACGCCGCTCAGCGATGAGCGGGTGCGTGAGGCGCTGAATCTGGCGCTCGACCGCGAGGTGATCACCGAGCGCCTGCTGGGCATGGGCCAGACGCCGTCCTACTGGTTCGTGCCGCGCACCATCGCCTCGCCCACCTCGGCAAGCCTCGACTTCCATGACCAGGGCATGGACAGCCGCCGGGCCAGGGCCCGTGAGCTGCTGGATCAGGCCGGCTACGGGCCGGATCGACCGCTTGAACTTGAGCTGTCCTACAACACCCTGGAAGACCACAAGAAGATCGCCGTGGCCATCGCCGCCATGTGGCGCCCGCTGGGGGTGGAAATAGATCTGGTCAATCGCGAGGCGGCGGTGCACTTCGCCGGCCTGCGCCAGGGCGACTTCGAGATCGCCCGCTACGGCTTCGTGGCCACGGTCAACGACCCCTACGACTTCCTCAACGCCTACGCGGCGGGAGGCTCGGCGGCGGCCAGCACCGGCTACGCGGACCCCGAGTACGACGCCTTGGTCGAGGCCAGCACCCATGAGCTCGACGTGGACCGACGCGCCGCGCTGATGACCGAGGCCGAGCAGCGCCTGCTGGAAGCCGACGTGATGCTGCCGATCTACGACTACGTGGTCGTCAATCTGGTCTCTCCGGACGTCAAGGGCTGGCAGCCCACGACGCTCGACGTGCATCCGCTGCGCTACGTGTCCGTGGACGGCGACGCGCCCTGACGACCACTCGCCCCAACCCAATCGTGGGCGCGGCCAGGGACGGCCCGCCCTTCATGTCAACCGAGGAACGGCGCCATGCTGAGCTACACCTTGAAACGCCTGGCCCAGGCCATACCGACGATGCTGATCGTCATCACCATCGCCTTCTTTCTGATGCGCATCGCCCCCGGCGGGCCCTTCGACGGCGAGCGCGCCCTGCCGCCGGAGATCGAGGCCAACCTGATGGCCGCCTATCACCTGGACGAACCGCTGTGGCAGCAGTACTTCCGCTACCTGGGCAACCTGGTCCAGGGCGACTTCGGGCCTTCGTTCAAGTACAAGGACTTCACCGTCACCGAGCTGATCATGCAGGGCTTCCCGGTAAGCCTGCAGATCGGCGGCCTGGCGATCCTGCTGGCGCTGGCGATCGGCCTGCCGCTGGGCATCATCGCCGCACTCAAGCGCAATACCGCCGTGGACTACACGGTGATGGGCACGGCGCTGGCCGGCATCGCGGTGCCCAACTTCGTGGTGGCGCCGGTGCTGGCGCTGGTGTTCGGGGTGCTGCTCGGCTGGCTGCCGGCGGGGGGCTGGAACGACGGCGCCCTGCCCAACCTGATCCTGCCGGTGATCGCGCTATCGATCCAGCAGATCGCCTACATCGCGCGGATGATGCGCGCCAGCATGATCGAGGTGATGGGCAGCCACTATATTCGCACCGCCCGAGCCAAGGGACTGACCGAGGCCGAGGTGGTCTGGCGCCACGCCCTGCGCCCCGCCCTGCTGCCGGTGACCTCCTACCTGGGCCCGGCCATCGCCGGCATCATCACCGGCTCCGTGGTGATCGAGCAGATCTTCGGCATCCCCGGCATCGGCCGCTACTTCGTCCAGGGCGCGCTCAACCGCGACTACACCCTGGTGATGGGCACGGTGGTGTTCTACGGCGCCCTGATCGTGTTGATGAACCTGATCGTGGACCTGATCTACTCGGCCCTTGATCCCCAAATTCGCTATGACGACTGAGGCGACGCCATGAGTACCGATTCCCTCGCCCCGACCGCCGCCCCCGTCGGCGACAGCCTCGGCCGCGACGCCTGGCGCCGGCTGAGCCAGAACCGCGCGGCCATGGCCAGCCTGTGGCTGCTCGGGCTGATGACCCTGGCCTGCTTTATCGGCCCCTGGCTGACCCCCTGGGGGCTGGCCGACGTCGACTGGAACGCCTTCGACGTGGGCCCGACCCTGGAAGGCGGTCACTGGCTCGGCACCGACGCCAACGGCCGCGACCTGCTGACCCGCACCCTCTACGGCGGCCAGGTGTCGCTGTCGGTGGCGCTGGTGGCGACCTTCGTCAGCCTGATCATCGGGGTGCTCTACGGCGCCGTGTCCGGCTATGTCGGCGGGCGCGTCGACAACCTGATGATGCGCTTCGTCGACATCATGTACTCGCTGCCGTTCATGTTCCTGGTGATCCTGCTGATGGTGGTGTTCGGCCGCAACATCTTCCTGATCTACGCCGCCATCGGCGCGGTGGAGTGGCTCGACATGGCGCGTATCGTGCGCGGCCAGACCCTGGCGCTCAAGCAGCGAGAGTTCGTCGAGGCGGCCCACGCCCTCGGCGTCAAGGACGGCAAGATCGTCACCCGCCACCTGATCCCCAACGCCATCGGCCCGGTGATCGTCTACGTCACCCTGACGGTGCCCAAGGTCATCCTGCTCGAGAGCTTCCTGTCGTTCCTCGGCCTCGGCGTGCAGGAGCCGCTGACCAGCTGGGGCGTGCTGATCTCCGAAGGTGCCGACATGATGCAGACCTCGCCCTGGATGCTGCTGGTGCCCTCGGTGTTCCTGGCGCTGACGCTGTTCTGCCTGAACTTCCTCGGCGACGGCCTCAGAGACGCCCTGGACCCCAAGACCCGCTGATCGACGACGGAGACGCGACCATGACCGACACACAACCCAAGAACCCCCGTCGTCCCGCCCGCGAGGCGCTGCTCGAGATCGAGGGGCTCAGCGTCAGCTTCGAGCTGCCCCACGGCACCGTCCAGGCGGTCAAGGACGTCAGCTTCGCCGTCAATCCCGGCGAGACCCTGGCGCTGGTGGGTGAATCCGGCTCCGGCAAGTCGGTGACCTCCACCGCCGCCATGCGCCTGCTGCCGGAGCTCGCCCGGGCCGAGGGCGTCATCCGCTTCAAGGGTGAGGAACTGCTGGGCGCCACCGCCAAGCGCATGCGCCGGATTCGCGGTGGCAACATCGCCATGATCTTCCAGGAGCCGATGACCTCGCTCAATCCGCTGCACCGCATCGGCGACCAGATCAAGGAGGTGCTCGACCGCCACCAGAGCCTCAAGGGACGCGCCGCCACCTCCAAAGCCATCGACCTGCTCGAGCAGGTCGGCATCCCCGAACCGGCAAGACGAGTGTCGAGCTACCCCCACGAGCTGTCCGGCGGCCAGCGCCAGCGGGTGATGATCGCGATGGCCCTGGCCGGCGAGCCGGAGATGCTGATCGCCGACGAGCCCACCACCGCGCTGGACGTCACCGTCCAGGCCCAGATCCTCGAGCTGCTCAAGGACCTGCAACGCCGCTACGGCATGGCGATCCTGTTCATTACTCACGACCTGACCATCGTCAAGCACTTCGCCGACCGGGTCTGCGTGATGCGCCACGGCGAGCTGGTCGAGCAGGGTGAGACCCGGGAGGTCTTCGCCAACCCGCGCCACGAGTACACCCGCATGCTGATCGACGCCGAGCCACGCGGGCGCAAGGCGCCGGTGGCCGACAGCGAGCCCATGGTGCTCGAGGCCAAGGACATGCGCGTACGCTTCGCCCTCAAGAAGCGCCTGTTCGGTCCCAGCGAGTACTTCGAGGCGGTGCGTGGCATCGACGTCAGCATCCGTCGCGGCCAGACGGTGGGCATCGTCGGCGAATCGGGCTCCGGCAAGTCGACCCTGGGCCGCGCCCTGCTGAGGCTGCTCAAGAGCCAGGGCGAGATCCGCTTCCACGACACTCGCCTCGACGTGCTGGACAAGACCGCCATGCGGCCGATCCGCTCGAAGCTGCAGGTGGTGTTCCAGGACCCCTACGGCTCGCTGTCGCCGCGGCTGACCGTTGGCGACATCATCGGCGAAGGGCTCAAGGTCCACGCCCCGCACCTGTCCCGCGCCGAGCGCGAGGCCCAGGTGATGGCGGCGCTCAAGGAGGTGTCGCTGGATCCTTCGATGCGCAATCGCTACCCCCACGAGTTCTCCGGCGGCCAGCGCCAGCGGATCGCCATCGCCCGGGCGCTGGTGCTCAAGCCGGAGTTCCTGCTGCTCGACGAACCCACCTCAGCGTTGGACCGCTCGGTGCAGGTCACCGTCATCGACCTGCTGCGTGACCTGCAACAGAAACACGGCCTGACCTACCTGTTCATCAGCCACGACCTGGCGGTGGTGCGGGCACTGGCCGACACCGTGCTGGTGATGAAGGACGGAGAGGTAGTGGAACAGGGCAGCGCCGAAGCGCTGTTCGCCGCGCCGAAGACCGAATACACCCGCAAGCTGCTGGCCGCCGCCATGCTCGATCAGGTGGCCTAGGCCAAGCGATCTACGGGCTCTACCTACGTAACGTAACAGGCGCTGCTTGAGCAGCGCCTGGTGTGCGAAGGCAGCGGCCGCTGCTTTGGCTCGTATGAACGTCTCTACTCTGTCGGATGTTCGCCTGCGTAGACACGCTCGGCCTGGGCCAGCGAACAGCTCATCAAGAGGTCCAGGGCACCCAGCGCCTGGTCGCTGACGAAGGGATGGGGATCGCCGGCTTGCCGCTGCTCCAACGCCTCGATCCGCGCCAGGGTGTTGTCGCGGGTGGGATGGTTGGACAGGAAGACGTCCACGCCCTGCTGTTCAGAGATCGTCTTCATTCGTGAGGCGGAGGCCGAGTACTCCCGCAAGCGGGCCTCGTCCGGCCCGAAGTTGAAACCGGTACCGCCCCACAGCACCGCCCGATGGGTACTGTCGCCATCCTTCAGCGGAATCACCAGCGACAGCGTGCCGAGGGTATGGCCGGGGGTCACGTAGGCCTCGAGGGCGGTATCGCCAAGAGTCAGGGTGTCGCCGTCGGCGATGGTGATATCGCGCACTGGAGGCTCGCCCCAGCGGGGATTGTCGATGGCCAGCTCCGGCTGTTCGAGGGCGGTCCAGTCCGCATCGCTCATGACCACCTGGGCTCCGTAGTTGTCGACCAGGTACTGCTGACCACCGTAGTGATCACCGTGGGCGTGGGTCACCACCAGATAGGTGATGTCCTCGGGATCCAGGCCCAGATCCACCAGCCCCTGCTCGATAAACTTCTGCGCTTCCTCGTTGTTGTTGAGGGCATCGATCAGAATGATCCCCTCGTTGGTGGTCAGCGCCCAGCTGGCGACGCCGGGCGTGCCGACGTAGTAGAGATTGTCGAATACCTGGGTCGGCATCGGCTCGGCCGGGCCGCGCTGGCGCCGGTCATCGCGACTGGACTCACGACGCTCCCGCTCTGCCGCCTCGCCTTTCGGACGCTGGCCCGCCACCTTGAGCCTGGCCGACAGGTCACACAGGCTGGACAGCCCGGGGAAGGCCTGTCCGGCCGCCAGGCCCCGCTCAGCCAGCTGCTCGGCCAGCTGCTCGGGCAGCTGCTGGGGAGGTTCATCCACCGCCAGGGCGGTCTGACTCAGGGTGAGGCTTACCACGGCCCCTGCGATCATCGCTTTCATGGTCCTTCCTGTTCGCTGCTGTTCGTTTAGGTGGGTCGCTGCGCGCTTTAGAACTCCAGGTCGAGCCCGACCCAGTAGCGCCGTCCATCGTCCACATGACCGAAGTTATCGAACTCGATGTCCTTGTCGGTCAGATTGTAGATGCCGGAAAGCACACGGATCTGTCGTGTCGCCTGCCAGCTGAGCCCCGCGTCCCAGGTAGCGTAGGACGGGGCCCGGATGGAGGTGCTGCTGTTGCTTGAGAGATTCACCGGCTGGCTTTCCTCGCCGCGGAAGGTAAAGCGCAGCCAGGGAGCGAGGGCCTCGGTGGCCTGCCAGTTGACGGTGGTATTGAACAGGTGGCGAGGCACCTGGGTCAGCGGCTGACCCTCGTTGTCACCGCTCTTCTGTTCGGAATCGGTGTAGGTGTAGGAGGCCTGGGCCTGCCAGCGTTCGCCGATCGGCATCTGGACACCAGCCTCGATGCCCTTGGTGATGGCGTCATCGATATTGACGTTGGTACGGGCGTCCGGGTCGCCGGCCGCCGCATCACCGCAGTCGCGATCGCCACAGGCGATGGTGGAGATCTTGTCATCGAAGTCGTTGTAGAACATCGTCAGGCTGGCCTGAAGGCCGTTGGCGCCATCATGCACCAGCCCCATCTCGTAGCTACGGGACTCTTCCGCGTCCAGATCAGGGTTGCCGTAGATATCGCCGCCCCGGCTCTCCTGGACCCAGTCGCCGGACAGCTCGCGCAGGTTGGGCGCGCGGAACCCGGTGGACATACCGCCCTTCAGGGTCCAGTCGGGCAGCAGGCTCCAGACACCGTAGAGTCGCGGGCTGTAGTGCTCACCGAAGAACTCGTGATCGTCCATGCGCAGCCCGGCGGTCAACGAGAAGCTATCGGTCAGATACCATTCGTCTTCGAGAAAAAGCGCGTACTGGTAGACGGTGATCTCGTCGGTGCCTGCCAGGGCGTTGGTGGTGGTGTCCTCGAGTTTCTCGTCCTCCCAGGTGCCCCCGAAGGTCACGAAGTGGTCGCCCAGCGGCAGTACCCAGCGTGAATCCGCCACCGTATTGCGAATCTCGATATCGCGACCGACGTTGTCGGTTTCCTCCAGCTGCACGTAGGAATCCGAGGTCAGCAGCCCCCAGTTGCCCTGGTGGGACAGCGCAACGGTCTTGTGTCGATTTTCGGTCTCGGCGTCGCTCGAACGCTCGGGCAGCGAGAATCCGGCACGACTGGTGCGATCCTGCTCCCGTCGGCTGACATCAAGCGAAAGTGAGTGATCGGGCGTGGCCTCCAGCGACAGCCGCGCGGCCAGGTTGGAAAACTCGCGCTTGGCATAGCCGCGCTCGATCTTGTCCTCCTGGCGATGCTGGTACTGACCGGTCAGCTGCAACCCGAGGACGTCGTCGGCCAGCGGACCGGACACATACAGCTGATTGTTGAATTCGTTGCCGGAGTCACTGTCTTCCTGAATCGTCGCATCGGTACGCAGTTGGGTGACCCAATCCTCCGCGACCTTGCGGGTGATGATGTTGATGACTCCACCGATGGCATCGGACCCGTACAGGGTCGACATGGGGCCGCGGATGACCTCGATACGCTCGATGGCGCTCAACGGTGGCAGCCAGTCCTTCTGGAAGCCGCCCCCGCCGCTCGGCTGGGATTCCCGCGAAGTCTGCCGGCGACCGTCTACCAGCCACAGGGTGTACTGCGCCGGCATGCCACGCAGGCTGACGTCTTCGCCATCGCCACCGCCGGTCACCACGACGCCGGGCACATCCTGTAGCGCATCGGTGATGTCCCGGTAGGCACGTTTTTCAAGCGATTCCCGGGTCACCACGCTGATCGAAGCCGGTGCCTCGGTCTGCGTCTGCTCATAGCCCGCAGCGGTAACGACGATATTGTCCAGGGCGAGATCCTGTTGCGCCTGAACAGACAGGGAAGCCGCCCCCAGGGGCAGAACAGACCAGCGAATCATCAAGCGAAGGGACATCCGGAGCACCAGGTTGTTGTATTGACCAAATACGATTGATTCGCAATGTTAACCAACCGGGATACGTCCAGACAGCGTTTAGCGATCAGAAAACCGGCAAACCGATGCAACGGGATGTTCGACAATAGTGGACTTCGCCGATTCGCGTGCTATCACCCTGACGGTGAAGCATCGCTGTTGTTACCCCCTGCCCTTCCAGAAAGGCCTCCACTTGCAACGCTGATATCTTCTCTTGGCATGGCTGGCTTCCACGAACGACAGCGCCCCCTCCTGGGAGGGGGCGCTGCGCAGGGTCTGACTATGTTCTAGCGGAAGCCAATATCGGTCGCCTGGACCGAGGTGGTGGCCGGTCAGAAGCGATAGGTCAGAAGCGATAGGTCAGCTGGGCACCGAAGGCCTGGGCGGTGTTTTCGAAGTCCGCCTCGTAGGTGCCGCGATTTTCCTCTTCCTGGGACAGCTCGGCGTCGGATTCGTGGATATAGGAGTAGGCCACGTCCACGGTCAGATCCGGGGTCGGGGTCCAGCCGGCACCCAGCGAGAAGATGATGCGATCATCAGACGGCACACGCACGCTGCGGTACTCGTCCTTGATCGGGGTCTCGTCGTAGGCGAGGCCAGTACGCAGCACCCACTGGGGGTTGAGCTGATAGGCGGTACCGATGGAGTACTGCCAGCTGTCCTCATAGTTCTGGGCCTCGACGATCTCGCGAACATCGTTCTCGACACGCAGCTCATCGAACTCGCTCCAGTTGGTCATGGCGGCGCCGGCCATCACCGTCCAGCGATCATTGAGCTCGTGGGTTACCGAGAAGTCCCACACCTCGGGCAGGGTGATCGACAGATCGGCGTCGACTTGCTGGCTCGCAGTGCCTACAGGGACTACGGGGCCGATACCAGCAACGACCGTCGGGTCACCCTGTCCACGTACATTGGTAAAGCGCGCCTTGCCTTCGAGGTCATACTCCACCTCAGAGTGGTAGGCGAAACCGAAGGTGGTGTGCTCCCAGGGCTTGTACATGGCGCCGAAGGTAAAGCCCCAGGCGTTATCGTCACCCTCGATGTCCACATCCCCTTCGCCTGCGACTCCGGTAGGAGTGAAGGCACCGGTTTGGTCAAAGAAGCCCACCGGGCCTCCCTGAGTATTGGCAGTCAGCTCACCATCGATCTGGTTGTAGGTCAGGCCAAAGCCGGCCGAGAACTGCTCGCTGAACTTCACCGAGATGGTCGGCTGAACGGTGACCACCTCGACCTTGCTGCGATCGCCGAAGAAACGGCCCTGGAACTGGCCTTCGTAGTCGGTGATCAGACCGAAGGGCGCGTAGACACCGAGGCCAAAGTGCAGGTTGTCGTTGATCGGCTGGACGTAGAAGCCGAAGGGAATAAAGGTGTCCGGCACCATATCGCCTTCGTTGGAGCCCGTGGCGCTGCCGTCGGCATTCTTGATGTCGGTGTCCACGGTCAGGAAGGCGGTACCGGCGGTGACCTGGGCACGATCGAGAAACGACATGCCGGCCGGGTTGCCGAACACGATGGTGGCGTCGGTCACGGTGGAGGCACGGCCCGCGTTGGAGGTGCCCTGGCCACTTACGCCCTGCTCGTTGAGCTGAAAGGCGCCGGCCATCGCCTGGCCGGAAAGAGCAGCGGTGGCCACGGCAACCGCCAGGGTCAAAGGCTTGAAGTTGTTGTGCATCATGTCGGCGTCCTTATTATCAGCAAGCGTGTCGGCGTACTTGTTATGGCGCAGTGGTTATTGTGCAGTTGCGTCCGCACACTTGTCCGGGCGCAGTTCCTTTCGAGCACTCTTTGTAATCTGTTTGACCTGAATTGCTTGGCCCTGTCGACGGGCCTGCTCGCAGTGTTTGCGAAGGCGCCAAAGAGTTCAAGGCCAAACGTTCGTTTTAATGGCCAAATTACTCATACTTTGGTCAAAGAACATTTGCCAATTCACTCATTTCAAAGACTTAGACAAGCTAAACAAAACGCTTCCTGCATACTTCAGGCGCCCTTGACCTTTGTGCAACACACAGGTTTTACACTATCCCCATCGTTCTCCCATGCGCAGCGCCGATGGGCGCCCAGGAGTGCACATGAAGGTCAGTGAACTGGCAAGAATCACCGGCGTGACCGCCGAGACGGTGCGCCACTACACCCGCGAGGGCCTGCTGGCGCCCGATCGAGACCCTGACAACGGCTATCACCTCTATGGCGACCGCGATCGCGAGCGTCTGGACTTTATCCAGCGCGCCCGAACCCTGGGATTCAGCCTGGCCGAGATTCGCGACATCCTGTCCCACGCCGATCAGGGGGATTCACCCTGCCCCATGGTGCGCGACCTGCTGGCCGAACGGCTGCCGAAGATCCGCAGGCGCATCGCCGAGCTCGAGGCCCTGGCAGCGCGCATGGAAGACGCCATGCAGAGCTGGCAACACCTGCCCGACGGCGTCCCGGACGGACACAGCCTGTGCCGCCTGATCGAAAGCGTGCCGACGGCGTCCGTACCGGAAACCGCCACGGCCAGACAGCGGGAGTCGTCATGAATCGCCTCGAGGAGCACCAGTTTCAGGTAACCGGAATGTCCTGCCAGGGCTGCGTCGGGCGCATGCGCCGGGCCATCCAGGAGCACGACGCCGAAGCCCAGATCGAAGGCGACCCCGGGAGCGGCACGCTGTCGGTTGCCTCATGCCTCGGCGCCGACGAATTAGCCGCCCTGCTGTCGCAAGCCGGCTACCCCGCCGAGGCAAGCGGCAGCGACGAGCAGATAACCGCCGACAGCGCGCCCACACCGCTAGCGCCCGCCGAGGCAAGCGGCACCGACGAGCAGATAGCCAGCGACAGCACGACCACGCCACAAGCACCCGCCGAGGCGCCGTCGCTTCAGGAAGAGCCCTCAGCGTCACTGCAAGAAGAGCCCTCAGCCGCGCTCGATAAAGAGCCCTCAGCGTCACTTCACGAAGAGCCCTCAGCGCCTTCCCAGCGTCTGGCGATCCAGGGCATGACCTGCGCCGGCTGCGTGGCCAGTGTGCAGAAGGCGCTGGCCGCCACCTCAGGGGTCGAGCGCGCCGAGGTCAACTTCGCCTCCCATACCGCGCGGATCCACGGCGACGTTGACGCCGAGGCGCTGGTTCAAGCGGTGGAATCCGTGGGCTACGGCGCCGAACCCATCGTCGACCTGCGCCAGGCCGAACGCCAGCGTGCCGAACGCAACCAGCGCGAATACCGGCGCAAGCTCAAGGGCAGCCTGGCCTCGCTGGCGCTGGCGGTTCCGCTGATGGTGATGATGCTGATCCATCACCCTGAGCCGACGGGTCTTGCCCGCCTTGGCTGGGGGCTGGTGGGCCTGGCGACGCTGGCCGTGCTGGCGTTCCCGGGACGCGCCTTCTTCGTCGGCGCCTGGAAAGCGCTGCGTCACCACCAGGCCAACATGGATACCCTGATCGCACTGGGCACCGGCACCGCCTGGCTCTACTCCATGGCGGTGGTGGTGGCTGCCCCTTGGTTGCCACAGGCCGCCCGAGGGCTCTACTTCGAGGCCTCGAGCATGATCATCGGCCTGGTGTTGCTGGGCAAGGCGCTGGAACTGCGTGCCCAGGGCAGGACCTCGGACGCCCTGCATCGCCTGCTCGACCTGCAGAGCCAGAGCGCCCGAGTGGTGCGTGAAGAGGGCGAGCTGGACCTGCCCATCGACGAGGTTCGCCAGGGCGATCTGATCCGGGTGCGGCCCGGCGAGCGCCTGCCCGTGGATGGTGAGGTGGTCGAAGGCGACAGCCATATCGACGAATCGATGCTCTCGGGTGAGCCCGCGCCGTTGGCCCGAGGCCCGGGCGACGAGGTCAGCGCCGGCACGGTCAACGGCCGGGGGTCGTTGGTGTTCCGCGCGACCCGCGTCGGTGCCGATACTCGACTGGGGCGCATCACCGAACAGGTGGCCAACGCCCAGGGCTCCAAGCCACCCATCGGCAACCTGGCCGATCGCGTCTCGGCGGTGTTCGTGCCCAGCGTGATGATCATCGCCGTGCTCACCGCCCTGGCCTGGTACCACTTCGGCCCCGAGCCGCGGGTCATCCATATGCTGGTCACCGCCACCACGGTACTGATCATCGCCTGCCCCTGCGCACTGGGCCTGGCCACCCCGTTGTCGACCATGATCGGTGTGGGCAAGGCCGCCGAGCACGGCGTGCTGATACGCTCCGGCGAAGCGCTCCAGACCGCCAGTCGACTGACCACCCTGGTGGTGGACAAGACCGGCACCCTGACCGAAGGTCGCCCCAGGGTCACCGACTGCCGCTGGTTCGCTGGCGAAGCCAGCGACGACCGCACCCGGCTGCTGGGTCTGGTCGCGGCCATCGAGGCCCGTTCCGAACACCCCCTGGCCGAGGCCCTGGGCCGCTATGCACACGACCATGGCCATGACCATGCCGCCGCCGACACCAACCCCAGCGACGAATCTGGCGGCAGCACCGCTAGTGCCTCTTCTTTCGCCAACAGCACCATCGAGGCCTTCGAAAGCCTGACCGGACGCGGCGTGCGTGCCCGGGACGCCGAGGGACGACGCCTGGCCATCGGCAATGCGGCGATGATGCAGGAGGAAGGCGTCACACTCGCTGACCATGAGCTCGACGACTGGCAGGCCCAGGCCCGCACCCTGGTCTATCTGTCGCTGGACGGCGTCCTGACGGCGGGCTTCGCCATCGAGGATCCGTTGCGCGAGGACAGCCTCGACGCGGTGGCGCGACTGCGGGCCGATGGCCTCAAGGTGGTGATGCTGACCGGTGACAACAGCGCCACCGCCCGTGCGATCGGGGAAGAGGTCGGCATCGATGAGGTCCACGCCGAGCTGTCGCCGGAGGACAAGCACGCCGAGATCGAGCGCCTTCAGGCCGAGGGCGAAGTCGTCGGCATGGTGGGCGACGGCATCAACGACGCCCCCGCCCTGGCCCGGGCCGACGTCGGCTTCGCCATCGGCCAGGGCACCGACGTGGCCATCGAAAGCGCCGGGGTGACGCTGATGCGCTCATCGCTTCACGGCGTCGCCGCCGCCATCGAGATCAGCCAGGCGACCCTGGCCAATATCCGCCAGAATCTGTGGGGCGCACTGGGCTACAACGCCCTGTGCATCCCCATCGCGGCCGGCCTTTTCTACCCGCTCACCGGCACCCTGCTGTCACCGATGATCGCTGGCGCCGCCATGTCGGCCTCGTCGATCACCGTGGTGGCCAACGCCAACCGGCTGCGACTCAAGCGCCTGCGCCCCCAGAACGCGCGAGCGCCACGCCCCGCCACCCCGCCATCGCAGGAGGTGCTGTCATGAGCATCGTGGTGACCCTGACGGGACTGGGATTGATCGGCCTGATTGTGTGGTGGTTCTGGCTATCCTGAAGAGACCGCCACGCCTAGGAGCGCCCCATGAGCAAGCCTTCCGTGAGTGACCTGGATTCGCCCCCCTGCCCCCGCCTCAGGTCGGTGCTGGAAACCGCCCTGTACGTGGCCGACATGGCGCGGGCGCGCGCCTTCTTCGAGGAGGTGATGGGGCTTGAGCCCTTCAACGCCGACCATCGCTTCACCGCCTACCAGGTCGGCCCTTCGGTGCTACTGCTGTTTCTCGAGGGCGAGACCCTGGAGACGGTGGTGCTGCCGGATGACATGGGCACCATCCCGCCCCACGACGGCCGCGGCTGGGTGCATATGGCGCTGGCCATCGACCGCGAGGAGCTTGGTGCCTGGGAGACGCGCCTCGACGCCCACGGGGTCGAGATCGAGGGTCGTACCCACTGGCCCAAGGGCGGCGAGAGCCTGTACTTCCGCGACCCCGACGGGCATCTGCTGGAACTCGCCACCCCGGGCATCTGGCCAAATTATTGACGTACCCGGAACCACTCCGGTGGAAAATACGCGGCGGCTGACCATAGGAAGCCTGCTTGCGAGGTCAATCAACTCCACAAGGGCAAGTTGATGAACCCCACGGCTCGAACACTGCTTTGCAACTGCATCAAACGCCTGGCCATGGCACCGATGGTGCTCATGGTCATGCTGGTAGTGCTGACGATCCTTGCTGGACCGACTGCCGTGGCCATGGAGGACTGCGCAGGCCCCTGTATCGCACTCCACAGCGACACACCAGACCACACACACCCGGAGTGCAGCGTCTGTGCCGCCGTCTCGCCGTTGCCGACCATCCACGACACACCGCCAGCCGGCTTGATCGACATCGTCGTCCCGGCTGGCACCAGTCACATCATTGCGCCGCCGAGGCGCCCTCCTCGTTCCTGACAGCAAAAAGCGTCATGTCACCACCGCACATCACAAGGCACCTACCCCGGTGCCACGCTTCTTCTGTCAGGAGTTACACCAATGAGCACGACATGTTTCGCCTTTATGGGTTCGATGGGCTGGATCGGTTGGCTAATGCCGATCGCCTGGCTGATCCTGCTGGGTCTCGGCATCTCCGCCCTCGGCAAGTACCTTCTCACCACTCACCGCTCTCGGGAGAAACAGTCATGAGCCACCGTCACGCCTCCCTGCTTTTCCTCGCCACCAGCCTGCTGGCTGCGGCGCCCGCGATGGCGGATCTGCCCGACACTGCCACCTTGTACAAGAATCCACAGTGCGGCTGCTGTGACGAGTACGCGCGCCTGCTGGAACAACGTGGTGTCGACGTGACCATCGTCGAGACTCGAGACATCGGTAGCATCAAGCAACGCCTCGGCATTCCGTTTGGCCTCGGCGCCTGTCATACCATCGAAATGGGGGGCTACGCGGTCGAGGGGCACGTGCCCTTCGCGGCGCTGGATCGACTCTTCGAACAGCACCCCGATACAGCCGGCATCGGTCTGGCCGGCATGCCTGCCGGCACCCCAGGCATGCCAGGCCCTCGCCAGCAGGAGTGGAACGTCTACGAGTTCCGCGATGGTGAGGCCAGGCCATTCATGACGCTCTGAACGCCCTCACGGGCAAGGCCCCGGCAGCTGCCGGGGCATCACCACCAGCGCCACAGCGATCCAGGGCCAAGCAACCCGGTCTTGTCGCCTTGACCTATCTGCTCTCACCTGACGAGTCAAAAGACTCGCTTGTTCGGCCACAGTCTGTCGATGTGAGCGCAACAAGATGGTTACCGTGAAGGAGAAAAGCATGTTCATGACACGCCGCTCGTTCCTGATGGGCTCCTTGCTATCGGGTGGTGCCGTGCTGGCAGCCAACGCCACAGGTCGCTTGTACTCACTGCCGCAACTCAACGAGCTTTACATCCCGGAACTGATCGATGCCCGCAGCCGTCACCAGTCGATTGCGCTGGAAGTTCAGGAGGGCTCGCGCCATTTCTTCCCTGGCCGAGAAAGCATCACCTTGGGCTACAACGGGAGCTACCTAGGTCCCACGCTTCGGGTCCACCAGGGCGACGATTCCGAGGTCACCATCACCAACACCCTGGGTGAAGACACCACCGTGCACTGGCATGGGCTGCTGGTCTCCGGCAACCTGGACGGCGGCCCTCACCAGACGATCCCCGCCGGAGCCACCTGGCGACCGGTACTACCGATACGTCAGCGGGCATGCACTCTCTGGTACCACTCACACGCTCATGGGCGCACCGCCAGACAGGTCTACGCAGGCCTGGCAGGAATGTTGATCGTCAGTGACGACCATGAAAAATCGCTGGGCCTGCCCTCGGATTACGGTGTCGATGACATTCCCCTGATACTTCAGGATAAGCAGTTCGAGCAGGGAACCCTGGTATTACCACAGGGCATGATGACGACGATGCATGGACGACGTGGCGACACTCTCTTGGTCAACGGCACTGTCAACCCAGTAGCAAAGGTTCCTCCCCGGCTGGTGCGTCTGAGGATGGTCAATGGTGCCAACGCCAGGTTTTTCGATCTGGCGTTCTCCGACGCCAGAATCTTTCACTGGATTGCCTCGGAGGGAGGTCTGCTCGAGAAGCCTGTTGCGCTGCGCTCGCTACGCCTCGTTCCAGGAGAGCGAGCCGAAATTCTCGTCGATTTCTCCAATGGTCGCCCTGCGACCCTGACTACCGGACCAGACAGTAGTCTGTCGATGATGCGCATGATGACGCCCATGTCAGGGGCTAGCGAAACGACCGTCATCGAGTTCATTCCCCAAGGCTCCGGCAGCAGTTCCCTTCAGGTACCACAGCGGCTTCACGCCCCTGAACCCCGGATTCCCTCAACGGCACTGCGCAGACGTCGCTTCGAGTTGACCATGGGCATGGAGATGGGCATGGGCATGGGCATGGGAAACATGAGGAGGGACGAAACACGGATGAGCAGGGCCAGCTTCGGCATCAATGACCGTGCCTTCTCCATGGACAGAGTCGATGAGCGGGTCAACCTGGGTGATAGCGAAATATGGGAGGTGACCGGCGCAATGATGGCCCACCCCTTCCATGTACACGGCGTGCATTTCCAGGTCATCAGCCGCAACGGTTCTGCGCCGCAGACCCGTGACAAGGGCATGAAAGACACTGTGCTGGTGCGCGAGCCCGTCGAACTGCTGGTCCATTTCAACCAGCCTTCGCTGGGTGCGCCCTTCATGTATCACTGCCATATCCTCGAACACGAAGATAACGGCATGATGGGACAATTCACGGTAACCTGAAGCCAGCAGCGCCGGGACCTCCGGGCAACGAAGACCGAGGCTTGCCGGGATCACCGACCCTCGTTCGACCGCTTCAGTCGCCCGGCTTATTCAACGGGCTCTGCGTGCTCCACCATCAGCTGCAGCGACTCGCGTCCGCGGAAGCGGTTGCGATTGAGCTTGTAGGCGCAGTGGAGGGTGGCGCCCACGTCGAAGTCCGGCAACTGGCCCGGGGTCAGGCAGCGAAACCAGATGGCCTTCAGGGTCAGTCCGCGACAGGACAGCTCCAGGGTCAGGTGACTGCCGTCACCCACCGGCTTGAGCCGCTCCACCAGAAAGCGCCCCTCGAACAGCGGCGCCTCGAACTCGCGGCCGAAGGGGCCAAGGCCCTCGATCTCGGCCAGGGTCTCGAGGCTTAGCTGATGCTCGCCGAGTTCACCGTCGGTGTAGAGCCTGGGCACCAGTTCCAGATCGCCGAGCTGTTCGCTGACCGCGGTGATCAGCGCCTGGCGGAAGTCGTCGAGACGTTCCTGTACCACGCCGACGCCGGCGGCGCCCCGGTGGCCGCCGAAACGCGTAAGCGCCTCGGGGGCCAGGTCGTGGGCGCGCTGCAGAGCATCGCGCAGGTGCAGCGCCTCCACCGAGCGTCCGGAGCCGGTCAGCATGCCGGCCTCTGCGGCGGGGGTCAGCACCAGGGTCGGCCGTCCGTAGGCCTGCACCAGGCGCGAGGCGACGATGCCCTGAACCCCCGGATGGCCGTTCTCCAGATAGACGATGACCACCGGCTCGTCGGCGTCCAGCGCCCGGCGGGCCAGCAGCCTGGCCTCGGCGACCATGTCGGCTTCGATGGCCTTGCGCGACTGGTTGTCGGCGTCCAGGGTCTCCAGGTGACGCCGCGCCACCCCGTCATCCCCGGCGAGCATGAAGTGAAGCGCCGCGTAGGGATCGTCGAGACGCGAACGGGCGTTGATTCTCGGCCCCATCTGGAAGCCCAGGGTCTCGGCGTCGAAGGGCACGCTGTCGGCGCCCAGGCGCTCCGCCATTACCCGCCAGCAGGGCTCGCCCATGCGATTGATCAGCGCCAGACCGTGGCGCACCACCGCCCGGTTGATGGCGCTGCCACCCAGTGACACACAGTCGGCCACGGTGCCCAGCGCCACGTAGGACAGCCAGGGCGAGAGCTTGGGCGTGGACGGCGACAGTACCGCCTGTTCGATCAATACCTGGCGGGTCAGCGACATCAACAGCCAGGCCACCATGCAGCCGGCGATGGTGGCGTCCGGGTAGTCGCAGTCGGCTCGGGTCGGATTGACCGTGGCATAGGCCGAGGGCGGCGGCCCTTCCAGGGGCAAAGCGTGGTGATCGCTGACCACCACGTCGATTCCCGCCGCCTTGAGCCTGGCGATACGCGCCTCGTCGCTGCTGCCGCAGTCGGCGGTAATCACCAGGCTGGGCCGCGGCGTCAGCTTCAGGGTGCGCTCCACCAACGGCAGGCTGATGCCATAGCCGTCATGAATACGGTGACCGATCAGACTGTGCAGACGTGACTCCGGCACCCCGAACAGTTCGTTCAGGGTTCGCCGGATCACCACGTGGGAGGTGATGCCGTCCACGTCGTAATCGGTGAGGATGCCGATGTGCTCGCCCTCGGCCACCGCCTGGGCGATGCGCTCGGCCGCTCTCGGCGCATCGGCCAGACGCTCGGGATGGACCAGATGACGCAGACTCGGATCGACCAGCGGGCCGAGTTCGCCCTGGTAGTCGGGCAGGCGTCCGGCCAGCAGCCGGGCCTGAAGCTCCGACAGCCCGGCCTCGAGTCCCTGCCGATATAGCCTTTCGTTGCGAGGACGCGGTTCGATACGCGGACGCGGCTCGGCATGCTCGCTCGAGCCGGCATTTGCCGGAGAAGAGTGGGACATCGGATTCTCTGGAAGGTTGAAGCGAGGGTGGCGCAGGAGGGTGACGGGAACCGAGAAGGTCGGCGCAGATGGCGTGCTGACCGCCACCTGCGCCGACGCGATACCGGCGCGTCCAACGCAGCTGGATCGACTTAACTGATCGGCAGCATCACGTGTTCGCGATAGGCGCTGCGCTGGGTCAGCTTCTCGTACCAGGCCTCGAGGTTCGGCAGGCTCGGGCGCTCGATATCCAGGGCGAACCACAGGTAGACGTAGGCCCCCAGCGGAATATCACCGATGCCGAATTCCTCGCCGGACAGCCAGGGCTGGCGAGCCAGCGCACCGTCGGCGATACGCAGGCTCTTCTCGAACCCGGCCAGGCCACGCTCGATGGCCGCATCGTCGCGGGTCTCGGGGGTGCCGCGCACCAGGTTCATGATCAGATCCCGATAGGGGCCCGCCAGACTGCCAAGCGCCCAGTCCATCCACATGCTGCAGCGCGCCCTGGCGCCGGCAGAGTCGGTCGCGAGCCGACCGTCACCGTGCACATCGGCCAGATAGCGGACGATGGTGTGGGATTCCCACAGCACCAGGTCTCCGTCCTCGAGACAGGGAATCAGGCCGTTGGGATTCTTGGCCAGGAATTCCGGCGTATCGAGCCCACCGAAGGGCCCTCCCAGATCGACCCGTTCGAGGTCGATCCCCAGCTCGATGGCACACCAGACGGGCTTCTTGACGTTGACCGAGTTGTTGCGTCCCCACAGCTTCATGGAAGTCTCCCTGTCGGGATGCCCGGCAGCGGGCACCCTTGGCAAAAACCGATGGATAAGAACCGATTGGCACTAAACCGAGCCGAACGCCGCAAGGCGCTCGGCCCCATCCCGAAGGCCTCAGCGACGACGATGTTCGGCGACGAAGGCTTGTACCGCTTCGAGTCTAGCCGGCAGCACCTCGTAGCGTTCCTCGCGCTCGAGCAGATCGTCCATATGTGGCGGCAACGGCACACCCGGGAAGCCGGCCTTGACCACCGCCTCGGCAAACTTGGCCGGGTGGGCGGTGGCCAGGGTGATCATCGGCGTAGAGGCGTCCCTGCGCTCGCGCTCGGCGGCACGATAGCCGGTAGCGGTGTGGGGATCGAGGATCTCCTGGGTGCGGTGGTGGGCCTCGCGGATCACCTCGAGGATGGTGTCGTCATCCACGCTGTGGCTCGAGAAGACCTCGCGCAGCCGGCCCAGCGGGGCTTCGGCCAGCACCGTCGGCTCGTTCTGGAAGCGCCCGAGCAGCTCGTCCACGGCGCCGCCGTCGCGGTCGTAGGCCTCGAACAGCAGTCGCTCGAAGTTGGACGACACCACGATGTCCATGGACGGCGCCAGGGTGGCCAGCAGCTCCTGCTTGGAGAAGTCGTTGTCGGCCAGGGTGCGATGGAGGATGTCGTT
This sequence comes from Halomonas sp. BN3-1, assembly GCF_003056325.1. Lineage (NCBI taxonomy): Bacteria > Pseudomonadati > Pseudomonadota > Gammaproteobacteria > Oceanospirillales > Halomonadaceae > Halomonas > Halomonas sp. BN3-1. Next base: position 217,599 of record NZ_PYVV01000004.1, on the reverse strand, counting down.
GGCGTTGGTGGCGACGATGAACTGCTTCACCGGCAGCCCCATGCGGTAGGCCACGTAGCCGGCGAAGACGTTGCCGAAGTTGGCCGAGGGCACGCAGAAGCTGACCTGACGCTGGGGCGCGCCCACCGCCACAGCGGAGGCTACGTAGTAGACCACCTGGGCCATGATCCGCGCCCAGTTGATCGAGTTCACCGCCACCAGCCGAGCCCCATCGAGGAAGCTCTGGTCGGCGAAGCTGGCCTTTACCATGGCCTGGGCGTCGTCGAAGTTGCCTTCGATGGCGACGTTGAAGACGTTGTCGGCCAGCACCGTGGTCATCTGCCGGCGCTGTACCTCGGACACCCGGTTGTGGGGGTGCAGGATAAAGATGTCGAGGTTGTCACAGTGACGACAGCCCTCGATCGCCGCCGAGCCGGTGTCGCCGGACGTGGCGCCCATGATCACCGCACGCTCGCCACGCTTCTTGAGGAAGTGATCGAGGATACGTCCGAGCAGCTGCAGGGCCACGTCCTTGAACGCCAGGGTCGGACCGTGGAACAGCTCGAGCAGGAAGTGGTTGGCGTCGAGCTGATTGAGCGGCACCACGGCGTCGTGGCTGAAGGTCGCGTAGGCGTCCTTGACCAGGCCACGGAAGGTGTCGTCGTCGATCTCGCCGCCGACGAAGGGCTTCATCACCCGAAAGGCGATCTCGGCGTAGGACAGCCCGGCCATGTCGGCCAGGTCGTCGGCGCTCAGGTGAGGGAAGTCCTCGGGAACGTAGAGGCCACCGTCGGCGGCCATGCCGGTAAGGACGACTTCTTCGAAGGACAGCGCGGGCGCCTGCCCGCGGGTGCTGATATAGCGCATCTTGTGATTCCTTGCCGCCGCCCGGGGCGCGGCCTGAGATTCCAGCGAAGCGCCCGCGAAAGCGAGCCTGGGCCCGCTCCCGCAGGCATCATCAGTCCTGCTCGTCGAGGCTCTCGACGCGAATGCGGGTCACCGAGCCGGCGATGTCGGCCAGAGACTCGATGCGGCGAATGGCCTCGTTCATGTGCTTCTCGAGGGTACGGTGGGTCAGCAGGATGATCGGCACCAGTTCGCCCTCGGTGGCCTCCTTCTGGATCAGCGCCTCGATGGAGATACCCTCCTCGGAGAGGATGGTCGCCACCCGCGCCAGCACGCCGGGGCGGTCCACCGCCAGCAGGCGCAGGTAGTAGGCCGTGGTGATGTCTTCCATGGGCATGATCGGCAGCTCGTCACAGTCATCGGTGACGCCGCAGAAGGCCAGATAAGGCGTGCGATAGCGGTGCTCGGTGGAGATGTCGCGGGCCACGTCGAGCAGGTCGGCGACCACCGCCGAGGCGGTGGGCTCGTCACCGGCGCCGGCACCGTAGTAGAGGGTCGGACCGACGGCGTCACCCATCACGGCGATGGCGTTCTTGACCCCGTGGACGCTGGCCAGGAGCCGCTCCTTGGGAATCAGCGTCGGATGGACGCGCAGTTCGAGGCCGTCACCGGTGCGCTTGGAGATGCCCAGGTGCTTGATGATGTAGCCCAGGTTGTCGGCCTGCTCGACGTCCTCGGCGGTGACCCGAGAGATACCCTCGGTGTAGGCCTTCTCGAACTGCAGCGGCACACCGTAGGCGATGGACGCCAGGATGGTCAGCTTGTGGGCGGCGTCGATGCCTTCCACGTCGAAGGTCGGATCGGCCTCGGCGTAGCCCAGCGCCTGGGCCTCGGCGAGCACGTCCTCGAACGCCCGGCCCTCGTCGCGCATATGGGTCAGGATGTAGTTGCCGGTACCGTTGATGATACCCGCCACCCAGCTGATGCGGTTGGCACCCAGGCCCTCGCGCAGCGACTTGATTACCGGGATACCGCCGGCCACGGCGGCCTCGAAGGCCACGATCACGCCCTTTTCATGGGCCGCCTTGAAGATCTCGTTGCCGTGCACCGCGATCAGCGCCTTGTTGGCGGTGACCACGTGCTTGCCATTCTCGATGGCCATCATCACCAGCTCGCGGGCCACGTCGTAGCCGCCGATCAGCTCCACCACCACGTCGATATCGGGGTTGGTCGCCACCTCGAAGACGTCCTTGGTGGTACGAATACCGGTAAGGTCACAGGCGGGATTGATGCTGCGATGGGCGACCTGCTCGATCACCAGCGGGCGACCGGCACGCCGAGCGATCTCGTCGGCGTTGCGCGTCAGTACATTGAAGGTGCCGCCACCGACGGTACCCAGCCCACAGATTCCCACTCTCACCGGTTTCAATGTCATTCTCCCTTCTCGACCGTCGCCGCAAGCAACGGCTGTGTCAGCGATTTGGCGAGGCCCGAGTCTGGCTCGGGCCTTCTCGATTGTGTTGTCGGACGGGCTTAGCCGTCGATACCGAGGCGTTCGGCCAGCCGTTCGGCGGGCACATAGCCCGGGACCATGGTGCCGTCGGGCAGGATGATCGCCGGCGTGCCCTGCACGCCCAGCTCCAGCCCCAGATGATACTGCCGCTCCACCGGATTGTCGCAGCTTGTGGCGCCGCTCGGAACCTCTCCACTCTTGGCGGCGGTCATCGCCTCGCTGGTATTGTCGGCGCACCACACCTGTTCGAGCTGGCGGGCGCCTTCGCTCTGCATGCCGCCACGCGGGAAGGCCAGGTAGTTGACCTGGATGCCCAGCTCGTTGAGGCGCGGCACTTCCTCGTGCAACTTGCGGCAATAAGGACAGGTGGTATCGGTGAAGACGTGGATGGTGGCCTTGGGCTCATCGACCCCGCGATAGACGATCTGCTCGGACTCGTCGATGGCCGCCACGCGGCTGGCGCGGCTGGCGTTGCGGCTCTGCTCGGACAGGTTGACCAGGCCGTCCTCGGCGTTCTGGTACAGATCCCCCACCAGGAAGTGGCTGCCGCTCTCGTTGGTGTAAAAGGACTCCCCGGTCTCCAGACGCACCTCGTAGATGCCGTCCATGGGGGTATCCAGCACCTGACTCACCGGCATCTTCTGGCCGTTCACCTCAAGCTCATTGAGCGCGGCGGGAGGGGCCGCCAGCGCACCGCTGGTCCACAGGGCAGCGGTGAGCAGAGCGGGCAGGGAAAGCACGAACAGAGGGCGTTTCATGGGTCAGCCTCGAGGATGATGGTCGGCGTGCAGGGCTTCCAGTCGCGCCTGCGCCACATGGGTGTAGATCTGGGTCGTCGACAGGTCCGAGTGCCCCAGCAGCATCTGTACGACACGCAGATTGGCCCCATGATTCAACAGATGGGTGGCAAAGGCGTGCCTCAGGGTGTGTGGCGACAGCGGACGATCGATGCGTGCCACACTGGCGTAGTGCTTGATTCGGTGCCAGAAGGTCTGGCGGGTCATGGCGCCGTCGCCCCGTCCGGGGAACAGCGCCGGACGCTGGATATCGCTCATCAGCTCGCTACGCCCCTGGCGCAGGTAGCGCTCGAGCCAGTGGCCGGCTTCCTCGCCCAGCGGCACCAGACGGTCCTTCTGCCCCTTGCCGCGCACCCGCACCACGCCCTGGCGCAGATTGACCGCATCGGTGGTCAGACCGACCAGTTCGCTGACGCGAAGCCCTGCGCCGTACAGCACCTCGAGCATGGCGCGATCGCGCAGTCCCAGGGCGGTGGACAGGTCCGGCGCATTCAGCAGGCGCTCGACCTCGTCCTCGTCCAGGGTGTCCGGCAACGATGGCCGCACCCGCGGCAGGCGCACCCGGGCCAGCGGATCCGCTTCGATCATCCCTTCGGCCAGGGCCCAGCGGTAGAAGCGCCTGAGACTCGACAGCAGCCGGGCATTGCTGGTGAGCTTGTAGCCCTGCTCGCGACGCGAGTCCAGCCAGTCCGGCAAGGTCCGCTCACCCGGCGTGAGCAACACGCACGACTGATCAGCAAGCCACTTGGCCCAGGCCTCCAGATCGTGGCGATAGGCGCTCAGGGTATGGTCGCTGACGCCCTGCTCGAGCCATAGCTGGTCGAGGAAGCGGTCGATTGTCTGACGATCGCCGGCGCTCAAGCAACACCTCCTGGGCTGTGGGGCTGGCCATCGAGGGCACTGGTGAAGCACGAGAAGGCCCCCAATGCACCGACACCCCGCCCCACGAAGGTGGTGACGGGGTGTCGGGCGAGGGAGGCGGGGCCTCCCTCGGACTGGCAGACGCTTACGCGTCTTAGGCCAGCTTTTCCTTGATGCGCGCAGACTTGCCGCTACGCTCACGGAGGTAGTACAGCTTGGCCTGGCGCACGTCACCGCGACGCTTGACGCTGATGGAGTCGACCAGCGGGCTGTAGGTCTGGAAGGTACGCTCGACGCCGACGCCGTGGGAGATCTTGCGCACGGTGAAAGCGGAGTTCAGACCGCGGTTACGCTTGCCGATGACCACGCCTTCGAAGGCCTGGAGACGCTCGCGGTTGCCTTCCTTGACCTTGACCTGAACGACGATGGTGTCGCCCGGTGCAAAGTCCGGCACCTGCTTGCTCATCTGCTCGGCTTCGAGCGCCTGGATCACCTTGTTCTTGCTGCTCATTTGACTCACTCCTGAAATCGTTGTGATCCATCGATCGGTCGTGGGTGCCGATGGATCGTGATCCCGGCCCTCGAAGCTCGAGCGCGCGGGTCATTGATGACGCAGGTCCGTCAGCGGCGACTGGCCGCCTCGTCGGAATCCCGACGTTCGTCCTGCACCTCCGCCTTGTCGGCGTGTTCGTCGATGAACTCGTTCAACAGCCGCTTCTGCTCCTTCGACAGCTGCCTGCCCTCGAGCAGGTCGGGCCGCCGTTGCCAGGTACGCCCCAGGGACTGTTTCATCCGCCACTGACGGATCTGTCCGTGGTGACCGCTGAGCAGTACGTCCGGCACCTTGCGACCGTCGATTTCCTCCGGGCGCGTATAGTGCGGACAGTCCAGCAGACCGTCGTTGAAGGAGTCCTCGACCGCGGAATCCTGATGCCCCAGTACACCGGGCACCAGCCTTGCCGCCGTATCGATCAGCACCATGGCGGGCAGCTCTCCCCCGCTCAGGACATAGTCGCCGATCGACCACTCCTCATCGATGTCCGCTTCGACCACGCGTTCATCGATGCCTTCGTAACGCCCCGCCACCACCACCAGGGGCGGTCCAGACGCCAGTTCCCGCGCGCCCTGCTGATCCAGTCTGCGCCCCTGGGGCGACAGGTAGATCACCTTGGGACGCTCGCCGGTGGCCGCCTGGGCTCGGCTGCGGGCGTCGTGGATGGCACTTCTCAGGGTGTCGACCTTCATCAGCATGCCGGGACCACCGCCATAGGGGCGATCATCCACGGTGCGATGGCGGTCGGTGGCGTAGTCCCGGGGGTTCCAGAACTCCAGCGTCACCTGGCCCTTGTCGACGGCCCTGCCGGTCACGCCGTGGCGAGTAATCGCCTCGAACATTTCCGGAAACAGTGACACCACCCCTATCCACACGTTATCGATCTCCTGTCGACGCGGTTTTCGAACGCACTGCGCTCAAAACTCCGGGTCCCAGTCGACCAGCATCTCTCCTGCCTCGAGATCGACGCGCTTGACCACGTCATCGGGCAGGTAGGGAAGCAGACGTTCGCGATCGTCCGGGGCGTCGCCGCCCTTCACGACCATGACGTCGTTGGCACCGGTCTCGAACAGGTAGGCCAGGCGTCCCAGAGACACCCCTTCCAGCGTGACGACCCTGAGGCCTTCCAGCTGGTGCCAGTAGTACTCTTCACTGTCGAGTTCGGGCAGGTCTTGCTTGGCCAGCAGGATGTCCGCTCCGGCCAGACTCTCGGCGCGGTCACGGTCATCGACACCGTCCAGTTGGGCGACCAGGCCCTGTCCCTGCTTGCGCCCCTGCTTGAGGCGGTGGCGCGAAATCTGTCCGTCGTGACGGACCACCCATTCGGCATAGTCGAGAATGCCTTCCATGGGTGAGGTGTAGGAATACACCTTCAGCCAGCCCTTGATGCCGTAAGGACTGGTCAGCTTGCCCAGCACGACGTAATCGTCGCTGTGGCGATCGTCTTGCGCTTGGCGCTGCGCGCTAGGGCGTTGTGGCGATGCCATCTGGGTCAAACCTCTTTCACACCGGGACATTCACAGGCAAGGCTTGCGCCTCAGGCCTGCTTGCGAGCTTCCTTGACCAGCTCGGCGACGCGGTCAGACAGCTGCGCGCCGTGGGACTGCCAGTGGGCGATGCGGTCGAGGTCGATGCGCAGACGCTCTTCCTGGCCACGGGCCACCGGGTTGAAGAAGCCCAGACGCTCGATGAAGCGGCCGTCGCGGGCGTTGCGGGAATCGGTCACGGCGAGGTGGTAGAAGGGACGCTTCTTGGCGCCACCACGTGCCAGACGAATGGTAACCATACGTTGACTGTCCTTCGGTTGGGATTTCAGATAACGGCGACGGCCAGGCCAGCCACCGGTGTTTCGCTCACGACGAGGGCCGCGCCAGGCGCGGTCCTCGAGTGAAGAGGCAGTATTCTACGGAAAACCACCCCCCAAGGGAACCTTTTTTGCCGCTCATCCCTTGACGAGCGGCGCACCAGCGGTGCCAGGGCCGGGAGTGGCGGGCCCAGCGTATTGCATCTTCATCACGCTTCGGCGCTTGGCATTAAAAACAGCATCAGCGAAAAAAACTGACTCAGCGCCAGGGCATGCCGCCGGGGCCACCCATGCCGCCCATGCCACCGGGGCCGCCAGGGCCACCTCCGCCCATCATGCCGGACATGCCCCTCATCATCTTCTGCATGCCGCCTTTCTTACCGGCCTTCTTCATCATCTTCTGCATCTGCTTGTGCTGCTTGAGCAGACGATTGAGGTCCGGCACCTGCAGGCCGGCACCGGCGGCGATACGGCGCTTGCGCGAGCCGTTGATGATGTCCGGATTACGGCGCTCCTTCGGCGTCATCGAGTTGATCAGCGCCTCGAGCTTGCCAAGCTCCTTTTCGGGCCCAGGCCCCTGGGCCATCTCGGCCATCTGCCCCATGCCCGGCAGCTTGCCCATCAGGCCGCTCATGCCGCCCATCTTCTTGAGCTGCTGGAGCTGTTCGCGGAAGTCCTCGAGATCGAAGCCCTGGCCTTTCTTGACCTTCTTGGCGAGCTGTTCGGCCTTGCCCTTGTCGACGGTACGCTCGGCTTCCTCGATCAGCGACAGCACGTCGCCCATGCCGAGGATGCGCGAGGCCACACGATCCGGATGGAAGGGCTCGAGGGCATCGACCTTCTCGCCGACACCCATGAACTTGATCGGACGACCGGTGACGTGACGCACCGACAGGGCGGCACCGCCACGGGCATCACCGTCGGCCTTGGTCAGCACCACCCCGGTCAGCGGCAGGGCATCGGCGAAGGCGCGGGCGGTGTTGGCCGCATCCTGGCCGGTCATGGAGTCGACCACAAACAGCGTTTCGGAGGGCTCGATGGCCTGATGCAGCCCCTGGATCTCCTGCATCATCGCTTCGTCGATGGCCAGGCGACCCGCGGTATCGACCAGCACCACGTCATGGAACTGGATCTTGGCGTGTTTCAGCGCCGCCGTGGCGATGTCCACCGGGGCCTGATCCGAGCGCGACGGGAAGAAGTCGACCTCGACCTCCTTGGCCAGGGTCTCGAGCTGGTCGATGGCGGCGGGGCGGTAGACGTCGGTGGAAACCACCAGCACCTTCTTCTTTTCGCGCTCGCGCAGATACTTGCCCAGCTTGGCCACCGAGGTGGTCTTGCCCGCACCCTGCAGGCCGGCCATCAGCACCACGGAGGGCGTGCCCTTGAGCGACAGCCCTTCGTTGGCCTCGCCCATGGTGACTTCCAGCTCCTGCTGGACAATCTTGATGAACTGCTGGCCCGGCGACAGGCTGCGGGAGACCTCCTGGCCCACGGCACGTTCGCGCACTCGCTCGATGAACGCCTTGACCACCGGCAGGGCAACGTCCGCCTCGAGCAGCGCCTTGCGCACCTCGCGCAGGGTGTCCTTGATGTTGTCGTCGGTCAGGCGTGCCTGACCCTTGATCGACTTCAGCGTCTGGGACAGACGCTCGCTCAGGTTCTGAAACATGGGCCTCTCCAAATGCGATGGCCTCAAGGCGCCCTTGTCGAGACGCCCCTTGAGACGGCCGCCGGTGCGCGGCCTTGACGATGGCGCAAATTATACGCCTTGTGGCGCGGACTCTCCATGCAGTTGCCGGCAAGACAGCCGAAGAAGGCCGCCCGCTGGCTGTCAGCCGAGGCGCTATCCGGTATAGTCGGTGTCGAGGGGAAGGCATTCCCCGGACCCAGGATCCCTATCTTCAAAGGCGCCGGCAAGGCGCACGGACAGCACAGCATGCAGGCGTTACCTCTGGCTCTACTGGCCTTTGTCTTCTATCTGGCGGCTGCCTCCTGGCAAGGGCTGACCCTGATTCGCCGGGTTCCTCCGCGCGATCTACTGGTGCGTGGCTTCGGCACCCTGGCGGCGGCTCTCCACCTGGTCGTCGCCGGCGGCCTGCTTGCCCTCGAGGGCTCGATGCTGCCAGGACTGTCCACCAGCGCGGTGCTGGTCACCGCCCTGGCGGTGGTGGTGCTGCTGGGCGCCAGCCTGTTCAAACCGGTGCTCAATATCGCCGCCGTGCTGTTCCCCTTTGCCGGCGTGGTGCTGCTGCTCGGTACCGAACTACCGACCCCCACCAGCGCAAACGGCATGACCCCCGGCATCGCCTTCCACGCCGTCAGCTCCGCCCTGGCCTTCGCGGTGCTGGCCATCGCCTCGCTGCAGGCGATACTGGTAGGCGTCCAGAACAAGGCCCTCAAGCATCACCGGATTCGCGGCGTGGTACAGGCACTGCCGCCGCTGACCACCATGGAGCGGGTGCTGTTCGAGATGATCTGGGTGGGCATGGCCCTGCTTACGCTGGCCATCGCCAGCGGGTTCGTGTTCCTCGACAACATGTTCGCCCAGCACCTGGTCCACAAGACGGTGCTGTCGCTGCTGGCCTGGCTGGTGTTCGCGGTACTGCTGCTGTGTCACTACCGCCTTGGGTGGCGAGGCATGCGGGCGGTGCGCTGGACCCTGGGAGGCTATATCGCACTGCTTCTGGCCTACTTTGGTAGCAAGTTTGTCCTTGAGGTGCTGTTAGCGCACAGCTAGACAGGAGGTCTCCTTGACACTCCCGGCCCGACCCCCTACAACTCGACCCCTACCCGCGACCAAGGATTTCACGTCTTGAACGACGACTTTCCGGTGGGCCTGCTGTTCGGCCTGCTCTTTCTGCTGATTGCCCTATCGGGCTTCTTCTCCAGTTCCGAGACCGGCATGATGTCGATCAACCGCTATCGGTTGAGCCACCAGGCCAACAGCGGACAGCGCAACGCCAAGCGCGTGATGCGCTTGCTCGCGCGTCCCGACCGGCTGATCGGCGTCATCCTGATCGGCAACAACTTCGTCAACAACCTGGCGGCCTCCATCGCCACCATCATCGCCATCCACTTCTTTGGCGATGTCAGCGGCCCCGCCATCTCCACGGCGATCCTGACCATCGTGGTGCTGATCTTCGCCGAGGTTACCCCCAAGACCTTCGCGGCGGTGAAGCCGGAGCGCATCGCCTACCCGGCCTCGATGATTCTGGAGCCGCTGCTCAAGCTGCTATATCCGCTGGTGTGGGTGGTCAACGTGATCTCCAACGGCCTGCTCAGGCTGCTTGGCGTCAAGAATATCGACGGCAATGGTGACAATCTCACCCGCGACGAGCTGCGCACCGTGGTCCACGAGGCCGGCACCCTGATCCCCCATCGCCACCAGGCCATGCTGCTGTCGATTCTGGATCTCGAGAATGTCACCGTGAACGACATCATGGTGCCGCGCCATGAGGTGGTCGGCATCGATCTCGACGACAGTCTCGAGGATATCCTGACCCAGATCCGCACCAGCCAGCACACCCGGCTGCCGGTATTCAAGGGCGACATCAACAGCATCATCGGCATGCTGCACCTGCGCAATGCCGCCCGCTTCCTGTCCAGAGGCGAGGTGACCAAGGCGGCCATCGTGCAGGAAGCGCGGGAGCCCTACTTCATTCCCGAATCGACGCCGCTGCACACCCAGCTGTTGAACTTTCAGAAGCAGAAGCGCCGGATTGGTATCGTGGTGGACGAGTACGGCGACGTGGAGGGTCTGGTGACCCTGGAGGACATCCTCGAGGAGATCGTCGGTGAATTCACCACCGACGTGGCCGGCCAGGAACAGGACATGCTGCCCCAGAGCGATGGCAGCCACGTGATCGACGGCACCGCCAATATCCGTGATATCAACAAGTCGCTGGGCTGGCACTTGCCCACCGACGGCCCCAAGACGCTGAACGGGGTGATACTGGAACACCTCGAGTCCTTCCCCGACGGCCCGGCCTGTCTGCAGATCAGCAACATCCGCATGGAAATCCTCGAGATGCGCGACAACCTGATCACCTCGGTCAGCTGCTGGCCTGGCACTCGCCGCGTCCTGGCAGAATCCGACGCGGGCGACTGACCACCGCAAGGACCAGAGGGACGTCAGTCGCGACGCGACATGCAGGGAAGGAACCGGCGGGCAAGGCCCCAGCAGGCAGAGTACTTGCCAGCAAAGCACTGACAAGCAAAGCACTAACGAGAAAGGGACGGCCGAGGCCGTCCCTTTCTGCGTTATCCCTTCCCTAACCCGACCTTCCCTCTGTCGGAGCCTGCGCACCCCGGCGGCGGCTGCCTCAGGGCTGGCCGGTCTCGACCCAGCGATCGGCTTCGGCCTTGAGTTCGCGCACCCGGGCCTCCAGCGACTGACGGGTGGCTTGCCCCGGCGGCACCGGCTCGTCGAAGTAGAGCGCCACCCGGGCGCGGCAGCGCCTGGGGAAATGGGCCAGGGCCTTGCCGTGACGATTGGACGTCCACGAGCCCCACAGGCCCGACAGCGCGGCAGGAATCACCGGCACCGGATCCCTCGACAGGATCAGGTCGAGGCCCCGGCGGAAGGTCTTGACCTCACCATCCGACGTCAGCCGCCCTTCCGGGAACAGCATCACCACGTCGCCGTTTCTCAAGGCGCGGCTGACTTCTTCCAGGGCGCGACGCACATTGCCCGGGTCACGACGATCCGACTCCACGGGTATCGCCCCGACCATGCGAAACAGCCAGTTGAGGCGCTTCGACTCGTAGATCGGACGATCCATCAAGAAGCGCAGCGGCCTGGGGCTGCCGCCGCCCATCACCAGTGCATCCATGAAGCTGACATGATTGCACACCACCAGCGCCGGCCCGCGCGGGGGCACGAAGCGACGCCCCTGGAAGCGAAGTCGGTACAACACATGGATAAAGGCAAACACGAAACGTCGGATATACACCGCCGGGGCGCGATAGAAGCGCCAGGCAGCGATGCAGGCAAGCAGGCCGACAAGGCCCCAGACGAGTACGTCGATCACGGCGTGTCGTTCACCTGTCTATCGCCCCTCTGGTCACGGCCTATCTGCTTGAGTCCGGCGAGGGTGGTCGACAGCAGTTGATCGAGCAGCTCCTCGACCTCGAAGGCGCCGCCCTGGGAATAGCCAAGACGGTCATTGAGCCCCAGCTGCACCAGGCCATGAACGCTACCCCACAGGGTTCGCGCCAGGCGCTGCGCCTCGAGCGATTCGAGATCCGGCTGATACTCGGTCAGGGTCCCCTCGACCCGGGCAAACAGCGCGCCGATCATATCGGTCTGGCGCTGATCGAGCTCGCCTTCCTGGGCCAGCGGATAGTCGAACATCAGCTGCCAGCGATGGGCGTCTTCGCGGGCGAACTTCCAGTACCCCTGGGCCAGGGCACGCAGCCGGGCCTCAGGCTCGGTGGTGTCCACCAGCAGGGGCTCCATCACCGTGCGCAGCCGACCGAGGCTTTCCAGGTTGACGTGCTGCAGCAGGTTGTTGAAGCTGCCGTAGAGTTTCAGCAGGGTGCTCGGCGCACAGCCCACCTCCCGGGCCAACGAGCGCAGCGACAGGGCATGCACCGGCTGCTCAGCCAGCCAGGCATCGCAGGCGGCCATCACCTGGGCGTGAAGCTCCTCGGGGGCATGCTGTCTTGGACGCGCCATCGCTCTTCTCTCTCGCGGCCGGACATCGGCGGCTTCAGGTTCAGCGGTATCGTTCAGCATACATTAATCGAACACTGTTTTCGACCGCTCATTATGCCCCCTTCGCCGCAACAACGGGCTCAAGGCTTTCCTGTCACCGGGAGCTTGGGTACGCTGGCCCTCCAGATCGCAGGAGCCCCCATGACCGGCCGTCTCTATATTCCCGCCCGCGCCATCGAGACCGCCCTCGACGACCTCGATGCTCCGGCCCAGGCCATCAGCGGCGTCAACATGGCCCCGCGCCGTCCACTGTCGATCATCCGCCTGGAAGCTGGACGCCCTACCCTGGGGATCGGTTTCTGGGGCCTGACACCGCCCTGGTTGCAGGTGCTCGATCACGCCCCCCACTGCGCCCGCGCCGAAAGCCTCGACTCGCGCCCGATGTTCCGTGACGCCTTCCGCGCGCGGCGCTGCCTGGTGCCGGTAGCCGGCGCCTACGCCTGGCAGCCGCGTCCGAACTACAAGCAGCCCTTCCTGATCACCCGGGCAGACCGCGGGCCGATGCTGCTGGCCGGACTATGGTGTAGGTTTCACACCACCCTTACCGACTATAACGACTCCTTCGCCTTGATCACGGTACCTAGCCCTGGCTTTCTAGCCCCCCTGACCGACCGTCTACCAGCGGTCATAGCCCCCGGTCAAGCGAGGGCCTGGCTGGACCCGCAGAGTGATCCCGAGGACCTCAAGTCACTGTTGAGCCCCCCTCCCGGGGAACTGTTGGGCGCTTTTCCGGTATCAAGACGAGTGAACAATCCTCAAGAGCAAGACCCATCCTGTGCCCACCCCATCGGCAAGATGTGGCGCCAGACTTCCAAGGAGACGTGATGGCTTCGACCCTCACACGACGCGGCGCCAGCGCCCTCGTCGCCACCCTGATCGGCCTGTGGCTACCGCTGGCTCAGGCTTCCGCGGCCCCGGCCGCTACAAGCGAGCAACCGGTCACGGCTCAGGCCGACGCCGACGTGGCCACCGCCACGACGCCGATCGTCAGCCCCCACGATGACCGCGACTATCGCGTACTGACCCTGGACAACGGCCTCGACGTCCTGCTGGTCAGCGATCCTGAGGCCGACAAGGCGGCGGCTTCACTCAATGTGTCGGTGGGCAGCGCCCAGGATCCCGATGACCTGCAGGGGCTCGCCCACCTGCTCGAACATATGCTGTTTCTGGGCACCGAGGCCTACCCCGAGCCCGACGCCTACCAGGGCTACATCAGCCGCCACGGCGGGCGCCACAACGCCTTCACCGCCTCGCTGGACACCAACTACTTCTTCGATGTGGAGCCCGAGGCCTTCGAAGGCGCTCTGGATCGCTTCAGTCGGTTCTTCATCGACCCGCTGTTCAACGCCGACCGCCTGGGCAGCGAGCGCAACGTGGTGCACTCCGAATATCAGGCGCGCCTGCGCGATGACGCACGCCGCGAGAACGAGGTCCTCGACGCCCTGCTCAATCCGGCCAACCCCACCGTGGGTTTCTCGGTGGGCAGCAAGGAGACCCTGGCCGAGCGGCCCGAAGGGGAGCCCAGCCTGCGCGAGCGGGTCATGAACTTCTACGACAACCACTACGGTGCCAACGTCATGCATCTGGCGGTGGTGGCGCCGATGCCGCTGGATCAACTGCAGACACTGGTGGTCGAACGTTTCGCCGAGGTGCCCGATCGCGGCCTCGAGGCACCCGTCATCGACACCCCACTGGTGGATCGCTCACGCCTGCCGCTGGCCGCCGAGGCCCAGTCGCTGCGCGACGCTCGCCGCGTCAGCTTTCTGTTCCCGGTGCCCGACCCCGTGCTCAGCTATCGCCACAAGCCGGCCAGCTACATCGCCAACCTGATCGGTCATGAGGGGCCCGGCAGCCTGTTGAGCCGCCTGCGCGAGGCCGGCTGGGCCGACGGCCTGTCCGCCGGCGTCACCCGCGGTGACGGCCGCCATGCACTGCTGGCCGTGGATGTCAGCCTGACCCCTGAGGGGCGCGAGCATCTCGAGCGCATCCAGGCCAGCCTGTTTGCCACCATCGAGCAGATTCGCCAACAGGGCATCAGCGAGGAACGCTACGACGAGCAGGCCAGCCTGTCCGAGCAGGCGTTCCAGTTCCAGCAGCACGGTAACGCCCTGGACGAGGCCATGCGCCTGTCCATGAGCCTGACCCACTACCCGCTCGAGGACGTCAACCGCGCCGGCTACCGCATGGACGGGCTCGACGCAGAGGAAGTACGTCGCTGGCTCGATGCGCTGCGCCCCGACAACATGATCCGCCTGTACACCGGCCCCGAGGTCGAAGGCGACCAACGCAGCCGCTACTACGACACCGCCTGGCAGGAGACGCCATTGGCCGATACCGCAGCCGACCCCCTGGCGGGGCTGGCGCTGCCCGAGCCCAATCCCTTTATCGCCGAGGACCTGGCGCTGCTTGAGGCCCACGACGAGCGTCCCTCGCTGCTGATCGACACCCCCGAGGCCGACGCCTGGTACAAGGCCGATGCCGAGTACGATACGCCCAAGGCCTCCTGGCGCTTCAGCCTGCAGCACCCTGGCGCCAGCCAGTCCCCGCGCCAGGCCGTGCTGACACAACTGCTGGCCGGCTGGCTCAACGACAGCCTCAACGAGAAGCTCTACGCCGCGCGCCTGGCGGGACAGAAGTATGAAGCCTATGCCCACTCGCGTGGCATGACGCTGTCCTTCACCGGCTGGCGTGACCGCCAGGACAGGGTGATACGGGAGGTGATCGACCAGCTCAAGCAGGGTGAGATCCTCGACGCAAGCGTCGCCCGAGTACGCTACGGCCTGGAAAAGCAATGGGGGAATGCACCACGCAATCCGCTCTATCACCAGGGTCAACGCACCCTGTCCGAGGCGCTGATTCGGCCCCAGTGGTCCCCCCAGGTACTGCTGGAGGCGCTGTCCGACCTCGAGCCCCAGGACCTGCGCGACTTCCGCGAGCGCTTCCTCGACGAGCTGCACCTGCAGGCGCTGGTGGTCGGCAACCTGGAAGAGTCGCTGGCACGCGACGAGGCCGAGCAGGCCATCGCGGCGCTTGAGCCCAGCCTTGGCGCGGACGCCATCACCGACCTGCAGGTACTCAAGGCGGTCGATCTGCCGAGCCTGACGCCGGACTCCAGCCGAGACGAGTCGCTGCTGATTCGCTACCTGCAGGGGCCGGACCAGGGTATCGCCACCCAGGCCCGCATCGCGGTGCTCGGCAAGCTGCTCGAGACCCCCTTCTACCAGCAGTTGCGCACCGAACAGCAGCTCGGGTACATCGTCAGCGCAGGCTACTCACCGCTGCTGCACGCTCCGGGCATCAGCCTGCTGGTGCAGTCTCCCTCCACCCAGAGCGACGAGCTCAAGGCCAGGGTCAGCGACTTCCTCGACCGTGTGCCCGAGCGTCTGGACAGCCTGGATGACGACACCCTGGCCACCTATCGCCAGGCGGTCCACGACGAGATTACCCAGCGTGATTCGGGCCTCGAGGAGCGCACCAACCGCCTGTGGCAGGCGCTGTCCTACGGCGACACCGACTTCGATAGGCGTGAGCGGCTGGCCGCCGCGGTGCTCGAGGTCGACGCCGCCAGCCTGAAGGACAGCTGGCAGCGTCTGGGTGGCGCCGCCGTGGTGGACGTGACCTTCGATCCGGGCGCCGCACCCAGCGACGTCATGGCGTTGAAAGGCGACCTGGAAGCCCTGCCCGGTGACGAGGAAGAAGCGCTGTCACCGACGCCGGCGGACACCAGCGCCCAGGCGGCCAAACCCTGACAGGGCTCTACCAAAAGGCCCTGCCCCACCCCATCGCCCCCTGCTTGGGGGCGATCCCGCCCGGCTGGCGACGCCGCCGCCGACAGCAGTGACGACAAGGCCCGACCGGCATCGCCGGTCGGGCCTTGTGGTTTCACCCCCGTCGTTTCACCCGCTTCATCACACCTGATACATGGCACCTGCTTCATGGCGCCATATTGATGATGCCCGACACGGCCAGCGCGACGCCGTGCGTCTGCGCCAGGCTGGTCCCCTAGCCGAACGCCTGGGCGGGCATGATCGACTCCACAAACATCACCATCTCCTCGAGGATCTGGCGTTCGCGATCGCTCAGCGAGGTCTGGTTCAGACGTTCGATTTCACGCGCGAAGTCCTTTAGCGTCAGGCTCGCCAGCGCCGAGTCGTTCATCCGTTCCCACCGGAAGGTCTCCCAGCGCGCCTGCTCCTCGCCGGTCAGGGTGTCCGGATAGCTGCGGGCGCGGTAGCGAAACAGCATCTCCTCCAGGCGCGGGTCCTGGAAGGCAAAGCTGGCGTCGACCAGATCCCAGGGATCCATGGCACGCACGCGCTCCATCTGCTGGCGGTCGGCAGGCGAGAAGAACCCGCCGGAGTAGAGCATCAGGTCCGGATCCCTCGGCGGCTCCGGCGGTGGCTCGGCGAACACCTCCTGCACCTTGGCGACGATATCGGGGTCCTTGGCCAGCCGCTGGTAGTGACCGCGACAGGCGTCCATCTCGAGCCCCATGCGCGCCACGATCTCGCCATACTCGCCCTGATGGGGCCCCGACACATCCTTGAGCGCACTGGGCGGAAAGATCACCGGACACTTGTTGATGTGCACGACCTTCAGCGGAATCCGGCTTTCGCCCTCGGCCAGGTCGTCATTGCTGACGAATACCCGAGCACGAATCTCCTGGGCCGAGAGACTGAGCATGTCGGCAGGGTCCAGCGACAGGTCGTAGACGATGACGCCGTTGGGATTGGTCGGGTGTTCGGCCAGGGGCATCACCAGAGACCCGCAGGCACGGCTGGCAGGATAGCGCCGGGAGATATGCACCACCGGCTTGCGCTGGGTCGTATCCAGGCGTTTGCGCACCTCACGCTTGGCCCTGAGCGACAGCAGGTAGTCGAACAGGTTGGCATTGGCGCCCCGCAACAGTCGCGCCAGGGCGATGGTGGCGCGTACATCGGCCAGGGCGTCGTGGGCGCCGGCATGCTCGATACCGTTGGCCGCGGTCAGGTCTTCCAGGCGAAAGCTGGGACTGCCGTCCTCGCGCCTTGGCCACTCGATGCCCTCTGGCCTCAAGGCGTGGAAGGCGCGCACCACGTCGATCAGATCCCAGCGCGAATTGCCGTTCTGCCACTCCCGTGCATAGGGGTCGATCAGGTTGCGGTAAAACAGGTGACGACTGACCTCATCGTCGAAGCGCAGGCTGTTGTAGCCCACCGCACAGGTCCCGGCGACGCTCATCTCGTCGACGATGGCGCCGGCGAACTCGGCTTCGGGCACACCGTTGCGCCTCGCCTGCTGGGGCGTAATACCGGTGATCAGGCAGGCCATCGGGTGCGGCAAGGCATCATCGGCGGGCTTGCAGAACAGCTCCACCGGCTCGCCAATCTCGTTGAACTCGGCGTCGGTACGGATGGCCGCGAACTGCGAGGGACGATCGCGCCGAGGATCGGCACCAAAGGTCTCGTAGTCGTGCCACAGAAAGGTCAGCGGAGCGGCTTTCGGCTGCGCCATGGGATTGCGGTCTCCACGCGTACGTCAAAGGCCCGTCAGCCTAGCACAGGCCAACGCCGGGCTCAGCCTGCACGATCACAGGTCGAGTCCGGCGCGGGAAGGAAATACACGAAAGACGCCCAAGGGGCGTCATCTTGATGGCTGGCATTGTCGATATCGCATCGGCGATGTGGCATCGACGATATCACGACGTTCAAGCAACACCAGACGCTGCATCAACTGCTGCGCGGCAGGGTCACGTTGAGCTCGAGCACCGAGCAGTTGTCCTCGCTGTCCAGCGACATATTGATGGCATCGTCGTCCACCTCGACATAGCGGCGGATGACCTCAAGCAACTCCTTCTCCAGCATCGGCAGGAAGTCAGGCTGTCCCCGCTGGCTACGCTGGTGCGCCACGATGATCTGCAGCCGCTCCTTGGCGACAGACGCGGACTTCTTGCGTTCGCGCTTCAGGAAATCGAGTAGTTTCACCGGCGACCTCCTCCTCCGAACATGCGGCTCAGCAGGCTTTTCTTCTGATACTCGTGGAAGCGCAAGGGCACCTCCTCTCCGATCAGGCGGCTGACCGTATCCATATAGGCCTGGCCAGCGTCACTGCTGTCGTCGTGGGTGACCGGGACCCCCTGGTTGGAGGCTCTCAGCACGGCCTCGGACTCGGGAATCAAACCTACCAGGTTGATGGCCAGGATCTCGCGAATGTCCTCGAGATTCAGCATATCTCCCTGGTCGACCCGTCCGGGGTTGTAGCGGGTGATCAGCAGGTGCTCCTTGATCGGGTCCTTGCCCTGCTCGGCCCGCCGGGTCTTCGATGACAACAGCCCAAGGATACGGTCGGAGTCACGCACCGAAGACACCTCGGGGTTGGTCACCACGATGGCCTCGTCGGCGAAGTACATGGCCAGCTGGGCACCACGTTCGATACCGGCGGGTGAATCGCACAGTATGTAGTCGAAGTCCTTGGTCAGGGTGTCCAGCACCTTCTCGACGCCCTCCTGGGTCAAGGCATCCTTGTCCCGAGTCTGGGAGGCAGGAAGGATATGCAGGTTGTCCACGCGCTTGTCACGGATTAGCGCCTGGTTCAGCCCGGCCTCGCCCTGGATGACGTTGACCAGGTCGTAGACCACACGGCGCTCGCAGCCCATGATCAAGTCGAGGTTCCGTAGACCGACATCGAAGTCGATCACTACCGTCTTGTTGCCTCTGAGTGCCAGCCCGGTGGCAATGGCTGCCGCACTGGTTGTCTTGCCGACCCCGCCTTTACCGGAGGTCACAACGATGATCTTGGCCAAGTGTCGCATCCTGTCGTCGTAAAGTTGTTGGTCCTGTGTGGTCACCGCAGTGACCAGGCACGGCCTTATAAAAATCGCTGTCCCGCGCTAAAGCGCCCGCTGATGCGGCAATGCCCCGCTGAAGGCGCTTCACAAGCCCAGCAGAAGGCTCCTTACAAGCCCAGCTGAAGGCTCACTTCAGCGCGGTGATCCCCAACTGATCGTCCGTCAGCACGACCTGGACGGAGGAGCCGAGCAGCTGGGGGTCGATATCTTCGAGACGCTTGTAGTTGCCCGCCACCGACAACAGCTCCGCATGCAGCTCACGGCAGAAGATGCCTGCCTGGTGGTCGCCGTGAATGCCAGCGAGGGCACGCCCCCTGAGGGCACCGTAGACGTGGACATTGCCCGCCGCCAGTACCTCGGCCCCGGCATTGACCGCACCGATCACGGTCAGGTCGCCGTCGGGAGCGGTGATCTGCTGGCCGGAACGCACGGTGCCACGAAAGATACGTCCGCCATGAGGCGCGTCAGCCTCCACTTCCTCGACCACGGTGACGTCTTCGTCTTCCTGCACCGGAACGCTTTCCAGGGTACGCGCACGGGCGGCATCCTGGGGGGGGAACCAGCCAAGTCCGAGCGCCCAGGCGGACTGCTTGACCGGATCGGCACCACCGCGCACCGCTACCGGCAGCAGCTTGTGCGCCCGGCACACCGCACAGATACGTTCCAGGGCCAGGTGAGGTTCGTCGAGCTTCTCGACGCTGAGCACCACCGGGGTGTGCTGAAAGAAGGCTGGCGACTGCGAGAGCTTGCCCGCGAGCTGATCGCGAATTTCCTCGGGATCCGCACTGGAAAGCTCCATCACCGTCATGGGCAGCATCCCACCCTTGAACGTAAACGCCATGCTGTCCCTGTCCACTTTGAGGCTCATTGCCGAACTCCACGTCGGGTGTTGGTCGGGGGATGATCTCAAGCTAAGTCAGAGCCCCCGGTCCTGCAACCGATCATAAGCCTCAATTGTCCTCCTGTCAGTGTCTCCAATCAGCCACAGCCCTGCGCTGAGGCCTTTTCTGATGGTGGCGCGCATGCTTAGATAAACTTTCTATCTCGACGCCCGGCTTAGCCTGGCGCAATAACAAGATGGTGAAGCCGTTTCGCCACCTTTCTTTATTTCTTTGCAGGAAGCCCCATGCCCGGACTCCTCCGCCGCCTTTTCTCGCCACGCTGGCGACATCCCGATCCACAGGTCCGACGCGACGCCGCCGAACGGCTCGACCCCCAGAGCCAACGCGAGGCCCTCGAGACCCTGGTCCAGGACACCGAGCCCGACGTCCGTCTCGCCGCGGCGAGACGCCTGGACGACCCACAGCGACTGCTGGAGCTGCGCGTCGAGGGTAAAGGATCACGCGAGCTGGATCGTCAGCTCATCGCGCTGCTGATCGGTCGCCAGGGCGGCATCGAACTTGGCCGCCGCCAGCAGATCGTCGAGTCCCTGGACGACGCGGCGATGCTCGAGGAGATCGCCCTCCAGGGCGATAACCAGCAGCTGCGACTCGCCGCCCTGGCCAGGCTCGATGACGAGGCCGCCCTGATTCGCCAGGCCTGCGACAACGGCATCGCCGCCGTACGTCACGCCGCCGCCGAGCGGGTCACCTCCGAGGAAGGTCTCAAGCAGCTGGCCCAGGCGGCCCGCCGGGATCGCCACGTGGTGCGCGACGCCAAGGAACGCCTGGGTCGACTGCGCGCCGACGCCGACGCCGTGGAACAGGCTCGGGAACGACGCGAGCAACTGCTGGCCAGTCTCGAGCAGCACGCCCGCGCCACCTGGGAGCCTCTCTACGCTGGGCGCTTCCGCCATCTGGAGCGCGAGTGGTCTCGACTGGCGGATCTGCCCGACGCCGGGCAGGAGCAGCGCTACCAGGAGGCCAGCCTGCGCTGTCGCAAGGTGATTCACGATCACGAGGCCCAGGAACACGCCCTGCGTGCCGACCGACAGCGCCGCGAGCAGGCCGATCAGGACCGAGAGGCACTGGTCATGGCGCTGGAAGAAAGCCTGGCTGCGCTCTATCAGGGCGAATATGTCGGTGAACAGGACCTGGCCAGCCTGCGAGCTCAGAAGCAGTTGATGGCCAACCGCTGGCAGGCATTGTCCGAGATCCACCTCGCCGACGACGGCCTGCGCCAGCGCTACGACAAGGCCTTGAAGAACTACGACGCCATCAACCAGGCCCACCAGCGCCTGGTCGAGCGCGCCCTGCCGCTGGAGGAAGCCATCAGGGCCGGCGACGAGGCTGCGCTGAAGCAGCTGGTGAGCGACTGCAAGTGGCCCGAAGGTCTGCCGCCAGACCCGAGGCTCGAACGTGCGCGACACCATCTTCGCCTGGAGAAGGATCTTTCCGGAGACGAACCGTCGGAGTCCCAGCTCACACGCTTCGATGAGGAACTGGATCGTCTCGAGGCGCTGCTCGACGAGGGTACCTTCAAGGGAGCGAGTCGCCTGCACCAGCGGCTTCGCCACCTCGCCGATCAGCTGCCGTCCTCGGCCGGCGCCCAGCAGTCTCGACTCAAGCGCCTCGGCGCACGACTCGCCGAACTGCGTGACTGGCGCGGCTTCGTCGCCGGTCCCAAGCGCGAGCAACTGTGCCAGGCCATCGAGGCCCTGGAGCAGGACGCCACCCTCACCGACCGTGACCGTGACCGCCGCCATCGCCAGCTGGTCAAGGAGTGGAAGGCACTGGGCGACGCCGCGGCCAACCGCGAGCAGTCCGAGCGCTTTCGGGCAACCTCCGAACGTATTCGCGAGTCGCTCAAGGCCTGGCGTGAACAACAACAGCGCCTGCGCGAGGCCAACCTGGCAGAACGCGAAGCGCTGTGCGAGCAGATCGAGGCCCTTCTGGAGCAGCCCGCCGCCCAGGCCGACCCCGACGCGCTGCGCGAGATCCGCGACCAGGCCAGGGAACAGTGGCGCCGCACCGCCCCTGTCCCGCGCGATCACGCTGAGGCCATCGGACGACGCTTCGGCCGCATCCGGCACCAGTTGCAGGCGCTGATCGATCGCCGCGCCAACGAGATCGCCGACGCCAAGCGTGAGGTGATCGACCAGGCCCGAGCGCTGGTCGATGCACGACTGCCGGCACGCCAGCGAGCCGACCAGGCCAAGGCACTGCAACAGCGCTGGCGCGAACTGGGGCGCGCGCCCAAGGGCGAGGAGCAGACCCTGTGGCGAGAATTCCGCCAACTATGCGACCAGATCTTCGCCCAGCGTGACGCCGAGCGCGATGATCGTGCCCAGCGTGCTCGCGAGCGGCTGGAACAGATGCAGGCCCTGATCGACCGCATCGATGCCTGGCAACCCGCGGCAAGCAGCGAGGCCGACTGGCTGGACAAGGCGGTGGATGAGGCCAGCGCGCTGGAACCGCTGCCATCGGGCCGGCGCACCGAAGGCATGCGCAAGCGCTGGACCGGCATCGTACGGGCTCGGCGCGAGCGCCTGGAGCGGCTCTCCGTGGCAGAGGTCGTCGGTCGTTGGCGCGAGGTCAAACCCCTGATTCTCGAGCACCTTGAGGCAGACGATGACTGCCTCGCCGGTCGCCTCTGCAGTGATGTGGAGATTCCTGCCGCGCTATCGTTGCCGCCGGCGCTGAAACAGGCCCACGCACAGCGCAACGCCGCACGACGCGATCCTGCTCCAGCGGAGGAAGTCGCCGAGCGTCTGGCACGACTGCGGGTGCACCTGGCGCTCCTGGCGGGCCATCCGATCGGCCACCAGGACGAGCCACTGCGCCTGGCGATCCAGGTCGACCGCCTCAACGATAGCCTTGGCCAGGCGCCGAGCCGGGAAGACGAGCTGATCTCGGTACTGTGTGGGCTGCTGGCCACCGGTCCAGTGTCGCGCCAGCAGTGGGAGCGCGAGGTACAGGAGCTCGACGCCCTGCTGGATGGGCTGAGTCAACTGCCACCACCCTGAGCGATGCACGGCTTGCCGTGCCTTCCCCCCTCTTTCAACCCCTGAAAACCACGATGCGAGGCCTTTTGGCCTCGCATCGTGGTTTCTGGCGAAATGTACATCGCCGAGCCTCGTGAGCCCGGCGCGACGTCTGTCAGCCCATGAACTGACCGCCATTGATGTCGATATTGGCACCGGTGATAAAACCGTTGTCCTTGCTGGCCAGGAAATTGACCAGGCGGCCGATCTCTTCCGGCGTGCCGTACCGCTTCATCGGGATGGTCTCGCGAATGGCCTCGCGCACCTTCTCCGGAATCTTCATGATCATGTCGGTGGCGATATAGCCAGGCGAGATGGTGTTGACGGTGATGCCCTTGGTCGCAGTTTCCTGCGCCAGCGCCATGGTCAGACCGTGCATGCCGGCCTTGGCGGCGGAATAGTTCACCTGGCCGAACTGACCCTTGCGGCCGTTGATGGACGAAATGTTGATGATCCGTCCGTAGCCCTGCTCCAGCATGCTCTCGATCACGCTGCGGCAGGTATTGAAGACGCTGTTGAGGTTGGTGTCGATGACCACGTTCCACTGGTCCGCCGACATCTTCTTCAAGGTGCCATCCTTGGTGATACCGGCACAGTTGACCAGCACTGCGATCGGCCCATGCTGGTCCTCGATCGCCTTGACGCCATTCTGGCAGGCCTCGAAATCGGTCAGATCGATGCCGGCGATGTCGATATTGTCATAGCCATCCGACTTCTGGGTCTCCAGCCAGGTCTTGGCCTTGTCAGGATTGTTGTAACCGGCCACTACCTGATAGCCGGCATCCGCCAGTTCGCGACAGATTGAGCTTCCGATACCACCAGTACCACCGGTGACCCACGCGACGGGCTTTTGCTGAGTCATAGACGACCTCCCTGATTGTCCTTCACGCCGCCGCTTGGCGACGGCACTTGTTGTTGCAAGCATGTATAGCAGTGGATGCTCTGGTGCTGCGCATTCGCGCAACCAGGAACCTCGGGCCCAGAGCGATCGCGGGTGGCCTCCTGCCACTGCGACGCCCAGCCCCACCTGCCTACCTCGGCAGGCCTTCGTCGTGGTACTGCGTCGAATCAACGTCCACAACGACTATCCACCAGGCTAGCGTCTAGCACTGACATTTGCATGACAGCCCCTCCAGTATGGACCACAGCGCCCGAACGGCACGACCCATCACACCCGAAATCGCACAGGGTTGACGCAGCCAGAATTATCCGTATACTACGTCCTCGTTGATGCGGGGTGGAGCAGTCTGGTAGCTCGTCGGGCTCATAACCCGAAGGTCATCGGTTCAAATCCGGTCCCCGCTACCAAATACGAAAACGAGGCAGTCCTTCGGGACTGCCTCGTTTTTTTGTTGGCTATCCGGTGCTGGCCGAGGCCAGCGCTTCGCCACCAGACGCCGTTGCGGCATCGCTGTATTGCGAAGCCCGCCCCCTGATTAAATCTTAATTTTTCTGTGCCAATTCGATATTTTTTGGCGCTTCCGTGTCCCCGGATTAGCCATCCCCCCCTCCTTCTTTCGTCGAAGAGCTGACCTCGATCAACCCGAGTCGGTCAAGAATCGACCGTCGCCGCGGCCCTTTACCGCGTCTTGAGCACACCGCTGGCCAGTCATCGATTCCAGGCATGCGCCGGCGTATCGGCAGGCGCCTTGAAGTCGGTGGCCGTCGCCCGCATCTTTAGGGCAATTCACTTTTGACAAGGTTGTGTCCCATGCCCATCGTCGACCCTCGTACAGGCGAACCTCTGAGCAGCGATCCGAGCAGCGAACCCGCCCAGGGTGCCGCCGCGGCGTCCCAGGGGCCGGCCGACAGCGACCTGATCTTCGACGTCGACCGCAGCAACATTCAGCAGGTGCTGGAGCTGTCCATGCGCATCCAGGTGCTGCTGGACTGCTGGGCTCCCTGGTGCGAGCCCTGCAAGAACCTGATGCCGGTGCTGGAAAAGCTGACCCGCGAGTACGCCGGCACCTTCCTGCTGGCCAAGCTCAACATCGACGACAACCAGGACATCGCCGGCCAGCTCGGCGTACGCTCGGTACCCGACGTCAAGTTGATCAGCCAGGGCGGTCTGGTGGACCACTTCCAGGGCGCCTTGCCGGAAAAGGAAATTCGCGAGTGGCTGGGCCGCTACTTCCCGGCCCCGGAAGATGCTCCGGCAAGCCCCGAAGAACAGGCCGAGCAGGCCCTGGCGGCGGGCGACACCGCCACCGCGCTGGAGATCCTGCAGCAGCTGACGCAGCAGTACCCCGACCACCTGGCCTACCAGATCCAGATGGCCCGAGTGCTGGTGGCGGAAGGTCGCAATGACGAAGCGCGCGCCCTGCTCGACGCGCTACCTCCGGAAGACCGCGACGGTCCCGAGGCCCGCGGCGTTCGTGCCAGCATCGAGTTCGGCGAAGAAGCCCCCGACGCCGAGACCCTGGCCGCCCTGGAGGGGCGTGACGACAGCGAGGCCAACTATCTGAGGGCGCTGCGCCAGGTGGCCGACGGTGACTATGAACCCGGCCTGGAAGGCTTGCTGGCAGTGATGAAGCGCGACCGTGCCTACGGTGACGACCTGGCGCGCAAGACCCTGCTGCGGGTGTTCGACGCACTCGGCGCCGATCATCCGCTGACGGTGAGCTACCGCCGCAAGCTGTTCGCCCTGCTCTACTGAGTGGATCGAGACGTCGAGCGCCTTGCCGCTCATCGCCTCGGCATGAAGACGGGGCCCCTTCGAGGGCCCCGTTTTCGTTGTTGAGGATATTACGCCCGCGCCACTCAGCCGCCCAGCACCTGGTCCAGGCGCGCCAGCGCCTCGTCAAGCTGGATGGCCGTGGTGCCGAAATTGAGCCGCGCAAAGCCCGGCCAGCCGAAGTCGGCGCCATCCGACAGCGCGACCCCGGCTCGCTCGAGCAATGCCGAGGCAGGCGATTTTTCGGCCCCCAGGGTCGACTGGCGCAGATCGAGCCAGGCCAGATAGGTCGACTCGGGGGCGCTGAAGCCCACGCCGGGCCAGCCAGCGACACGCTCGACCAGCGTCTGGCGGTGGCCACGCAGTACCGTCAACAACTCCTGACGCCAGGGCTCGCCGTGGCGATAGGCGGCCTCTGCCGCCACCAGCCCGAGCACATTGGCGTCCGGCATCAATCCCTTGGCGGTATCACGAAAGCGCTTTCTCAGGCCGGCGTCGGGGCAAATCGCGCAGGCGGCGGTCAGCCCAGCCAGATTGAACGTCTTGGAGGGCGCCCACAGGGTGATGATGCGATCAGCCAGCGCCGGGAAGGCGGCGGCCAGGGGCTGGTGGCGCGCTCCTTCGTCGAGCAGCAGGTCGCAGTGCAG
Source organism: Halomonas sp. BN3-1 (assembly GCF_003056325.1). Taxonomy (NCBI): domain Bacteria; kingdom Pseudomonadati; phylum Pseudomonadota; class Gammaproteobacteria; order Oceanospirillales; family Halomonadaceae; genus Halomonas; species Halomonas sp. BN3-1. The sequence continues at coordinate 191,461 of NZ_PYVV01000004.1, read as the reverse complement.
CTCGTCTGAGACCACAATCAACCGATGACGCTCGACCAGTTCGGCCAGTCCTTCGAGCTCTTCGCGGCGCCAGGCTCGTCCGGTGGGGTTGTGGGGCTGGCACCACAACAGCAGCCGGGTCCGCTCGGTGATCGCCGCCTCCAGCGCCTCGAGGTCCAGCGTCCAGGGCTCGCCCGGCGCCTGGGGCGGGCGCATGGCTGCCTGCTGGGGCAGGCGCCCGGTGCGCCTGGCCACCTGCAAGAACGGCGGATAGATTGGCGTCACCGTCAGCACCCCATCGCCAGGCTCGGTAAAGGCCAGGCTCGCCAGGTGCAACGCCGGAACCACCCCCGGCAGCCAGTGCTGCCAGCGGGCCTCGATGTCCCAGCCATAGTGGCTGGCACTCCAGTCGATCAGCGTCTGTTCCAGACTTTCCGCCACCAGACCGTAGCCAAAGACGCCATGATCGATGCGCGCCGACAGCGCCTCGACCACCGCCTCGGGCGAGCGGAAGTCCATGTCCGCGACCCACAGCGGCAGGACGTCATCACCGTGGCGGTGCCACTTCTGTGACGGCCAATGTGGCGAACGATCATCACCGCGGGGCTGTCGTCGATCGATCGGCGTGGCAAAATCGGGTTTCATGGTCATCTCCCTGACGATGGCTGGTCGGTTGCCAGGATACCCTGGCCAAGCACTTGAAGGACGCTTCCCCCATGACAAGCACCATGCCGCATCACGGATTCTTCGCCAAGGTATGCCGAGGAATGCCTGCCCTGATCGGCCAGTGGCTGGCGCTTGGACGCGGCGACCCCGATCGCCTGGCGCTGATCCTGGCAGAAACCGCCCGGGTCGCCGGCCTCGGCGACCCGGGAGAGACCCCGGACGGCGCCACACTGGAGCGCTGGGCCGCCGCCGACAACGACGAGATCCCACCCCACTGGGCGGTGCGTACCGCGCTGTTCCTGCTGGTCCAGATGCCTGCGCGGCCGACACCCGGCGATGAGCCCGAGGCCTGCGCCTGGGCCTACTGCTGGCTGCGCAATCGCGCCTTCGACAGCCGCGACGCCGCCGTCGATGCCCTGCCGGAACACCTTCGCCAACCGCTGGCGGCCGCGGTGACCGCCGCCTGGGTCGATCGCCAGGGGCTCAGGCTGGTCTAGGCACCGCACTGAAGCCCTAGCCTCTTCGCCGGGTCGGTCGCTTCGGCCGAAACCCATCCGGCTTGGTCGACAGCCATTCGACGAAGGAACGAATCTCCGGATGTGCCAGCAGCGCCTCGCGGCTGCGATAATGGTCGGCCAGCTCACGCTCGCTCAGCAGCGCGTGAAGATGGCGGTGGCAGCCATGGCACACCCACAGGATCGCCGTCAGGCGCTCGACGCGATCGTGGCGCTTGCGATAGCGCGCCTTGCCGTGCAGCGAACGCGGTATCAGATGATGCTTGGTCAGGGGCGCCCCTCGCGCGCACAGCTCGCAGCGCTCCGGCCTCGGGGGCGGCGACAGCTCGGTCATGGTCATCTCGCTTGAACCTGGTCACCAGATACATACGATAACCCAAGGAACCCCCTCCCCTCATGGACGTCCCCCTTCATTGGCAACTGGCCAAACTGCTTATCTCCGTCGGCGTCGTGCTCGGCCTGTCGGTCATCGCCGAGCGGGTCAGCACCCGGGTCGCCGGCCTGCTCTCCGGCTACCCACTGGGCACCGCCATCGCACTGTTCTTCATTGGCCTGGAGCTGTCGCCCCAGTTCGCCAGCGACAGCGCCGTACACACCCTGGCCGGCTTCACCGCGACCCTGGCGCTGGGCGGCGGCTACCTGCTGGCCGCACGCGGTGACGGGCTCAAGGGCGTGGCCCAGGGAACCGCGGGTGGCCTTGCCGCCTGGCTCGCCGCCAGCAGCCTGCTGACCCAGGTCGATTTCAGCCGCCTCGGTGGCACCCTCACCACCCTGGCCGCCATCATCGTCTTCACCTGGCTCTATCGTCGGGTCCCCGACGTCAAGGCCACCCCCAAGGGCGGTTTCTCCTGGCCCGCGCTGGCGCTGCGGGCAGGGCTCGCCGCGGGCATCATCTTCCTGATCACCGGCCTCGCCCATGTGGTGCCGAGCGCCTGGGCCGGGGTCATGGCGGCGTTCCCGGTGACCATGTACCCGTTCCTGGTGATCCTCCACCTGACCCAGGGGGCAGCGCCGGTGGCCACGGTCATCAAGCACTATCCTGCGGGCCTGGGCTCGCTTCTGTGCTACGCCCTGGTGGTGTCACTGACCTACGCAAGCCTCGGCCTGTGGCCAGGCACCCTGCTGGGCTTCGCCGCCGCCACCCTGTGGCTGTTGTCGTGGATGCGCGTGCAGCAGTGGTGGGCAGGCCGCCGAAGTTGAGAGATAAGGGCTGAGCTAAAGGCTGAGCCAAGCGTTGAGCCAAGACGGGCGCGCCGACGCCCGCATCTTGACCTAGCGCTTGCTTGGGATAATCCTGAAACCCTGACATCACCACCACAACAAACGAGAACGCCCTATGCTGACCCGCACCATCGAGCCCGCCTTCTACGACACCGACGCCCTCGGTCACGTCAACAATACCCGCCTGCCGGCCTGGTTCGAGCTGGCACGCAACGACCTCTTCCGCCTGTTCACCCCGGATCTGGACCCGGCCAAGTGGCGGTTGATCATGGCACGCATGGAGATCGACTATCGCGCCGAACTCCACTATGGCCATGACATCGAGGTTCGCACTTACCTGTCACGCCTGGGCAACAGCTCCTTCACCGTGACCCAGGAAGCCCACCAGAAGGGCGAGCTGACCAATCTCGGCCACACCGTGCTGGTGCACTTCGATCACCAGACCAAGAAGGCGGTGCCGATCGAAGGCGAGCTGCGCGAAGCCCTGATGGAGCACCTTCACGAACCGGAGATCGCCTGACCATGACCCCTGCCGTCAAGACGCTGGAAAAGGCCGGCAGACCGTTTTCCACCCTCAGCTACGAGCATGACCCGCGCTCGCCGGCCTACGGCGAGGAGGCGGCCGAGGCGCTGGGACTGGACCCAGCGGCGGTGTTCAAGACCCTGCTGGCCAGCATCGATGGCCAGCGCCTGGTGGTGGCCATCGTGCCGGTGTCGCGCAAGCTCGACCTCAAGACCCTGGCCAAGGAGGCCAAGGGTCGCAAGGCCGCCATGGCCGAGGCCGAAGCGGCCGAACGAGCCACCGGCTATGTGGTCGGCGGCATCAGCCCGCTGGGTCAGAAGAAGCGTCTGGCCACCTTTATCGATGACAGCTGTCACGACCACAGCCAGATCCACGTCAGCGGCGGACGCCGCGGGCTGGAAATCACCCTGGCCCCGGACGACTTGATCGCGCTGACCGATGCCCAGGTGGTGGCGCTGGCGAGATAGCCCTTCGAGACAGCCCCGTTCGCGGTAAAAAGACCGGCCGAACAAGCGTCAAAATGGCAAAAATGCTAGGGTGGAGCCATATCGACACCAGAGGTGCCCATGGCGATCCGCTACACCCTGTGGCTGGACCCGGACGACAAGGTCCGCCATCGCGCCGCCGAGGCCAGCCTGGAAGCCTTCTTCCTCGAGCGCTTCGCCGACTATCCGCACATTCGCTTGTTCGGCGCCGATCCCTACGATTATGATGCCCCGTTCAATCGCCTCTACGACGTGCTGATCGCACGCGGCGCCGAGTTCATCGAGCGCGAGCAGGCCTACGTCCCCACCCCGGAACAGCTCAATCGTGCCTTCTTTCGCGCGGTGGGGCGCTCCACCAAATTCGTAAGAGACAACCCCGATGGTGATCCGTCCTGACACGCCCCCCGATGCCGCCCAGACGGCGATCATCGCCGAGCAGCTCGGTCGCGAGCCCCGCGGCATCGAGGCCCTTGCCGCCACCGACGGCGAAGGCACTCCGCTGGTGCTGCGCATGGCCCCGATCGTCGACGGCAAGCCGTTTCCCACCCTGTTCTGGCTGAGTTCCGAGCTGCTCAAGGTGGAGCTGTCACGGATCGAGGCCGCCGGCGTGATCAAGTCGCTGGAAGCCCGGCTAAAGGAAGATGACGACTTCCGTGCGGCCTACCATGCAAGCCACCAGGACTACATCGCCACCCGCTGGGCGCACATGAGCGCCGAGCAGCGTGCCGAGGTCGAGCGTCTGGGCTATGACAAGGTGCTGCGTGAACGCGGCATCGGCGGCATCGCCAACCACGATCAGGTGCGCTGCCTGCACACCCAATACGCCCATCACCTGTGCGGCAACAATGTGATCGGCCAGTGGGTCGACGAGCACTACGGCATCATCGATCTATTGCCCTGAGCTGCTCGCAGACAAGCGCTCTCCCCCTTCACGCCGCGACAGGAAGAACGTTCCATGGCCCAGATCTGTGTCTATCTTGGTTCACGCCAGGGCGAAGATCCCCGTTTTCTCGAAGATACCCGCGCCTTCGGCCGGCGCCTGGCCGAACGTGGCCATGGCCTGGTCTACGGTGGCGCCAGTGTCGGCCTGATGGGCGCGCTGGCCGATGCCACCCTGGAGGCCGGAGGCCAGGTCATCGGGGTCATGCCCCACCACCTGGTGGACCGGGAGCTGGCCCACGATGGCCTGACCGAACTGGTTCGTGTCGGCGACATGCACGAGCGCAAGGCCCAGATGGCGGCCAACGCCGACGCCTTCGTGATGCTGCCGGGCGGGATCGGCACCCTGGAGGAATTCTTCGAGACCTGGACCTGGCGCTACCTCGGCCTGCACGCCAAGCCCATCGGCATTCTCGACACCTGCGCCTTCTACCGCCCCTTGCTGACGTTCCTCCACGCCGGGGTGGAGCAGGGCTTTCTCGACACCGCCACGCTCGATACGCTGATCAGTGCAGCCAACCCCGACGCTCTGTTGGAGGCGCTCGAGGCCCGCCTGGACAAGCGCTAGGCTCCTGCGTCCAAGCGGCTTCTCAGCCGCCTCGTCGACCTCTCATTTCATCATGGAGGATGTCCGATGTACGCCATGCAGCAAGACGGCGACCGCCTGATCTGGCGGTCCACCGACGATCTCCCCGCCCCCCAGGCCAGAGAAGTGCATATCGAGGTGGCCTGGGCCGGCGTCAATCGCGCCGACCTGATGCAGCGCGCCGGTCAGTACCCACCGCCCCCAGGCGCCTCCGAGGTGCTGGGACTGGAAGTCAGCGGTAGCGTGGTGGCGCTCGGCCCCGAGGTCGAAAAGCTCCAGGTTGGGCAGCAAGTGTGCGCGCTGCTGGCCGGTGGCGGCTACGCCGAGAAGGTCTGCGTGGACGAACGCCAGGTGCTGCCGGTGCCCGATGGCCTTGGCCTGCGCGAGGCCGCCGCCCTGCCGGAGGTCTACGCCACCGCCTGGCTGAACCTGTTCATCGAAGGCCAACTCGCCGAAGGCGAGCAGGTGCTGCTGCACGCCGCCGCCAGCGGCGTCGGTACCGCCGCGATCCAGCTGTGCCGCGAGTTCGGTCACCCCTGCTTTGTCACCGTGGGCAGCGATGAAAAGCTCAAGCGCTGCCTGTCGCTGGGTGCCAGGGCGGGCTGGAACCGCCACCAGGGCAGTTTCGTCGAGGCGGTCAAGGCATTCGGCGAGGTCAACCTGATCCTCGACCCGGTGGGGGCCAGCTATCTGGCCGACAATCAACGGGTGCTGGCCGCCGATGGACGAATGGTGGTGATCGGGCTGATGGGCGGACGCCACGCCGAGCTCGATATCGGCCGCCTGCTGATGAAGCGCCAGCGCCTGATCGGCTCGACCCTGCGGGCCAGGTCACCGGAAGACAAGGGCAGGATTCTGGGTGAACTCGCTCGCCACGTGTGGCCAAGGCTCGAGCGCGGCGAGCTCGCTCCGCTGATCGACGCCGGCTGGCCCATCGAGGAGGTCGAGGCCGCCCACCAGCACCTCGCCGACAATGCCAACACCGGCAAGCTGCTGCTGCGTGTCGCCGCCGATTGATCTCGCTCCCTGAAGGTTCACACCAGCGCACGTTATCCACAGACGGTCAGCCGGACCGGCTGTGGGTAACTGTTCAGGTAGGCAGGCTCCCAACAGCTCCATAGAGAGCGGCGCCACATAGAGCGGCGCCATGGCGCGGCAAAGAGTGCGAGAAAGAACGCGAGAAAGAGTGAGCGTCAGCGAGAGCGATAAACAGTGAGCGTCAGCGGCGCGCGCTGAGCTCCTGGGTGCGGGCGAAGGTCAACTGCAGCAGCCGGGCGTCCTCGCCGGCGCGATGGCGCTGGATGCCCCGCTCCTCGATCACCGACTCCTTGATGTCGCTCCACATCGCCATCTGGGTCTCGTCGAGCAACCGCCTCAGCGCTTCCAGGCGGAAGGCGGGAATCATGCCGGCGTGGTGGAACAGCAGCGACATCCAGGTGTTGTCGTACCCCCAGCTATCGCTGTAGGCGATGCCGATATCGTGCAGCTCATCGTTAAGCCAACGGGCGACGTGACGTACCGGATAGCCCTCGCGCTCGAGCCGGGCCCGGGATATCCCGTGCAGCAGCTCGGCCTTGGGATCCCAGTGGGTCCATTCCTCGAGGGGCTGAATCAGAAAGGCGCAGCAGCTGCCGTCCGGCCGCGCCAGGCCGATCTCGATCGGGTAGCTGCCGCGCCCGAATCCAGAGGCTTCGATATCCAGCAGAGTCGGTAACACCACAGGCAGCAAACCTCGTCGTGACAGTCGGCCAAAACGCCTCCCCGACGTCACCCGACAACGAAAACCGTACCCGAGGCCCAAACTACCAGCGGCGGCCAGGGAATCCTGAACCGCCGCTCGTCTCGGCCTCACCGGGACCCATGCGCGACCCAACCGCCGCGCCTGATACCTCTAGTGTCGCTGTTGGGCTTCCGCTTTGTCCAGCGTGACACCGTCTTGCCTGGCGGACTGCCCCGGAACAGGCTGTCCATTGGCCAGGGCGCTATTGGCCGAACCTGGCGAGGCCTGGCGTGCCAAGGTTTGCTCTGACGAAGGCTGTCCTGACGAGGCCTGCCCTGCCGAAGCCAGCACCGCCCAGTAGGCGGCACGCTCTGGATCCACCGGTAGCGACAGCTCACCATCCCGGTAGGCGCGCTCCAGGCGCGCCGCCGCCAACGCATGACCCGCTTCCCCGGCCCGGGCGTACCAGGTCACGGCGTGGTCGTGGCGCGCCGGGTACAGCGCGCAGCCATGTTCGTGGATCTGGCCTGCCTGGTACTGCGCCCTGACGTCCCCGCCATGGGCGGCCTGCAGCACGTAGCGAGCGCCGCGTGCCTTGTCCTGGGGTGCCCGTGACCGGTGAAACAGCATGTGCCCGTACAACGACAGTGCTGCCGGGTGCCCGGCGTCCGCACAGCGTTGAAACAGACGCATGGTCAGCCTCTGGGTTCGCGGCGAGCGGGGCAACCAGCGAGTGTGAAACAACTGCTGGGCCAGACGGTACTCGAGCCGCGTCTTCAGTGACGATGCCTGCTGCATGGCAACAACCTTGAGTCCAAAGGATGGAAGTCGGACCGGACACCTCCTGTGTCGCGGGCGATCTCCTGTTGAATCGACGGTGCCACGGACTCCTCCGCGGCAACGGGGTGGCAAGCATACGCCTGGCCCGATACGGACTCAACCCCCGGGATTTGGCGACCCCTGTCGGCCAAAGGTACCATCTCGATGCTTTGCAGCAAAAACGGTCCGGCGGCGGCGCTGCGCCCCCCTGACAAAGGCCTACCACAAGGAGTCCCCATGCAGATCCGTCCCCTTGGCAACACCGGCATCGACGTCAGTCGCCTGTGCCTTGGAACCATGACCTTCGGCGAGCAGAACACCGAGGCCGAGGCCCATGCCCAGCTCGACCGCGCGGTGGCCTTCGGCGTCAACTTCATCGACGCCGCCGAGATGTACCCGGTGCCACCCAAGGCCGAAACCCAGGGACTGACCGAGAGCTATGTAGGCTCCTGGCTCAAGGGCCGCCAAAGCCGCGACGACGTGGTCATCGCCACCAAGGCTGCCGGCCCCGGTATCAAGCACATCCGCGGCGGACCTCGCCTGACTCGCGCCCATCTTCATGAGGCCATCGACGCAAGCCTTGCACGCCTGAACACCGACTACGTCGATCTCTACCAGCTGCACTGGCCGGACCGTTCGACCAACTTCTTCGGTCGCCTGGGCTATACCCACGACGAGGACGAGCAGGCCACCGATCTGGAAGAGACACTGTCGGCCCTCAAGGAACTGGTCGATGCCGGCAAGGTACGCGCCGTGGGTCTGTCCAACGAGACACCCTGGGGCGTGATGCGCTGCCTGCAACTGGCCGAGTCCCTGGGCCTGCCGCGGGTCGCCTCGATACAGAACCCCTACAACCTGCTCAACCGGACCTTCGAGGTGGGGCTGGCAGAGATCGCTCACCGCGAACAGGTGGGACTGCTGGCCTACTCGCCGCTGGCCTTCGGTGTGCTGTCGGGCAAGTATCTGGACGGCGCCCGTCCGCCTGGCGCCCGCCTGACCCTGTGGGACCGCTTCAGCCGCTACAGCTCCGATCAGGCGATCGATGCCACCCGCGCCTACGTCGAACTGGCCCACGAGCACGCCCTGGACCCGGCCCAGATGGCGCTGGCCTACGTCAACTCGCGCTCCTTCCTGACCAGCAACATCATCGGCGCGACCACCATGGAGCAGCTCGAGAGCAACCTCGCCTCGGAGTCCCTGGTGCTGGCCGACGAAGTCATCGAAGGCATCGAGGCCATCCATCACAGGCTGCCCAACCCCAGCCCCTGAAGCGGCCTCGCCCCCTCGGCCTCAAGCAAAGAACAACGCCTGCCCTTGCCGGCAGGCATGCCCTCTTTACTATGGCGTCCATAGCCTCGCCCTCGTCCCGAGCGGCGGCGGGGCTTGGTACAATGACGGCCACTTGCCAATTTTCCCTACCTGACATCAGGAGCACGCCCATGCTCAGCGTGATCTCTCCGGCCAAGACGCTGGACTTCGAGACCCCGGCCACCACCGATATCCACAGCGAGCCCGACTACCTCGACCGCTCCCGCGAGCTGATCGACATCCTGCGCGACTACAGCCCGGCCCGCATCTCGGAGCTGATGGGCGTCAGCGACAAGATCGCCGGACTCAACGCGGCGCGCTTCGGTCAGTGGCAGACCCCGTTCACTCCGGACAACGCCAAGGTCGCCGCCCAGGCCTTCCAGGGCGACGTCTACGTCGGCCTGCAGGCCGACGCCTTCGATGAAGCCGACAACCGCTTCGCCCAGGATCATCTGCGCATCCTGTCGGGCCTCTATGGCCTGCTGCGCCCGCTGGATCTGATCCAGCCCTATCGCCTGGAAATGGGCACCCGTCTGGAAAACGCCAAGGGCAAGGACCTCTACGCCTTCTGGAAGCCGCTGCTGACCGAGGAGCTCGACCGGGCGGTGGCACAGAGCGGAACACCTGTGCTGGTCAACCTGGCCTCCAACGAGTACTTCAAGGCCATCGATGCCAGAAAGCTCAAGGCCGAAGTGGTCACCCCGGTGTTCAAGGACTGGAAGAACGATCGCTACAAGATCATCAGCTTCTACGCCAAGAAGGCCCGGGGACTGATGGCCGCCTGGATGATCCAGCAACGCCTGGACGACAAGGAAGGGCTCAAGGACTTCGACGTGGCCGGGTACCGCTTCAACGCCGCCGAGTCCGAGGGTGGCACCCTGGTGTTCACCCGCGACAACCCCGCCTGAGTCGCGCCGCCGCTACGCCGGTAGCGCTCGTCCGTGCGCCGCAGACGGTGCACGGTGCCACCTTTCAGCGATCATGAAGGCGTGGCTTTATTGTCTGGCTTGGCTGGCGCGCCAGCTGTGATCCTCAGGGCGCCAGCCGCAGCGGCCGGGACGCCCTGGGGCGCAGCAGTTCACGATGCACCTCGCGAAAGGTCGCGTCGTCACAGCGTTCCAGCCATTCGTAGGCCACCATGTCGGCGCTGACTTGCCAGGCGCCGGCCTGTCTTGCGCGCTCGCCGGCAAGTCTCGCTTCATCGCTGCGGCGACTGACGCAGCCTTCGACCAGCCAGAACAGCTCGACACCCCGTTCCAGCAGGCCAAGTGCCGTCTGCAGCACACAGATATGGGCTTCGGCCCCGGCAATCACGATCTGACGCGGCGCAGCCGCCTCGAAGGCCTGTGCAATATCGCGCTCCCGGCAGGCGTTGAAGTGACTCTTGGTGAACCAGCGGGTGCTCTGTGGCAGGGCACATTTCAGTCGCGGCTCGGTCGCCCCGAGCCCCTGAGGATACTGCTCGGTCACCCACACAGGCACCTCCAGGCGCTCTGCCACGGCCGCCAGCCAGCCGATCTCGGTGATCGCCTGATCCCCTCTTTCCACCACCGGCATCAATGCCGTCTGCACGTCGACCACCAGCAGCAGACTGTCACTACGTTCGATCAGCATGGGGTCTCCTCGACTTTTCGTTGTACACGGCTTCCCGCGGCGCCCGTTATCGCTAGAATGGACGAGCGACGTGCCTCTGACCACCAGGGTCAAAGGCCCAGACTGGCCAATGCAGGCCGAACTACGGAGATGTCTTCGATGCGTCACCTTCTCGTGATGATCCTTGTCGGCGTGATGGGCTTCGGCCTTGCCGTCGACAGCGCCGACGCCCGCCGCCTGGGTGGCGGCAAGAGTGTTGGTTCCTACTCGCGCCAGGCCAGCCCCAGTGCGACCCAGTCACAGAACACCGCTCGTCCCAACGCCGCCCCGACCGCCGGCAAGAAGAGCGGCCTGATGGGCGGTATGCTCGGCGGTCTGCTGGCCGGCAGCCTCCTCGGCGCGCTGTTCTTCGGCGGCGCCTTCGATGGCCTCGGCATGGTCGACCTGCTGCTGATGGCAGGCGCGGCCTTCCTGCTGTTCAAGCTGCTGGCACGGCGGCGCACGGCCACCGCATCGGCGGGAGGCGGTTCATCCGGCATGCACCGTGAACAGCACCAGAGCTCACCGTTCAACATGCCGGGCTCCGCGGGAGGTCTCGGTGCCCACAGCGCAGGCACTCAGACCGGAGGGCCTCAGGGAGACCCCGCCTGGTTCGACCGTGAACGCTTCCTCGGCGGCGCCAAGGAGCACTTCATGACCCTTCAGCGGGCCTGGGACAACAACGACCTGCCGCGCATCCAGGAGTACGTGACGCCGGAACTCTACAACCTGCTGCGCGAACAGCGGGCCCAGGAGCCGGCCAACAACCAGACCGAAATCGTGCGCCTGTTTGCGGAGCTCGGCGGCGTTCAGGAGTTCGCCAACCAGGCCGAGGCGCGGGTGCTGTTCCACGGCGTGCTCAAGGAAAACGGCAGCGAAACCGAGTTCAACGAGACCTGGCACCTGATCCGCGAAATGCGTGACGATGCCCCCTGGTACATCCAGGGCATCGAGCAGAACGGCTGATCATCGTCGCTGCCTGCCGCCCTCAGCGGCGGGCAGTGATGGCCACCCAGCCCACAGATAGGCAACGCAAAAAGGCCGAGATCCAGGATCTCGGCCTTTTTGTGTTTCTGACGGGCTCAAGGGCCGGTGGGTGCGTCTGAAGGCGCCATGAAGGCGCCAAGCCTGAAGAAACCGAGCCTGTAGAACCGACGCCCGGCGCAAAAGCCCCGACCAGAAGGTTCGACTTACTGGGCCGCCTCGTCGGTCGCCTGCTCGACCTCGTCACCGGCTTCCTCGACCGCCTGACCCGCGCTCTCGGCAGCCGCATCGGCCCCCTGTTCGGCGTCACCGGCCATATCGCTCAGGGCATTCTGGGCGTCCTCTGCCAGATTGCTCATGCCCTCCATGGCCTCGTTGGCCTGCTCTTGCACGGCATCGGCAGCATCACCCAGCGCTTCCTGAGCATCGTCGACCAGGTTGGAGGCTCCTGCGGCAGCCTCGTCGGCCTGCTGTTCGGCATCGGCAGCGGTTTCGTCCATCGCCTGCTCGGCGTCCTCGGCCTGCTGCTCGGCATCGGCGGCGGCTTCATCCATCGCCTGTTCAGCGTCGGCAGCAGTTTCATCCATCGCCTGCTCCGCCTCTTCGGCCTGCTGTTCGGCATCGGCAGCGGCTTCATCCATCGCCTGCTCAGCGTCGTCGGCGGTCTCGCTCATCGCCTCTCCGGCGTCCTCGGCCTGCTGCTCCGCTTCGGCGGCGGCTTCATCCATCGCCTGCTCGGCATCGTCGGCGGTCTCGCTCATCGCCTCTCCGGCGTCCTCGGCCAACTGCTCCGCTTCGGCGGCGGTCTCCTGCGCCTGCTCTTCCACCGCTTCGCGTGCATCGTCCACCTGAGCGCCAGCGTCTTCGGCCGCGTCGTCCTCGCAACCCGCCAGTACCAGCATCATGGACGCCACAGCGCTGGCCAGGGCCAGACGACGAAACATTCCTTGCTTCATGAAGCACCTCCCGGAGAAAAATTTGTAACTTCCCCGTTTACATTAGAGTGACAATCGCGACTTGGCTAGTACCGACGGCATCAATGATGCCATGCAAGTGCCGGCCCGGACCCAGCGCAGCAGCGCCGACGACGTCCGGGAGCGATGCTTATCACCATGTGACAAGGTGTTGTCGAGAGACGGAACTACTTGAGTGGCACTCTGGCATTCAGAGGCTGCAGCGGCCGGTTATTGGCGTCCCCGATCGCAGCAGAGAACGACTCGACCTGATCAGATGAAATATCCTGCGTGCTCTGCATGATCACCCAGCGGACGCCTTCGGAGCAGGGTGGAGTGGTCAAGGAACCGTTCAGGCGATAGTAGTCATGCTGGGCCGGCAACATCTGCGTGAAGTTCACGGTATCGGTTACGTCGGCACGTTCACCGGCGGTATCTGGCAGGCTATCGGCAAGCGAGCGCAATGCTGCATTTTCCTCGCCTTCCTCGAACAGCACCGTGACTACCGCCAGGTTGCCGTCCTTGTCGCTGTGCACCAGATGCGCTTCCAGCGGGAACCGGCGTCCGTCTACCGTGTGCTCGGAAGGCGCGTGAAAGTGCATCTGCTGCAGGATGAAGAGATCCCCATCAAGCGTCAGCGTGTTGCCCTCGGGGGAGGCTACCTGCACCGTGTGGCCATTGTTGAAGACCCTGGTCCCGGTGGTCGCGTAGTCAAGTTGTAGCGGTGGAAGTTCGGCATCGATAGCGCCATCGATATCGACGGGCGACTGGTTGCGACCTAGGCCACACATACTGAAGTCGTCGTCGATGTCAGCCCAGTAGGCAGGTCCCGTGTCTCCCGTGTAGGACCAGTGTGACGTTTCGGGCGCGGCGGCCATCACTGCCTGGGACATCATCAGGCCGCTCAGTGCCGCCGCGATCTTGATCCGCTTGATCATGAAACAACTCCGTTGCACACAGAAAAGGCCTGCCCCTGGGGACAGACCTCTTATCCTGATACTCCTCAGCGGCGAAGACAGGCGACATCACCGACCCACAAGGTCAGTGTGAGCAGACCCGTCCTTCACGCTGCCTCTCTCGGCATAGCGCCGCTGACGGTGACGCCTGTCACATCAGTTGGTGGCTTCCTCGGCCGACTCTTCCATCTCTTCGCCCATGTCTTCCATGGACTCACCGGCATCCTCGACCGCCTGATCCATTTCCTCGCCGGCCTGCTCGGCAGGGCCTTCCTCTTCGCAGGCGGCCAGACCACCCGCCATCATCGCGATCACGAAAGCCATTCCGAAACGACGCATCATGCTGTTTTTCATAACATCTCCTTGTCTAAGACGTTGGTCGTGATTCCCTTTCACCCTAGCGCTGTCGGTTGACCCTGGCCAGGGTCCAGGGACGCTCACAGAGGGTTCAATCCACAACCCTAAGTCTACTTGACTCTAGCAGGCGGCACGCGCTTCGCACCGTATCCGAGGGAAACCATCAGAAGGGATAGTCGCGAGGCTCGTGCTGGACGCTGACCCATTGCACGGTTGTCATCTCGTTCAGCACCCAGTCGCCGTTGAAGCGGCCGATCCCGGAATTCTTCTCACCACCGAACGGCATGTGTGGTTCGTCGTTCACCGGCATGTCATTGACGTGCACCATTCCCGACTCTATCTGGCGTGCCACCCGTTCGCCGCGCGCCGAACAACCGCTGAAGACCGCTGCGGAGAGGCCATACTCGGTGGCATTGGCGATGCGTATCGCCTCGGCCTCACCGTCGGCCTTGATGATGCCGGCGATCGGACCAAAGATCTCGTTGCAGGCCAGGTCCATCTCTTCGCTGACGTGGCTGAACACCCAGGGATGCAGGCAAGGGCCTTCAAGAGAGCCCTCGAGCGCCACCCGGGCACCAGACTCACGGGCCCTGTCGATGGTGTCCTTCAGCCCGTCTAGCTGTTGATCGTTGATGATCGGTCCGATGACGGTATGTGCGTCGGAGGGGTCCCCGACCTTGAGCCCCTTGACCCGCTCGACGAAGCGCTCGACAAAGGCGTCGTGGATCGACGCATCGACGATGATACGGTTGATGGCGATGCAGATCTGGCCCTGATGCATGAACTTGCCGACCACCGCCGCCCGTACGGCCCGATCGATGTCAGCGTCATCGAGCACCACAAAGGGACTGTTGCCGCCGAGTTCCAGTGCCACTGGCTTGATATGTTCTCCGCCGACCGCCCCCTTGGCGATCTGTCGGCCCACCTCGGTGGAACCGGTGAAGGAGATAAGCTTGGCGAGCCGATGTCCGACCAGCGGGTCGCCGAGCTCGCTGCCAGCACCAACCAGAACACTGAGGAGCCCCTTCGGCAGCCCCGCTTCCTCGTAAAGCCGTGCCAGCAGCAATCCACCGGTCAAGGGGGTGTCGCTGGCAGGCTTGAGCACCACGGCGTTACCCAGCGCAAGGGCGGGGCCGATGGTGCGCTGGGTCAGGTGGAAGGGAAAGTTCCAGGGACTGATCACGCCAATCACGCCCAGCGGCTTGCGATAGACCCTATGGTCCTTGCCCGGGACGCTCGAAGCGGCAGTGGTACCTTGCACGCGAGTGGCCATGGCGGCGGCTTCGAGCGACATCTCCCAGGCATTGTTCCACTCGAGTTCGGCCTTGATGCGAGTGCTGCCCGACTCGCGGATGAGCCACTCGACCAGTTCATCCTTGCGCTCTTCCATCAGTTCGGCGACACGGCGCAGTACAGCCGCTCTGTGGGTAGCGCTGGTATCCGCCCACTGCCGTTGCGCTCGGTCGGCCGCATCAAAGGCACGCTCGACGTCGGAGCAATCTGCCTGGGTGATCTCCACCAGTTGTTTCTGGTGGTAGGGGTCCATCACCTTGAGCGACTCGCCGGAACTTCCAGCCCTCCATTCACCGGCGATCGGCTGCAGATGAAAATCCTTGAGGCTCCACATAACGACTCCTTTCGTTCTGTATAGCTTTCGTCCAACTATCGTCACACAAGGCTAGTCAACCATCACTCGGGTCGCAAGACCCGTCGGAGTGACGATTTGTGTCCTGACATTATTGCCAATGGCCTCTCCTGACCGAGGTGGAGCCTACCTCTCCTCCTCCACAGGGGGCTCGGCTGAAGCGCCCTCCCTACCCCAGCCCACGGATAGGCCGGGCTGATGCTTGCGATCATCATGATGTTCGAATCAGCGGAATACCGGCGACAAAACTGACCCCTGTCAGCAGAGCTGAATCGAGACAGCCATAGACTGAATCTCGACGGGAAGACATCAAGCCACTTTTCAAGCCGCTTTGCTTCTTATGCTCGCCGACGCCCGAGCCAGGCACATGCCCCGCTCCGAGCAGCAGGCACCGTACACACCGAGGAGGTTTCGCAGGTCGCTTTTCTTTCCTTTGTCACGCTACTGGAGGCCAATAATGGCTGTTACCAACCTCGCTGAACTCGACGCCCTCGTCGCCAGGGTCAAGGCCGCGCAACGGGTCTTTGCCAGCTTCTCTCAAGAGAAGGTCGATGCGATCTTTCGCGCTGCCTCGCTTGCCGCCAACCAGGCCCGCATACCGCTGGCCCGCCAGGCGGTGGAAGAGACCGCCATGGGCGTGCTCGAGGACAAGGTGATCAAGAACCACTTTGCCTCGGAGTTCATCTACAACAAGTACAAGGACGACAGGACCTGCGGCGTCATCGCGACCCACGATGAAGCCGGCACCATGACCATTGCCGAGCCGGTGGGCCTGATCTGCGGCATCATCCCCACCACCAACCCCACCTCCACCGCCATCTTCAAGGCGCTGATCTCGCTGAAGACCCGCAACGGCATCATCTTCTCGCCCCACCCACGCGCACGTCACTGCACCAACGCTGCCGCGAAGCTGGTGCTGGAGGCGGCGGTGGCTGCCGGTGCACCACAGGACATCATTGGCTGGATCGACCAGCCCTCTGTGGCGCTGTCCGAGGCCCTGATGAAGCACGAGGGCATCAACCTGATCCTGGCCACAGGCGGCCCCGGCATGGTCAAGGCGGCCTACTCCTCGGGCAAGCCGGCCATCGGCGTGGGTGCCGGCAACGTGCCGGTGGTGATCGACGAGAGCGCGGACATCAAGCGCGCGGTGGCCTCGATCCTGATGTCCAAGACCTTCGACAATGGCGTGGTGTGCGCCTCGGAGCAGGCGGTGATCGTGCTCGACGAGGTCTACGACGAGGTACGTGAGCGCTTCGCCTCCCACGCGGCCTACCTGCTGTCCGCCGACGAGGCCGACCAGGTCCGTCAGGTGCTTCTGAAAAATGGCGCGCTGAATGCCGCCATCGTCGGCCAGTCGGCGGCGACCATCGCCGGACTCGCCGGCATCGAGGTGCCGGCCGACACCAAGATCCTGATCGGCGAGGGCGAACGGGTCAGCATCGACGACGCCTTTGCCCACGAAAAGCTGTCACCGACACTGGGCATGTTCCGCGCCAGTTCCTTCGAGGACGCGGTGGACCAGGCCTGCACCATGGTCGAGTTTGGCGGCATCGGCCATACCTCAGGGCTCTACACCGACCAGGACACTCAGCAGTCGCGTATCCGCTACTTCGGCGACCGCCTCAAGACCGCGCGCATCCTGGTCAATATCCCTACCTCCCACGGCGGCATCGGCGACATGTACAACTTCGACATGGCGCCCTCGCTGACCCTCGGCTGCGGTTCCTGGGGCGGCAACTCGATCTCCGAAAATGTAGGTCCCAAGCACCTGATCAACACCAAGACCGTGGCCAAGCGGGCGGAAAACATGCTGTGGCACAAGCTCCCCGAATCGATCTACTTCCGTCGCGGCAGCCTGTCGGTGGCGCTGACCGACCTCAAGGACAAGAAGCGCGCCTTTATCGTCACCGACCGCTTCCTGTTCAACAACGGCTACGCCGATGAGCTGATGGCACTGCTCAAGGGACTCGGCATGGAGGTCCACACCTTCTACGACGTCGAGGCCGACCCCACCATGTCGATCGTCGACAACGGCGCCGAGGCCATGGCCAGCTTCCAGCCCGACGTGATCCTGGCGCTCGGCGGCGGCTCACCGATGGACGCCGCCAAGATCATGTGGGTCAAGTACGAGCACCCGGACGTGCACTTCCAGGATCTGGCGATGCGCTTCATGGACATCCGCAAGCGGATCTACCAGTTCCCCACCATGGGCGAAAAAGCCAGCCTGGTGTGCATCCCCACCACCTCCGGAACCGGCTCCGAGGTCACGCCTTTCGCGGTGGTCACCGATGACGCCACCGGCATCAAGTACCCGTTGGCGGACTATCAGCTGACCCCGGACATGGCCATCGTCGATGCCAACCTGGTGATGAAGATGCCCCGCTCGCTGACCGCCTTCGGGGGTTATGACGCCGTGACCCACGCGCTGGAGGCCTACGTCTCGGTGCTGGCCAACGAGTTCTCCGACGGTCACGCGCTGCAGGCGCTGAAGCTGCTGAAACAGTACCTGCCTGCCAGCTACCGTGAGGGCGAGCGCAACGCCGTGGCCCGCGAAAAGGTCCACAGCGGCGCCAGCATCGCCGGCATGGCCTTTGCCAATGCCTTCCTCGGCGTGTGCCACTCCATGGCCCACAAGCTCGGCGCCGAGTTCCACCTGCCCCATGGTCTGGCCAATGCGCTGCTGATTACCAACGTGGTGCGCTTCAACGCCAACGACAACCCGACCAAGCAGACCGCCTTCTCCCAGTACGACCGACCCAAGGCGCGCAGCCGCTACGCCGAGGTCGCCGATCACCTGGGGCTGTCCCTGGCCGGCGACCGTACCGCCCAGAAGGTCGAGCGACTGATCAACTGGCTCGATGAGCTCAAGCGCGAGCTGGACATCCCCGCCTCGATCAAGGAGGCCGGCGTCCCCGAGGCCGACTTTTTGGCCAAGCTCGATGAAGTGGCCGCGGAAGCCTTCGATGACCAGTGCACCGGCGCCAACCCGCGCTACCCCTTGATCAGCGAGCTCAAGGAAGTGCTGCGAGCGTCCTACTACGGGGAGGTCTATGTAGAGGGAGAGACCTTCGCCGGCACCACCGTGATCAAGAAGAGCGAAGCGCGCGCGCCGGCCCGGGCGCTTGCCGATGACCCTGCCAAGGCCCCGGAAAAGGCCCCGGAAAAGGCCCGACAGAACGCCAGGGACGAAGCGAGCACACCCACCGGCAAGGCGGCTGGCCGCAAGGCGAAAAAGGAGAAGGCCGACGCCTGAGTCCAAGCTAGCGCCAGAGCCCTTGGCAGGGCTTGATCGAAAGGGGTCCCGCCACGACCACAGCCCCCGCGAGAGCGATCTCGCGGGGGCTGTTGCGTCTCGCAAACAGTCACCAGTGCTCATCCCCTGCGCTAAGGGCCCAATCGGCGTGCATGCCGCCACCAAACCCGCCTGTGCTATACCTGCGCTATAGTGTCGGGACGATGGCGGCATCAATGTCCATTTTGAGACCCTGTGGCCGCCCCGCCCGGAAGGACACCCGCATGACGGCCGCCTTTACCACCCGACAGATCGACTCCCGAGAGCGCTTCGCCTTCTGGCACGACGTCGTCTGCAGCCACTGCATTCCAGCCGACAGCCAATGCCTCGACGAACGGCCCTTCCATGGCAGTCTCAACGTCAGGCAATACGGCGACGTCGCCATCAGTACCATGGCCGCCTCTTCCCACCGCTGGCGCCGGCAGTCACACCACCTGTCCCGCGACAGCGACGATGACCTGTGGCTCGGCTTTCTCGAGAACGCCACGGCCAGACTCGACCAGGATCAGCGGCGTATCGCCATCGGGCCCGGCGACCTGGTGCTGTACGATGCCTGCCGCCCGTTCGAATGGTGCCTGAGCGCCAGCGCGCTTCATCTTGTGCGCCTTCCACGGGCGCCCTTGATGCGTCGCCTGGCCACCACCGAGCCGCTGACGGCTCGGCCTATCCCGGCGACCTTGCCCGGCGCCACCTCTTTGAAGGCGTTGATCCGAGACGGCGCCCGGCTGGACGCCGAAGCCTCGTCGATCGGGCTCGGCGAGGCGATGGTCGATCTGGCGGCTCTGGTGCTCGAGGGGCTGGGCGGCGCTGGCGACAGTCGCAACGACGTGCTCTACCGACGCCTTTGTCACTACCTGCAACAACAGCACCAGGACCCATCCCTGAGCCTCGATCGCATCGCCCGGGACAACCATGTCTCTCGGCGCACCCTCACCCGGCTGTTCGCTCAGCACGGTCACACACCCATGGCAGCACTGTGGTCGATTCGACTGGAGCAGAGTCGCGCCACCCTGCGGGCAGGTGGTATCCGCAGCGTCACCGAGGTCGCCCTGGAGCATGGCTTCACCAGTGTCTCCCATTTCAGCCGTAGCTTCCGTCAGGCCTACGGTCATCCGCCCTCTACCTTGCTGCAAGCAGGTCGCCACGCACCCGGGACGATGTAAATCCACCAGTCCGCTCTGGCTCTGGCCCTCTCGGGCCACCGCTTGGCCCGTTCAGGCAAACCTGCGCCCTACTCTCTGCCTACCCTGAAGGTGAGCGTCTTTTCTCACCATCAGGATGACAACAATGACAGACCATCCGCTGCACTTTGACGGCCTTATCGAGATCGGCCGTCGAATCCAGTCCAGGGAACTGAGCGCCGTCGAGGTCACTCGAACCATGCTCGAGCGCATCGACAGCGTCGATGCCACCCTGAACAGCTTTGTCACCGTCATGGCCGACAGTGCACTTGAACAGGCCGCCCAGGCGGACCGCGATCTTGCCGCTGGCATCCACAAGGGGCCGCTTCAGGGTGTTCCAGTGGCCGTCAAGGATCTGCTGTGGACAGCGGGGACCCGGACGACCCACGGCATGCCCCTGCACCGTGACCACGAGCCCCGGGAAACGGCCAGCGTGGTCACACGCCTCGACCAGGCCGGGGCCGTGCTGCTAGGCAAGCTGCAGCAGACCGAAGGCGCCTTCGCCGATCACCACCCCGACATCACGCCGCCCACCAACCCCTGGGGCGAGGCTTTGTGGTCAGGCGCCTCGTCCAGCGGTTCCGGCGTGGCCACCGCCGCCGGGCTGTGCTTTGGCTCGCTGGGCACCGACACCGGTGGCTCGATTCGCTTCCCCTCCGCGGCCAACGGCGTCACCGGCCTCAAGCCGAGCTGGGGCCGAGTCAGCCGACACGGCGCCTTCGAGCTGGCGGCCTCGATGGACCACATCGGGCCGATCGCCCGCAGCGCCGCCGATGCAGGGGCGCTGCTTGGCGTTATTGCCGGTGCCGACGAACGTGACCCCACCGCCGTTCCCCTCGCCGTGCCGGATTACCTGGCCGGCATGACGCGAGGCCTGAAGGGCCTGCGTATCGGGCTCGACCCTCGCTGGGCCATCGAAGCGGTGGATACCGAAACCCGCGGCGTCCTCGAACAAGTCGTATCCACGCTGGGACAGCTCGGTGCCGTGATCGAGGAAATCGACTTCCCCGACACCCAGCAGGCGGTATTCGACTGGGCGCCACTGTGCGGCGTGGAGACCGCCGTCGCCCATGCCGAGACCTTCCCCAGCCAGCGCGAAGCGTACGGCCCTGGTCTTGCTGGTCTGATCGACCTGGGCCGCGCCCAGAGCGCCATGGACCACCAGCAACGACTGCTGCGCCGGGCCGAGTTCAAGGGCCGGGTCGATCGCCTCTTGGCCAGTGTCGACCTGCTGATCGCCCCGGTCACCGCCTACGCCGCCCCGTCGATGGCGTTCATGGAGAAGTTCGGCGAGGATGAAGCGCTGTTTTCCGGCATGCTGCGCTATACCTGTCCTTTCGACCTGAGCGGACATCCGACCATCACCCTGCCGGCGGGTTTCAGCCAGCGGGGCGGGCCCATCGCCTTCCAGTTCATCGCACCGATGTTCAATGAAGCGATGCTGGTGCGCGCCGGCTGGGCCTACCAGCAGGTCACCGACTGGCATCGTCGACATCCAGAGCTGTAGCCCTCGCGCCTTCCTTCTCTTGATGGCTCCCGCTGGCGGGTGATGGGAGCGCTCCGATGGCCTAAAGTCGGGTCAACAGGACCGCTTTACGCCACGAGGTGCTCCCATGTCCCTGCTCGACCAACTGGCCGAGGCACGTATCCAGAAGGCGCAGCAGGAAGGCGCCTTCGACGACCTGCCGGATCACGGCAAGCCCATCGAACTCGACGACGACAGCATGATTCCCGAGGCGCTGCGGGCAGGCTACCGACTGCTGAAGAACTCAGGCTATCTGCCCCCGGAGCTTCAGCTTCAGCGCGAGATTCGTGAGGTGGAAGACCTGCTGGCGCAGACACAGGAAGCCGCCGAGCGAAGCGCTTGCGAGAAACGCCTGCGTCTTCTGCGCGCACGGCTTGGCGAAAGCGGGCGGGGTGCCAGTCGGCTTCTTGAGCTGGGGCGCTATCATGACCGGCTGCTGGAGAAGTGGGAGGGAGACTGACCCTGCGGTTACCGTCAGTACGGTGTGCTAGCGTGAGTCCGACCGGGTGTGCAACGGGACGTCGCGTTGGCGCCAGCGCCGTGACCGCCACAGCCCCAGCGCCAGCAAGACACCGGCGGCGATGACCGGCAGCATGGGAGGCGACGCCGGCGTCCTGAGGGCGACCCCGACCTGAGCGTAGAGCGAGGTCGCGCACAGCACAAAGCCGGCCAGCGGCACCGTCCAGATCGCCCAGTCTGCCCCCCTCCGAAACGGCCCCCACAGCAGCACACCGACCAGCATCGCCACGCTGAGACAGGCGCCCCCCAGGGCGTGCATCAGCGCCAGCAGGACCTGCCGGGTGCCTGGAGCGACCGACTCCCAGTCGAGCCCCATGGCGGCGGCATGGTAGGGCATGAATTCGCTGCGGCCGAGATAGACCAGACCAAAGGCGATCAGAATCAGGGTCGCCAGCGCATGGCAGGCGAGAGCACTTCTTGAATACGAGGTCACGGCGGTTTCCTGGTGATTCGAGCGAGTACAGCGGACATCTTTGCCTAGGGCTTGTCTGAAAAGTGCCTGCACTCGGTAATACGGCGTTAAAAATCGGATCAAAATGCTCATTTACACTCCGTAAACTGCGCTTTCTCACCGATTTTTGCCTTGTCTAACCTTCGCTCGTCGACTTTTCGGACAGCGCCCAAATAGGGCTCCGCCGATGATAGCCGGCAACTTTGTCACCCCGCGCTCCCACCCTGACGCCGCGACCGTTTCAGCACACTAATCCAGCGGTATCAGACGGCTGCAGGTCAGGCTCACCGACGGTGCTGACATCGATGAATTCGCGACGCTCGAGCGCCATTCGGCCTGGAACCATGCATCACCGCCAGCGTCAGGCCGCGGCGCGTCCAGCGTGCAGCAATCTGACCGCCAGCATGCCGATCACCACCCCCCAGAAGGCCGCGCCCAGACCGAACAGGCTCATGCCCGAGGCCGTCACCATAAAGGCGATCACCGAGGCCTCGCGGTGGCCCTCGGCGGCGATCATGGCGGCCAGGTTGCTGGTGATCGCACCGATCAAGGCAAGCCCCGCCAGTACCGCCACAAAGGCACCGGGCAAGGAGGTGAAGAGCGCCACAATAGTGCCGGCGAACAGCCCGCCGACCAGGTAGAAGACGCCGTTGGCGACCCCGGCGACGTAGCGACGGCCCGGGTCCTGGTGGGCATCCTTGCCGGTGCACAGCGCAGCGGTGATGGCCGCGATCACCGTGGTGATGCCGCCAAAGCAGGCAGTGGCGAAGGAGGTCAGGCTGGCCACCGTCAGAATCGGCCGGGCCCTGGTGTGATAGCCCGCTGCGTGCAGGATCGCCATTCCCGGCAGGAACTGGCCGGTCAGGCTCACCACCACCAGCGGCAACGCCAGGCTCAGGGTGCTGGTGATGGTCCACTCGGGAGCGATAAAGCGGGGAATCGCCAGGTGCACACCGACGCCGCCGAGACTCGCGCCTTCCAGCACCACGGCGAGCACCACACCGGTGATCAGCAACAGGATCAGGCAATAGCGCGGCGCCAGCCGCTTGAACACCAGATAGGCCAGCAACATGCCGACGGCGAGCCAGGGCGAGGTCTCGATGGCCGCAAAGGCGCCCAGGCCAAACTGGAACAGGATGCCCGCCATCATGCCGGCGGCCACACCCGACGGAATCAGCGCCATCAATCGGTCGAAGCTGCCGGTGACACCGATGATCAGCATCAGCACCGCCGCCGTCAGGTAGGCGCCTACCGCCTCGCCCAGCGACAGCTCCGGGAACAGGGTGATCAGCAGCGCCGTCCCCGGCGCCGACCAGGCCGTCACCACCGGCACTCTGAGCCACAGGCTCAGGACGATGCCCGACACCGCCGCCCCCAGCGAGATGGCCCACACCCAGGAGGTCATCATCTCGGGTGAGATATCCGCCGCCGCCCCGGCCTGGAAGAAGATCGCCAGCGGCCCCGAGTAGGAAATCAGCACCGCGACAAAGCCTGCCGTCACCGCCGACAGCGACAGGTCACGAAAAAGGGACGACCCCGCAGCCGCCCCTTGGGGTGCGGTTACGGTATCGGAGTCGGTTCGGCGCATGGGCTGGCTCCTTGATGATGGCGTCGATGTACGGCCAGGAATGTCACCTGGAGGGACCCCCGGCGACATCGACGGAAGACAAAAAAGGCCCGGCACGCGGCCAGGCCAAGGAGGATACAAGATTCACCACGCCGTCCCGGTGCCCCCGCAGGTACAGCGGGATGCAAGGTGGGTCCACGTCACGCGGCATCAACCGGCTAGCCCAGGTCGCCGCCGGCCACCGGCACCACCGTGCCGGTGATATAGCTGGCGTCGCGGGAGGCCAGAAACAGGATCGGCCCGACCTGCTCGTCAAGGGTGCCGTAGCGGTGCATCAGGCTCGACGCCAGGGTCTGGTCGATCAACTGCTGGTACCACAGCTTGTCCTGTTCGCTCTGGGGCTCGGCGTTGCGCGGCGTCAGCCGGGGCGGCGCCTCGGTGCCGCCGGGGGCGGTGGCGTTGACCCTTACGCCGTGCTCGGCCATCTCGATGGCCAGCGCCACGGTCATGGCGTTCACCCCGCCCTTGGCCGAAGCGTAGGGCACCCGATTGACCCCGCGGGTGGCCACCGAGGAGACGTTGACGATATTGCCGCCGCTATCGATCAGGTGGGGCAGCGCCGCGCGACAGCACCACAGCGTCGGAAACAGCGAGCGACGCACCTCGGCCTCGACCTGCTCCGGTGAATACTGGGTGTAGGGCTTGGCCCAGATGGTCCCGCCGACGTTGTTGACCAGTACGTCCAGTCGCCCGA
Source organism: Halomonas sp. BN3-1 (assembly GCF_003056325.1). NCBI lineage: Bacteria > Pseudomonadati > Pseudomonadota > Gammaproteobacteria > Oceanospirillales > Halomonadaceae > Halomonas > Halomonas sp. BN3-1. Next base: position 166,884 of record NZ_PYVV01000004.1, on the reverse strand, counting down.
AGCGCTCGATGGCGCTCTTGATGGCGCCCTCGGCGCCCTCCCAGGTTTCCAGATCGGCGTTCAGGGCAAGGACCTCGACTCCCTGCTCGTCAAGCTCGCGGGCCACCTGGTGGACATGTTCGGCACGATCGACCAGCACCAGGGCAGCTCCCTCCTCGCCGGCCCGCTCGGCCAGACGCCGACCGATCCCCTGGGCGGCGCCGGTGATCAGCATCACCTGTCCTTCGAATCGCTTCATGTTGCTGTCCTTCTGCTGTCGGATGCGGTGGGTGAAGTGGCCACGGCGTGGCCTCAGCCCACACCGAGGTGGGTATCGAGGATCGAGGGATCGGCCCTCAACGCCTGGCTGTCACCGTCGAACACCACCTTGCCCTTGACGATCAACAGGTGGCGGTCGCCCACCTCGAGCAGGTTGTCGATGTTCTTGTCGACGATGATGCTGGCGATGCCCGAGGCCTTGATGGTGCGCAGGATCGACCAGATCTCGTCGCGGATCAGCGGCGCCAGCCCTTCGGTAGCCTCGTCGAGAATCAACAGGCGCGGGTTGAGCATCAGCGCGCGACCGATCGACAGCATCTGCTGCTCGCCCCCGGACAGCAGCGAACCATCGTGGCCGATGCGCTCCTTGAGCCGGGGAAAGGTGTCCAGCACCCGCTCGATATCCCAGTCGGTACGACCGTCAGCCCCCGGGCGTGCGGCCATCACCAGATGCTCGCGCACGCTGATACCGGGAAAGATGCCCCGCCCTTCCGGCACGTAGCCGATGCCCTGACGAATGATCTGCCAGGGACGGCGCTTGCGGGTGTCCACCCCCATGATCCGCACCTCGCCATGGCGCGGCGGCACGAAGCCGAGGATCGACTTCAAGGTGGTGGTCTTGCCCATCCCGTTGCGACCGAGCAGGCTCAGCGTCTCGCCGGCCTGGAGGGTCAGGTCCACCCCGTGCAGCACATGGCTTTCGCCGTAGAAGGTGTGCAGGCCTGTAGCCTCGATCAACGGCGACTCGACATCCTCGGCAGCGTCCACCCGTTGAGTTCCTGCCTCCTTGATCGCCACATTCATGACGTCACCTCGCTATTGCTGGAGCCGTTGCCGATATCGACGCTATCGCTGGGGCGCCTGTCCTCGCTGCTGTCGTGACGTCCCAGATAGACGTCACGCACCGTTTCGCTTGCACGAATGCTCTCGGTGTCGCCGCTTTCCAGCACGCAACCGTCGACCATCACGGTGATGCGATCGGCCAGGCGGAACACCGAGTCCATGTCGTGTTCGATCAGCACGATGGTGTAGTCGCGAGACAGCCGCTTGAGCAGGTCGGCGACCTGGTCGGTCTCCTCGCGGCCCATGCCGGCCATCGGCTCGTCCAGCAGCATCAGCTGTGGCTGGGTGGCCAGCACCATGGCGATCTGCAGCTGGCGCTGCTCGCCGTAGCTCATGCCGGAGGACACCGTGTGGGCCCGGGTCACCAGACCACAGGTGTCCAGCGCGGCCAGCGCCCGCTCATCGACTTCGCGGGCCCGCCGGCGCGAGCGCCAGCTGCCGATGACGCCACCGTGGTGGATACGCGCGGCCAGCTGGCAATTCTGCAGACAGCTCAGGCGCGGAAAGATGTTGGTCTTCTGGTGGCTGCGACCGATACCGAGTCGGGCGACCTGGTGGGCCTTCTTGCCCTGGATCGCGCTGCCGCGATACTCGATCTCGCCGCGGGTCGGCGGAATCTCGCCGGACAGCAGGTTGATCAGGGTGCTCTTGCCGGCACCGTTGGGACCGAGGATGGCGTGGATCTCGCCCTGCTCGACCTCGAAGTCGACGTCATTGACCGCCAGCAGGCCACCGAAGCTGCGGGTCAGCCCGCGGGTCTTGAGCATGCTGCTCATGAGGACACCTCCCCGGCGCTTTTGCCGACGCTTTTACCGTCGCTGTCGGAGGCGGAAGTCTGTCTGCCCTTCGCCAAGTTGTCCTTGCCACCGCCAAGCCGCCCCAGCAGCGAGGCCTGGCGCCCCGGCGGGTCGAGCAGCAGCCCAGCGATGCCCTTGGGCAGCACCAGCACCGCGATAATGATGGTCAGGCCCATCAGGATCGGCCAGTGGTTGGTCAGGTGCTCGTAGAAGTACAGCAGCAGTTCGTAGGCGAAGGCGCCGAGGATCGGCCCGAAGATGGTTCCCATGCCGCCGAGGATGACCATCATCAGCACCTCGCCGGAGTGGTGCCAGCCAAGCTGGGCCGGGTTGGCGAAGCCGTACTGCATGGCCGCCAGCATGCCGGCGACGCCGGCGATCATCGCCGAGACCACGAAGGCGATCAGCTTGTAGCCGGTGGTGGCGTAGCCCAGCGCCTGCATGCGGTGCTCGTTGTCGTGGATGCCATCGAGCACCTGGCCGAAGTGGGAACGGGTCAGGGCGCGCAGGATAAGGTAGACCGCCACCAGCAGAGCCAGGCAGAAGTAGAAGAACGTCAGCGGGTTGTCGAGGTCGATCAGCGGTGTCTCGCCCATGGCAAGGCTCGGGCGGAACATGATGAAGACGCCGTCGGTACCGCCGGTCATGCTGGAGGTGCTGACGGTGTAGAACAGCATCTGGCCGAAGGCCAGGGTGGTCATGATGAAGAAGATGCCCTTGGTGCGCAGCACCAGCAGGCCGACGATGGCGGCGACCAGGCCGGAGACCAGCATCACCAGCGGCAGCATCCACCACAGCGAGGCGGCGCTGAAGTCGGGGCTGGCCATCGCCAGGGTGTAGGCCCCCAGGCCGAAGAACAGCGCATGGCCCAGGCTGACCAGGCCAAGGATACCGACCAGCAGGTCGAGACTGACGGCGAACAGGGCGAAGATCAGCATCAGGGTCAGCTTCTCCATGAAGAAGGCGCTGGACTCCCCGAATACCGCCGGCCCCCAGGCCGGATAGGCGATCAGCAGCGCCAGGCCCGCCAGCAGCAGTACCGTCACGCGCTTGGGATATCGATGCAACATGGGTTTCTCCTCCAGACGAGTATCCCGTCTGCAAAGGGGTCCGATCAGGCGGCAAGGGATGCCCGAGCGGAGGGTGATTGTCGTCGGGTCTCAGGCGAACAGGCCGCGCGGCTTGATCAACAGCACCAGCGCCATGATCAGGTAGATCAGCATGCTGGCGAGACTCGGGATCAGCACCGGACCGAAGGTCTCGGCCATGCCGATCAATAGCGCGCCGAAGAAGGCCCCCTTGATCGAGCCGATGCCGCCGATGACCACCACCACAAAGCAGGTGATCAAGATCGAGTCCCCCATGCCCGGCGTGATCGACGACAGCGGCGCCGCCATCATCCCGGCGAAGGCCGCCAGTGCCACGCCGACGCTGAAGATCAGGGTGAACAGGGTGCGGATATTGATGCCGAGCCCTTCGACCATCTCGCGATTGACGGCGCCGGCGCGGATCACGATACCGAGCCGGGTGTGGCGGATGATCCAGTAGATGGCCCCCGCCAGCACCAGGCACACCGCCGCCACGAACAGCCGATAGACCGGGTACTGCAGGTTGTCGGTCAGGGCGATGGCGCCGGTAAAGGGCTCCGGCAGCGCCACCGAGTGGACGTCGCCGCCCCAGATGATGCGCTGGGCCTCGTTGAGCACCAGGATCAGGCCGAAGGTCAACAGCACCTGGTAGAGGTGGTCACGCTTGTACAGGGTGTCGAGAAACAGCCGCTCGATGACCAGCCCCAGCAGCACCGCGATGGGCACCGCGATCAGGATCGCCAGCCAGAAGTTGCCGAGGCGCTGGGTCAGGTCGAAGGCCAGATAGGCGCCGATCATGTACATGGCGCCGTGGGCCAGGTTGATGATGCCCATGATGCCGAAGATCAGCGTCAGGCCGCTGGCGATAAGGAACAGCAGCAGGCCGTACTGAAAGCCGTTGAGCAGCTGCACCCCGAAGAAGGCAAGGTCCATGAAGAACTCCTTTGGCGTTGGCCCGCCCGAGAGCGCCCGGTATTCGCGGGCGCCTCGGCCAGGTCATTGACGCGGTGAACGAAGGTCGCCTCAGCTCTTCATCGGGCAGGCGCTGTCGGGAACTTCCAGCTGCTCGCTGGCGATCGAGGTGACGTGGTGCTCGCCGTCCCTTACCTCGCGCAGGTAGACGTTCTGGATCGGGTGGTGGGAGGCCGAGAAGCTCACCGGGCCGCGCGGGCTGTCGAGTTCCACCGCTTCCAGCGCCGCGATCAGCGCCTCGCGGTCGGGCTCGCCGTCAATCGAGGCGTAGGCCTGAGCCAGCAGCTTGCCCGCGTCGTAGCCCTGCACCGCGTAGGTGTCCGGGGCCTCGCCGTAGGCTTCCTGGTAGGCCGAGACGAAGGCCTGGTTCTGGGGGGTGTCCAGGGTCTCGGCGTAGTGCATGGTGGTCTGCACGCCGTTGGCGGCCTCACCCAGTGCCCCCAGGTTGCCGTCGGTCAGGAAGCCCGAGCCATACAGCGGGATGCTGTCGTTGAGCCCGGCGGCGGCGTAGTCCCGCACGAAGCCGACCCCGCCGCCACCGGCGAAGAAGGTGTAGACGGCGTCAGGGGCGATGCTGGCGATCTGCGCCAGGTAGGTCTGGAACTCGGTGCTCGGAAACGGCACCAGGATCTGCTCGACGATCTCGCCGCCGGCATCGGTGAAGGCCTGCTCGAAGCCGGCCAGGTCTTCCTTGCCGCCGGCGTAGTCCCAGGTGATGGTGACGATCTTGCGATGGCCCTGGTCATAGGCCACCTGACCCATGGGATAGCTGTTCTGCCACATGCTGAACGAGGTGCGAAAGACGTTGGGCATGCACAGCTGGTTGGTGGCCGCCTCGAGTCCGGCGTTGGGAATGATGGTGATGGCGCCGGTCTGCTTGGCCACCCGCAGCATGCCCATGGCGACGCCGGAGTGGACCGGACCGATGACCACGTCGACGCCATCACCCTTGACCAGGCGGCTCATGTTCTGGGGCGCCTTGGAGGGGTTGGCCTCGGAGTCCAGGGTCACGTACTCGACACCATGACCACCGAGGCTGCCGCCCTCCTGCTCGATGGCGAGCTTCAGCCCATTGGTGATGGACTCGCCTAGTGCGGCGTAGGTGCCGGAGTACGGCAGCATCAGCCCGAGCTTGACGTCGTGCTCGGCCAGGGCCTGGGTGGACAGGGCGGCGCCGGCCAGCGCCAGGGTCGCGGCCTGCAGCGAACGTGCAAGCGGGCCAAGGCGCCGGGATGACAGGGAAGCTTGGCGGCGGCTGTACGTGTTATCGGTGCTGGGCGTGTTATCGGTGTTGAGGTTTTTATCGATAGTGAGCTTGGCCATGATCATGTCTCGTCAGGTTGTGATTATCGTTATGAGATTGCGGGGCTCTCGCTGGACAGGGAGCCCCGGCCTGCGGCTGTCTGTTGTCGGCAAGGGCGAAAGGTCTCCCTTGCCAGATCTGGTTCCGGGCAGGACGCGTCAGTTGGGCGTGAACTTTTCGTAGTGAAAGCTCGCCGGCTTGATGCCCTGCTGGTCGAAGTGCTTGAGCACCGCGTCCACCATCGGCGGCGGGCCGCACAGGTAGACGTCGACGTCGCCGTCATGCAGCTTCTGCGGGTCCATGTGATGGGTGACGTAGCCCTTGCGCTCGTGGCTGCTGTCCTCGTCGGCGACCACCGTCAGGTAGTCGAAGTCGGGCAGCGCCTCGACCGCCGCGTCGAGCTCTTCGCACTTGACCAGGTGATCGTCCTTGGTCACGCCGTAGATCATGTGGATCGGCTGGCCTGCGCCCTCGCCCTGGACCTCGAGCGCGGCAAGCTGCTTGAGCATCGACAGGAAGGGAGCAAGCCCGGTGCCACCGGCCAGCATCAGGATCGGGCGCTGGATGGCGCGCAGGTAGAAGCTGCCCATGGGACCGGTCACCGCCATGGCGTCACCGGCCTTGGCCTTGTCCGCCAGATAGCCGCTCATCAGCCCGTCCGGCACATTGCGGATCAGAAAACTGGCGCGGGACTCCCCCGGCAGCGAGCTGAACGAGTAGCTTCTGTGTTCACCACAGCCCGGTACCTCCAGGTGCACGTACTGCCCCGGCAGGAAGTTCAGCGGCTCGCCTTCGATATCGATGGCAAGCTCGATGGAGTCCTCGGACAAGGGCTCGACGTGGACCACCGTGGAGGCACGGCTGTCGACCTCGGTCTTGCATATCGTCGAGGCCACCGGCACCGACAGCACGCAGTCCGAGGACGGCACCATCTGGCAGGTCAGCACCTGCCCCTCGTGCAGTTCCTCGTCGGACAGCGCCTCGTCGATGTACTCGTCACCCAGCTCGAACTCGCCCTGGTCGCAGTGGCACTTGCAGGTGCCGCAGACGCCGTCGGAGCAGTCCATCGGCAGATTGACCTTGTTGCGGTAGGCCGCATCGAGGACGGTCTCGCCCTCGTTGCAGTCGATAAAGCGCGACACCCCGTCTTCGAAGTTGAGCGCGATGGTGAAGCTCATGGTCGTTCTCCTTCACCGACTTAAATGTGATAAACGTCGATGACCTGGTGGATATAATCGTTATTGAGCTGCACCTTCTTGCGCGTGATAAGCGGGCTGTCGCCGGACACGTCCAGGGTGTAGAAAGACACCCCGAAGTAGCTGTCGGTCTGCTTGTAGCGGTGGCTCAGGGTGTGCCAGTTGAAGCGCACCTCCAGGCTGTCGCCCTCGTCCTTCATCACCTCGATATTGGTGATCTGGTGGGTGGTGCGCGGCTCCGGCGTGCTGGCGCCACTGCGCTCGGTCTTGATCCGATAGACGCGATCTTCGAGCCCTTCCCGATTGGGGTAGTAGATCAGCGAAATCTCGCTGTTCGGGTCGCCGGTCAGGGTGTCGTCGTCGTCCCAGCAGGGCATCCAGAACTCGGCCTTCTTGTGGTACAGGGTCAGCCACTCGTCCCACTCGCGTTCGTCCAGAAGGCGTGCTTCGCGATAAAGAAAGGCCTGGATGTCGTGATAGCTGATGCTCATGATTCGTCTCCTTTCCGCAGGATTCAGGCTGAGGCCGTGGCGATGAACTGGCTGCGTTCCTTGTCGATGGCGCGCAGCATTTCCTCGACCCAGTGCTGGTGGTGCAGCACGTAGAGGCCTTCGTCCTCCGGCGAGGCACCGCTCTTCAGCGGCTTCATGTCGATGGCGCTGGCGTCTTCGTCGGGACCATCGATCCATTGCTTGGCGCCACGCGACAGGTCATTCCATTCGGCCAGGGCACCGTTGTAGCCGTTCTGGCAGCCGCGGAATTCCTCCAGGTCATCCGGCGTGCCCATGCCGCTGACGTTGAAGAAGTCCTCGTACTGGCGGATGCGCACGCGACGGTTCTCCGCCGACTCACCCTTGGGCGCGAAGCAGTAGATGGTGACCTCGGTACGGTCCACCGCCAGCGGACGCAACACCCGAATCTGGGTCGAGAACTGGTCCATCAGATAGACGTTGGGGTACAGACACAGGTTGCGGGTCTGGTTGACGATGTTGTCGGCGCGGGCCTCGCCCAGCTCCTTCTCGATGCGCTCCTTGTGCTCGTAGACCGGACGCACCTCGGGATTGAGCAGCCGGGTCCACAGCATCATGTGGCCGTTCTCGTAGGAGTAGAAACCGCCCTTGGACTTGGACCAGCCGTCGGCGTCCACCGCCTTGGTGCCGCCTTCGTCGTAGTTGCGACGGTCCATGGTGGAGGCGTAGTTCCAGTGCACGGTGCTGACGTGGTAGCCGTCGGCGCCGTTCTCGGCCTGCAGCTTCCAGTTGCCGGTGTAGGTGTAGGACGAGGTGCCGCGCAGGATCTCGAGACCTTCCGGGGCCTGGTCGACGATGTTGTCGATGACCTTCATGGTCTCGCCCAGGTACTCCTCGATGGGCATGACGTCGTCGCTCAGGCTGCCGAACAGGAAGCCCTTGTAATTGCTGAATTTGGGCAGGCGCTTGAGGTCGTGGGAGCCGTCCTGCTTGAAGGCGTCCGGGTAGGCGCCGGCCTTCTCGTTCTTGGCCTTGAGCAGACGCCCGTCGTTCTTGAAGGTCCAGCCGTGGAAGGGACAGGTGAAGGTGCCCTTGTTGCCCTGCTTGCGACGGCAGATGGTGGCACCGCGGTGGGCGCAGGCGTTGATCAGGGCGTGAAGCTCGCCCTCCTTGTCGCGGGTGATGACCACCGGCTGGCGCCCCATGTTCAGGGTGAAGTAGTCACCGGGCTCGGCGATCTGGCTCTCGTGGGCCATGAACAGCCAGTTGCCCTCGAAGATGTGCTTCATCTCGAGCTCGAAGAACTCGGGGTCGGTGAACATGCTGCGGTGGCAGCGAAAGACGCCCTGTTCGGGGTCATCCTCGACGGCACCACGCACGCGGGCTTCGATCTGATCGAGTTTGTTGCTCATCGTTGTTCTCCTCTCTCATTCGGGCAGCTGTTCCGAGTCGCTCGCCCAGCCCACCCTTTGGGGCAACATGCCCGTAGGGCAGGCGTGGCTTGGCGCGGCGCTGTCCACCACGGGGGCTCCCGTGGAACTCGGCGGTTAGTTCAGGGTTGTCGCGAGTCCAGGCGGCTCAGCCGTCTTCGAGGGCGCGGGGGCGCTTGTGACGCTGCTGCAGCTCGGTCTCGCTGGTGGCGGCAAGCTCGATGTCGAACACCACCTCGGTGAAGGGCCCCTCGAGGCCACGATCGCTGGCCTCGCTGGCGTCCTCGATGCGCCTGGCGTCCACCACCAGCTCCTCGCGGGTGGCGAAGGCGAAGTCGTCGTAGGTGTAGGGGTCGCCGGCGAGGTTGATCTGGGTGGTCAGGTGCTTGTACCCGGGCGCCGAGATAAAGAAGTGGATATGCGCCGGTCGCTGGCCATGACGACCGAGCAGGTCCAGCACCTGCTGGGTCGGGCTGTCCGGGGGGCAACCGTAGCCGGAGGGGATGATGCTGCGCGCGCGATAGCGGCCATCGGCGTCGGTGTAGATGGTACGACGCAGGTGGAAGTCGGCCTGGGACGGGTCGAAGAAGCTGTAGTTGCCCTTGCTGTCGGCGTGCCAGATCTCGACCTTGGCCCGTGAGATCGGCTGGCCCTGGGTATCGCGTACCTGACCGGTCAGCCACATTGCCTCGGCGTCGGTGTCCGAGCCGTCGTCCAGGCGCGCCTCGCCCTCGGACTCCGGGGCACCGGCGACGTACAGGGGCCCCTCGATGGTGCGCGGGGTACCCCCGGCAAGGCCGCGGGCGGCGTCCTCGGCGTCCATGCGCATGTCGAGGTAATGATCGAAGCCCAGACCCGGGGCCAGCAGGCCGTACTGGGTCTCGGCGCCGAGCGCGTTGAGCACGCTGACGCCCTGCCAGAATTCTTCCGGGGTGACGTCGAAGTCATCGATCAGCTTGTACAGGTCCGACAGCAGACGATGCAGGATTTCCTTGGCCCGCTCGTTGCCTTCGGTCTTGTCGAAGCCGGCGACGGTATTGAGGAAGTCCTGTACCTCCGGGGTGTCGAAGATGCGCACTGACTTGGTGGTGGGATTGAGACTGTTCATCTGGCGGTCCTCAGGTGTGGCGTACTTGTCGTTATCGTTGTTGGCGGTACTGGCCGGGGCCTGGCGATTCGCTCTGCCCCGACGTCTGGCTGGCCAGGGGCAGACCCTAGCTGTCGTCATCGCGGATCGAGGACGGGTGGCGGCACAGCGGCTTGACGCGGATCTCCATGTAGGGAAACAGCGGCAGGTTCGATACCAGCTCCTGCAGCTCGGCGTTGTCGGCCACGTCGAACACGCTGACGTTGGAATAGCTGCCGGCCACCCGCCACAGATGGCGCCACTTGCCGGAGCGCTGCAGCTCCTGGGCGTAGTCCTTCTCGCGGGCCTTGATCTCGGCGGCGCGCTCCGGCGCCATATCCGGCGGCAGCTTGACGGTCATTTCCACCTGAAACAGCATCCTCGTTCTCCTCTCGATCGGGGGCCGTCGATGCAGCCCCTGGAGGCTCGCGCGGCCGGTCTGATGGCGATGTCGCTTAGCTGCGCGCGTACTCGCGCAGCTTGTCGTGGTCCAGTTCGAGCCCGAGTCCCGGGCCTTGCGGCAGCGCCACGCCAAAGTCGTCATAGCGCAGGGGGGTGGTGACGATGTCATCGGTCAACAGCAAGGGGCCGAACATCTCGGTGCCCCAGGCCATCTCGGGCAGGGTCGCCCAGGCGTGCAGCGAAGCGGCGGTACCGATGGTGCCCTCGAGCATGGTGCCGCCGTAGAGGCCAATGCCCCCGGCGTCGGCCAGATGAGCCAGGCGCAGCGCGCCGCGCGGCCCGGCGCTCTTGGCGATCTTCAGGGCGAAGGCGCCGCTGAAGCCGGACTCGATCAGCGCCAGCCCGCAACGCAGGTCCTGGACGCCTTCGTCGGCCAGCATGGTGACCTCGAAGCGATTGGCCAGCCGCGCCAGTCCTGCCCGCTCGTGGGCCGGAATCGGTTGCTCGATCAGGTCGACCCCGGCCTCCTCCAGGGCGGCGATGGCGCGCACCGCGGTGGCCTCGTCCCAGGCCTGGTTGACGTCGACCCTGACGCTGGCGCGATCCCCCAGGGCGGCCTTGATGGCGGCAACGTGGCGCACGTCGTGATCCACCGCGTTGGCGCCGATCTTGAGCTTGAAGTCACGATGGCGACGCTGCTCCAGGCGCTTTCTGGCCTCCTCGATATCCTTGTCGGTATCGCCACTGGCCAGCGTCCACAGCACCGGCAGGTGATCGTGGCGGGCGCCGCCCAGCAGTGTCGCCAGGGGCACCCCGAGACGCTTGCCCTGGGCATCCAGCAGCGCGGTCTCGAGCGCCGACTTGGCGATGACGTTGCCCTTGGCCAGCTTGTCGAGCCGGGCCATGGCGAGGTTGACGTTGTCCGCCGCCAGGCCGACCAGCGCCGGCGCCAGGTAGGTGTCGATGTTGACCTTCATGCTCTCCGGACTTTCCGGGCCATAGGCCAGGCCGCCGATGGTGGTGGCCTCGCCGATGCCTTCGATACCGTCCGAGCACTTGAGGCGTACGATCACCAGCGTCTGGGTGGCCATGGTGGCCATCGACAGCTTGTGCGGTCGGATGGTGGGCAGGTCGACCAGCAGGGTCTCGACGCTTTCGATCAGGGCGGTCATGGCGGCTCCGGCGATTACCATCAGCTCGTTGTCATCCACGGGCTGGCGATCTGGGTGGCGAACTGGGTGATGAGGAAAGCCGCAAGCGCTGCAAAGCCTCGGCGACTCGTAAGCGATCAAGCCATACCTTGGTAAGATTTCTCTTACGATGCGAAGCGCCACTGCCATCGACATCGGCAGAGACCTACGGCTGAAAGGCGCTTGATCCGGCGATTGAGTGCAGTGTGATTGTCTTTGAGGGGCACAACCAATATGGTCTGGGTAGATCGCAATACCCTGGAGGTATCATGGAGCTTCGACACCTGCGCTATTTCTGTGCCGCAGCGGAAGAGCTAAACATCACCCGGGCGGCCGCCAGGCTGCATATGGCGCAGCCCCCTTTGACCCGGCAGATCAATCAGTTGGAGGAAGAACTGGGGGCCCAGTTATTCATTCGCGGCCCCCGAGGGCTGACCCTGACGCCCACCGGCAAGTTCTTCCATGAGCATGCCCTGCAGATGCTTGAGAAGCTGGATACCACGGTGGCGGCGGTACGCCGTATGTCTCGAAGCCACAAGGAAATGTTCGGTATCGGCTTTGTGCCCTCGCTGTTTTACGGCCAGCTGCCGCTGCTGGTGCGCGAGTTGCGACAAAAGGACGAGGTGGAGCTGACCCTGGCCGAATTGACCACGGTGGAGCAGGTGCAGGCGCTCAAGGCAGGACGTATCGATATCGGCTTCGGACGCCTGAGGATCGACGATCCCGACGTGGAACAGGAGGTGCTGTTCGAGGAACCGATGATGGCGGCGGTGCCGGAGGGCCACCCGCTGGTGGGCACCACCCCGACCATGGAGGAGCTCGCCCGCTACCCGCTGGTGCTGTATCCGGCGAGCCCGCGCCCGAGCCTTGCCGACCTGGTGCTGGGGCTGTTTCGCCGCCGGGGGCTCAAGGTCACGGTGGTGCAGGAGGCCAACGAGATGCAGACGGCGCTGGGCCTGGTGGTGTCGGACTTCGGCATCACCCTGGTGCCGGAGCAGGTCAAGCGACAGAATCGCGATGGCATTCGCTACCTGTACCTGGCGGAGAAGCACATCACTTCACCGATCGTCTGCAGCCGGCGCCGGGGAGAGACGCCCAGCGCGACCATGCAGGCGGCCAACGCCATCCTCGAGGTGCTGGTGGAGAATCGTCGGACGGGCAAGTACCCGTGAAACATATCGAGTGGTGGCAGGGCCAGGACCCTGCCTGCGGCGCGTTGATAGCGCTGCGGTGTTAGCGAAACTCTTCCCCCGCCGCTGCCACGAAGGCCATCTCGACCAGCAGTTCGGGGTTGGCAAGCTCGGCCTTGACGCAGGCGCGACTGGGGGCGGTGCCGGGCTCGAACCAGGCCTCCCAGGCGATGTTCAGGGCATCGAAGTGGGCAAAGTCGGTCAGGTAGATGGTCACCGAGATGATGCGTGTCTTGTCGCTGTCCACCTTGGCCAGCGACTCCTCGGCCTGTTCGAAGATCTGCTCCACCTGGCCGGTGATATCGGCGCGGGTGTCCGCCTCGGCGACTTCGACGAAGTGGGCCATGCCATTGAACACGGTGATGTCGGACCAGCGGGGGGTGGGATTGATGCGGTGGATATCCATGGGGGGCCTCGAAGCCAGGGCGGGAAAGACCGCTAGCATAGGCCATGGAAGCGTCGGTGCAAACGCGGGCAAATAGCGACACGGACGTCGCGGTTCACGCCGCGACGTCCGTGTGGTCAGGCGAACGCGATCAGAAGTCGAAGAACACCGTCTCTCCCTCACCCTGCAGCACGATATCCAGACGATAGCGTGGCAGGCCGCCTTCCCCGCCCTCTTCACGCCGGGCGATCAGCGTCTGGCGCCGGGCCGGCGACTCGATCGCACCCAGCACCGGACAGCCGGCATTGGCTTTGTGCTCGTCATCGAAGTAGAGCCGGGTCTGCAGATGCAGGTTCACGCCCCGGGCAAAGATCGTCAGGTTGATGTGCGGGGCCATGGTGCGACCGTCGGGCCGAGCGATGGCGCCGGGCTTGACGGTGACAAAGCGCCACTCGCTGTTGCCCTCGGCGGTGGTCGCGGTACGCCCGAAGCTGTTGAACGGCGCCTTGAGGTCGAACGCCGTCTGATAGTCACCATTGGCGTCGGCCTGCCAGGCCTCCAGCAGGGCGTCGCGGACCAGGTCGCCGTTACCGTCGATGACCCGTCCCGCCACCTCGATACGCTCGCCTTCGGCGTTATCCTTGGCCAGTTCGTTCCAGATCTCCTCGTCGCGCTCGGGCAGGCCGGCGACGGCCAGCGCCAGGCCGATGTGCACGTAGGGGCCGGCGGTCTGGGACGCGGTCTCGCGCAGCATCAGGTTCGCGGTGGGGGTAAGGTTTGGCTGTTGCATGAGGTCTCCTCGCTGCCGTGGGCCGACTCGGGCACCACGGCACCTGTTGTTCCTGGTCTTGTTCACTGATTCTCGAAATAGGTCTGCAGTTCGCCACGCACCACCAGGTCGAAGCGGTAGGCCAGGGCGTCCATGGGACGCGAGCGGGCCATGTCGAGTCGACCGATCATGGTGCCCACGGCCTCCTCGTCCTTCAGGGTCTGGACGATGGGGCAGATCGGAATCAGCGGGTCCCCCTCGAAGTACATCTGGGTGATCAGCCGGGTGGAGATGGCCGGGCCCATGACGCTCACATGAATGTGCGCCGGGCGCCAGGTGTTGATGCCATTGGGCCAGGGATAGGGACCGGGTTTGATGGTGCGGAAGTGGTACCAGCCATCGTCGTCGGTGAGACAGCGCCCGACGCCGCCGAAGTTGGGGTCCAGCGGGGCCAGATAGCTGTCCTTCTTGTGGCGATAGCGGCCACCGGCATTGGCCTGCCACATCTCCACCAGAGTCTGCGGCACCGGCTTGCCGAACTGGTCGACGACCCGGCCGAACATGATCACCCGCTCCCCCACCGGCAGACCGGGGCTATCGGCATCGCGGAAGTTCAACAGCAGGTCGTTGTCATGGGGTCCCATGCGCAGGCGGCTAAACTCGGGGCCGGTGAGTTCCGACACGCTGGGGGTCTGCAGGCTGACCAGCGCCTGGGAGGGAGAGCGCGGCACCGAGGTCTTGTAGCCGGGGGTGTAGGCGGCGGGGTGCCACTGGCGATCCCGCTCGACGAAGCGACGATTGAGGTTCCGATTGAGGGTCATGGGGGAAGAGGTCCTGGCGTGATTGTTGGTTGTTCACACGCGCCTCGAGACACGAGGCGATGATTGCAGTGTGACCAGCCACACCCGGGCTGCCAATTGAGACCTTGGCCGGTCGTCATAACCCAGGGGTTATGATGACCGGATGGCGGGGCGTCGGACCGCAGGAACGAGTACGTCCTGGCCTGCTGCTTCGCCCCCGGATATTTCAGCGCCGCTACTGGGGTCTTGCCGCGGCGGCCTGGCGCAGCGACTCGGCGAAGCCTTCCAGCGCCAGGCTGGGGCTCAAAGAGGTGTTGGTACACAGCCCTACCGAGCCACCCTGGTGCTCGAAGGACAGTGCCAGCTCGACCAGCTGGCCGCTTTCCAGATCCTCGGCCACCGCCTCGAAGGGCGCCACCCAGATGGCATCGGTGTCCAGTGTGAAGCGCCGGCTGACCGGCAGCGACAGGGTCTCCAGACAGGGCGCGGGCAAACTGATGGCGTGACGCACACAGAAGCTGTCGACCCGCTGACGCAAGGTGGTCTGAGGGGGAGGCACGGCCCAGGGGTAGTCGCTCAGGACCTCGGGAGGACAGGGCGAGACGGTGGCCAGCGGATGCCCCCGGCGCACCACCAGCCGCAGCGACTCGTAGTAGAGATGTTCGAAGGCCAGGTCACGAATCTCGCGGGCTTCGGTCATACGCCCCACCACCACGTCGAGCTCACCCAGCGCCAGCCGCGACAGCAGAAAGGCGCTGGCGCCGGTGGTCACGGTCACGCTGGTCTCCTGGCCCAGCGGCGAGGCCTGGAAGTGCTGAATCGCCGCCGGCAGCAGCCGCGATTCCACCGTCGACAGCGCCCCGACCCTGAGCCAACGCTGCCCACCATGGCCGTCGGCCAGCGCCACCACGCCCTCTTCCAGGGCGCGCAGCGCAGGCCCCGCGTGGCGCAACAGGGTGAGTCCCGCCTGGGTCAGACTGACGCCCTGGGCGCTACGCTCGAACAGGCTGGCGCCAACGATCTCCTCGAGTTCACGGATGGCCTTGGAGATGCCCGGCTGGGTGATCGCCAGGGCATCGGCGGCACGGGCGAAGCTGCGGCTGCGCGACACCTCGAGGAAGGCGTTGAGATGGCGCAGCTTGATACGATGATTGAGCATGGTGGCCTGCGATCTGGCGACGTGACGGGTGTCCAGCGTGGCGCCGTGGCGTGGCACCTCGTCAGCCTCCACCACGCCGACAGCGCTAGCGACAGGCCGCCAGCACGCGCTCGATGGGCTCGTCGGCGCCACTCAGCGGGAAGCGTGAGGGACGGGTATCCTGGGGTGTGACCACCGCCACGTTGCCGCCTTGCAGGGTCTTGGTCAAACCGAGGGGAGACGGGGCGAACCACACGCCGTCGTGGGGGGAGTGGCGTGACTCCAGGCGATACCCGATGCCGTCCACCAGCACCTCCAGCGGCTTGCGCCGATCGGCGCCCATCTGGGAGGCATAACCGGCCACCGATACCATGGGCACACCGTTCCAGCACACCAGTGCCAGAGAATGACCGCTGCCATCATCGACTCGCGCCGCCGGGGCGTCGCCGAACATCTGGTGGGCCTGGGTGTAGCGCCACTCTGCCGACGCCGTATTCGCCATCAAGGTGCCGAGCAGTATCGCCACAAACGTCTTGAACCACATCAATAGTTGACCTCTTGCTGCCGAAACGGGCATGCATCGGGCACTCCCTGCCTGACGGAATCCTCTCTTTCTCCTTTTGCCAAGTCTAGCAACTGACCGAGGATCCACGAATGGAGCAGCAGGGTTGCCCTGCCACCTATGGCATGGCAAGTCACCAACGGGCAGGAAGCCTTGCTGCCTGCCTGGAGGATTCTGTGCTCCGTGAGTCAGCTATTTACCACTCTTTTACCCCAAGCGGCAAACCATGTCCCTTATGCCGATGATTCGCCGCTTCCCCAGCCCAGTTCCTTAGCCAGGCCCGGCGCATGCCCTTCAGGGAGCCTGAGCCCCGATACAGGCGCTTCTCGATCAGCAACAGACGAACCGATGGGGAAGCAGCCCAGACGGTCATCGCCAACTATGGCGGATGTTCCAGTCCGAGAGCGCCAGCCTTCCAAAGGCTGAAGATGCCTCCCGATCATTCAGTCAGGTCGAGCATCCGGCGGGCCTGCTGCCAGGTGGCCACCGGCCGCTCGTACTTCTCGCACAGGGTCACGACGCGCTCGACCAGGGCCGCATTGGAGGGAGCCAGGGTATGACGATCGAGGCGCACGTTATCCTCGAGCCCGGTGCGGGTATGCCCGCCCGCAGCGATCGACCACTCGTTGAGCAGGGCCTGGTTGGGCCCGATCCCGGCGCCGCACCACTGGGCGTCCGGTGCGAGCCGATTCAGCGTTTCGACGTAGAAGTCGAGGGTGGGCTTGTCCACCGGCATGGCGTTCTTGACGCCCATGACGAACTGGACGTAAAGCGGCCCCTTGAGCTTGCCTTGTTTCGACAGAGCCACCGCCTGATGGATATGCGACAGATCGAACGCTTCGATCTCGGGCTTGACGTCGTACTTGAGCATTTCGTCGGCGAGCCACTCCACCAGCTGGGGCGGATTCTCGTAGACGCGGTTGGGGAAGTTATTGGAGCCCACCGAGAGGCTTGCCATGTCGGGCTTGAGGCGTAGCATGCCGCCGCGTGCCTCTCCGGCCCCGGAGCGACCGCCGGTGGAAAGCTGGATGATCATGCCCGGGCAATGGGTCCTCAGGCCTTCCATCAGCCTGGCAAACTTCTCCGGATCCGACGTGGGCGACTGATCGTCGTTACGCACATGACAATGGGCGATGGCGGCTCCTGCCTCGAAGGCCGCCTGGGTGCTTTCGACTTGCTCTTCGATGGTCACGGGAATGGCCGGATTATGTTCCTTGCGGCCCACGCTGCCAGTGATGGCGACACAGATGATGCAGGGAGTAGACATGTGTCCTCTCTTGTTATCGAAACGCTAAGATAGGGAAAACCAAGACGAGCGGCCCCACGACGGGCAGGCGACATTGGTCCCGAGCTCATCCTTGAAGTAACGGTGGGCCTGCAAGTGGAGCGAGATGCCGCAGGCAAACAGAGGCAGGCTCGAAGGCGATGCCAGGTACCGGGGTCCTACTGACGATAGGTCTGCCGATGCGGGCCGGCGAACTGACGTCCGCACCGTTTCACGACGGCATCAGGCACGCTCGCGCCGGGATGCTGACGCAGGAACAAGGAGCCGCCAGACACAGGCCGACATCACCAGACATGGGGCTCCCCGCCACCTTCATTCAGTGGCTTCCATCAAACGCATGACGACGAACCTTCAGGGCTCGACCGTCCCCCAGCCCAGTTCCTTGGCCAGGGCAAAGGCATGATTGGCCGCCGGCACGCCGGCATAGATGGCCACGTGCATCAGCACCTGACGCAGCTCCGCCTCGCTGAGGCCGATACGCTGGGCGGTCTTCAGGTGCAGGGTCAGCTCCTCGCGCCCCAGGGCGGCGAGAATGCCGGTGGTGATCATGCTGCGCTCGCGTCTCGTCAGGTCGTCGTTGGACCACAGCTCGCCCCAGGCCAGCCGTGTGATCATCTGCTGAAACGGAGTGTCCAGGCTGTTGGCATTGTGGGTGGAGCGGGCCACGTGTTCCTCGCCCAGCACCTGCTTGCGGGTCGCAAGGCCAGTGGAATAATCGACGCCCTCCGCGCCCACATCGCCCAGGTCCACCGCCATCACCGCCAGCAGCTTCTCGGCGAATCGGCTTGGCGCCTCTACCGAAGGCACGTGACCGACGCCCTCGAGCACCTCGAGCGGGGCGCCGTCGCACTCGGCCGCCAGGGCCTCCAGGGTGGCCGGTGGCGTCGCCAGGTCCTCGCTGCCACCGAACAGCTGCACCTTGACGCCCTTGCCGGAGAGCTTGCCGGTGAAGGTATCTCGCCCCAGCATTTCGCAGAGCAGCGCGTAGGACTCGTCGTCACCGCGCCCCATCTGGGTGCACCAGCCCGCCTTTAGGGCCGGCTCGGCGTCGAAGCAGGCGGCAGCGAACCAGCGCGGCACGATCTCGCCGGACATCGCCGCCAGGCCCTCGCGCCGCACACGCTCGGCCCTGGTGGTCCATAGCTCGCTGGTGCCGATCACCGCCCCGGTGTTGGTCAGGGCGGCGGAGAGCAGGCGCTCGCCGTGCTCGCTGATCAGCTGCTGCCCCACCACGCCACCGATGGAGGTACCGACGAAGTGGAAGCGGCCTGCGCCGGCGTGGTCGGCCAGGGCGATGGCTTCCTTCGCCAGTTCGGCCGGAGTGATCGGCCCGTCGCCCCAGGCCTGGCTGGCGCCGTGACCGGGCAGGTCCCAGGTCAACACCCGGTAGCGTGGCAGCAGCGCCGGCAGGACGTCGTCCCACACCGCCTGGCTCATGCCCAGCGGATGCGACAGCACCACCAGAGGGTTGGCCTCGGCGCCGAGCAGGCGATACGCGACGCTGCGTCCTTCGATATTCAGAAATGCCATGACCTCTCTCCTGTTCCTCTATACCCGTTCGATCAGGGTGGCGATGCCCTGCCCCACGCCCACACACATGGTGCACAAGGCGTAGCGCTTGCCGCTCCTGTTGAGCTCGTGGGCGGCGGTCATCAACAGGCGCGCCCCGGACATGCCGAGCGGATGCCCCAGGGCGATGGCCCCACCGTTGGGGTTGACCCGGGGGTCATCGTCGGCGACGCCGAGGTCGCGCAGACAGGCCAGGGCCTGGGCGGCGAAGGCTTCGTTGAGCTCGATCACGTCGATCTCGTCGATCGTAACGCCGCTGCGCTCGAGCAGCCGGCGCACCGCCGGGACCGGGCCATAGCCCATGATGCGCGGCTCCACCCCGCCGGTGGCCATGCCGACGATACGCGCCATCGGCACCAGGCCATGGCGCTCCACCGCCGCCTGGCTTGCGACCAGCATGGCACAGGCGCCGTCGTTGACCCCGGAGGCGTTGCCGGCGGTGACACTGCCATTGTCCTTGAAGGGGGTCGGCAGAGCGGCCAGCTTCTCCAGGGTGGTACCGGCGCGAGGATGCTCGTCGATGTCGAACACCAGCGGCTGCTGCTTGCGCCGGGGGATCTCGATGGGGGTGATTTCCTCGGCGAAGCGACCCTCCTGCTGGGCCTGGGCAGCCTTTTGCTGGGAGCGCACTGCGAAGGTGTCCTGATCGGCGCGGGAGATGTCGAACTGTTCGGCTACGTTCTCGGCGGTCTCGGGCATCGAGTGGGTATCGTGAAGCTTCTTCATCAGCGGGTTGACGAAGCGCCAGCCGATGGTGGTGTCCTCGATCTGCTGCCCCCGGGAGAAGGCGCCTTCCGCCTTGCCCATGACGTAAGGCGCCCGGGACATCGACTCCACCCCGCCGGCCAGGGCCAGATCCATCTCGCCGGCCTTGATCGCGCGCATGGCGGTGCCTACCGCATCCATGCCGGAGCCGCACAGACGATTCATGGTGGTACCGGGCACAGAGGTCGGCAGACCCGCCAGCAGCGCCGACATGCGCGCCACGTTGCGGTTGTCCTCGCCGGCCTGGTTGGCACAGCCCATGAACACCTCTTCGATGGCGCCGGGATCAAGCTCTGGCGCCTGAGCCAGCACCGCCTTGAAGATATCGGCGGCCAGGTCGTCGGGGCGCACGCTTGCCAGGGTGCCACCGAAGCGCCCGATGGCGCTGCGACGGGGATGACAGAGAAAGACGTCGGTCATGTCGGACTCCTTGGTCACCCCGCGCACTGGCGCAGGGTGTGTCGGGGAAGGGGCGAAATGGAGGTCTGGTTGGGGCTGACGGGCCGGTTACTGGCCGCTGTGGGCACGATCGGTGCGCGCCTTCAGCTCACGCAGCACCTCGAGCTCATGGGCACTGGGGACCGGCGTGGTCTCGAGTTCGGCGGCGAAACGAATGTCCCAGCCGGTGGCCTCCTTGACCTGCTCGCGCGTCACGCCGGGATGCAGCGAGACCACCGTCAGTTCACGATCCTCCGGGTCAGGCTTCATCACGCACAGGTCACTGATCACGCGGGTCGGCCCCTTGCCGATATTGGGTACGCCGTCGCGTCCCTTGCCGTCGCGGCCGAAGCCCAGGGTGGTGATGAAATCGACGTCACGCACGAAGGCCCGCGGCGAGTGCTTCAGGGTGATGAACACTTCACCTGCGTTGGTGGCGATCTCCGGCGCCCCGCCGCCACCGGGCAAGCGTACCTTGGGTGCGGTGTAGTCGCCGATCAGGGTGGTGTTGAGGTTGGCGTAGCGATCGATCTGGGCGGTTCCCAGAAAGCCCACACTGACCTTGCCGCCCTGCAGCCAGTAGCGAAACATCTCCGGCACCGACACCGTGGTCAGCGCCGACTCGCACAGTTCGCCATCGCCGATCGACAGCGGCAGCACGTCCGGCCTGGTCTGCAGGGTGCCGGATTCGTAGATCAGCACCACCTCGGGGGCATGGGTGAGCCGCGCCAGGTTGGCGGCCTCGGACGGCAGGCCGATACCGACGAAACAGGTCATGCCGTTTTCCAGCGCCCGGGCGGCGGTGACCGTCATCATCTCGCTGGCGCTGTAGTCGATTGCGGTGCTCATCGGGCGTCCTCCGCGGTGTTCATGATGTTGTCTTCGATCCAGCGGGTGAAAGCGTCACGATCGCGGGCGATGGCGTCCCACTCCTTGTAGAAGCGGTTGTCACGCGGGTAGTAGCCGTGAGCGTAGGACGGCAGCGAGCCCTTTTCGGCCACGGCGATGGCGTCGATGGCCCAGCCTGGGATCACACAGGCGTTGGGGTGGGTGTCCAGGTCATCGACGATCTCCTCGACGGTGACGATGGCGCGGCTGGCTGCCAGCACCGCTTCCTTCTGCACCCCGATGATCCCCTCGACCAGCACATTGCCGGCACGGTCGGCCTTCTGGGCGTGAACGATGGAGACGTCCGGGCGCACCGAGGGCACCGCCGCCAGGCGCTCGCCGGTGAAGGGGCACTCGATGAACTTGATCTGGTCATTGACGTTGGGCAGCTCGCTGCCGACGTAGCCGCGCAGCACCGCCAGCGGCAATCCGGCGGCGCCAGCCTCGAAGGCGCAGGCCATGGCGGCGTGGCTGTGCTCGAGAATCTCGACCTTGTGGGGCCAGCCCTTTTCCACCGCATCACGCAGGCGATGGAGCGAGCCGACGCCAGGGTTGCCCCCCCAGGAAAAGATCACCTTCTTCACGCAGCCGGCACCGATCAACTGGTCGTAGATCAGGTCCGGGGTCATCCGGATCAGGGTGAGGTCGCGCCTACGCTGGCGAATGACCTCATGCCCGGCGGCGAAAGGAATCAGGTGGGTAAAGCCTTCCATGGCGACGGTGGCGCCGTCGTGGACGTAGCGCCTTACCGCTTCGTCAAGACTCAGGATCTCGGCCATGTGGGTTGCCTCTGTTAACGATGAACCAATGCGGTGGACAGAACAGCCTTGTTCGCTATGTGAACGTAGGTTTGTTATACGAACAAGTTACTGCTGATCGTCAGGGCCGTCAAACGCAAAAAGGGCGGGAACGGCATACGCCGCTCCCGCCCCTTCACGTCCTTCTACCAATCAATCAATGTGTTAGCGTTGCTCCAGCCACTCCCTGGCCTTGCTGACCTGTTGTCGGCTGCTACCAATGTATAACGCCGGATCGGTGGCGGCCTTGAGCTGCTCGACACTGATATCGGGGGGCAGCCGGGGAGCCTCATGCAAAACCTCGTGATAAGGACGCCCCTGGCGGCGCGCGGTCTCGGCAGCCTCGGCCGCCAGCGCCTTGGCCCTGTCGCTGCCGAGGTGGGGTGTCAGCAGGCGCGCCACCGGCTCGGCCATGATCGCGCCGCCGGTCAACGCCAGGTTGGCGGCCATGCGCTCAGGATGTACTTCGAGTCCCTCCAGCAGGGTTGCCGCCTGCTCCAGCGCCCCTTCCACCAGCAGCACCGATTCGCTGAGCGGCGCCCACTCGGCGTGCCACTCGCCGAGGCCCCGTTCCAGCGGCTGAGCCACGGCACCGATGATCACCGTGGTGTGGCCGTGCACCCGACGCGACGCGCCGCGAATCAGGGCGCAGCGTACCGGATTACGCTTGTGCGGCATCGACGACGATTCGCCCATGCCAGGGGCGCTCGGCTCGCTGACTTCGCCAACCTCGGTCTGGGTCAGCAGGGCGACGTCCAGCGCCAGGCTTTCCAACGCCCCGGCGACGGCGTCCAGGGCGGTCTGCAAGGCATGGATCGGCTGGCGGTCGGTATGCCAGGGCAGTACCGGACAGGACAGGCCAAGCTCCTCGGCCAAGGCCTGCATCAGCTCGAGCCCCTGTTCCCCCCAGCCCGAGTGCACCCCCACTGCACCGCCGAACTGCACCGGCAGTCCTTCGGCGGCGATATCCCCAAGCCGGCGTCGCGCGCGCTCGAGCCCGATGCCCCACTGGGCCGCCTTGACCCCAAAGGTCATCGGCAGCGCTTGCTGCATCAGGGTACGGCCGACCATGGGCGTCTGCTCGTGGTCACGCATCAGCGCGAGAACCGCGTTGCGACAGCGCTCGAGCAGGCCATCCAGGCTCGCCAGGCGCGGCGTCAGCAGGTGCATCAGCGCCGAATCCACCACATCCTGGCTGGTCGCCCCCTGGTGCCAGCACGCCTTGAGCTCGTCCGGCAACGCCGCTCGCCCCGCCTTGACGAAGGGGATCGCCGTGTTGCCGCCGCTGGCGATGCCCCGGGCGATGGCCGCGGTGTCAAAGTCATGATGCTCAAGCGCCGCCGCCATGCGCTCGGCGCTGCCCGCTGGCAGTGCGCCGTCACCTTCCTGGACGCGCGCCAGGGCGAGTTCGAAGGCCAGCATCGAGGCCACCAGGTCATCGTCGCGACAGGCTTCCAGGGCACTCTGGCTCATGAATGGATGGCTCAGCAGGGCGTCGGACATGGCAAGGTTCCTCTTCTTCTGGGGAGCGAATGGGGCGTATCGACCGGGGCGAGTTCAAGGGGATAGCAGCGAGGAGGCAACGACAAGGACACGCGATGGCGACAGCATGGCCGCTCCACCAATAGTCGCACAGGTGTTCGCACCTCGAACAAGCATGCTAGATTATCGACAACACGGGAGCAAACCGTCGCCCACAGAAGACGAATGTCTTCTTGCCGCCATGACATCGGGGGCCGTATCCGGACGCTGCCCTGCTATCATCGTCGCTCGGGCTGTACAACGCTCTCACGTCGTGGCGCTCGATCACTGCAACACTAGATCTTAGTGACACTCGAATCTGAAAAAAGGACACCTCGATGGATACGGCACCGGCCGACGCCGCCCTGAGCCCGGATGACCGCGACTTCGTCACTGCCCTCGCCAGCGGCCTCGACGTCATTCTGGCCTTCGATGAGGCCCACCCTCGGATGACCTTGAGTGAGGTGGCGACGCGCACCGGCATGAACCGTGCTCGCGCCAGACGCTTTCTGCTGACGCTGCACGCCCTGGGCTATGTGCGCAAGGACCACCGCCACTTCGAGCTGGCGCCGCGAGTGCTCAAGCTCGGCTACGCCTTCCTGTCCGCCAACAATTATCAGCACCTGATCCAGCAGGTGCTCGAGGACATCACCACAGAAAGCGGCGAATCCTCTTCTCTTGGCGTACTCGACGGCGATGAGGTCACCTATGTGGCGCGCTCGGCGTCGCGCCAGCGGCTGATGGCCATCACGCTGTCGGTGGGCACGCGGCTGCCCGCCGCCTACACCTCGATGGGGCGCATGCTGCTGGCACAGAAGACCGACGACGAACTGGATGCCTTTATCGAGCGCACCACCCTCGAGCGCTTCACCGACAAGACGATCACCGACAAGGCTGAGCTCAAGCGCGCCATCCTCCAGGCTCGCCAGCAGGGCTATGCCATCGTCGATCAGGAGCTGGATTCTGGGCTGCGTTCGTTGGCAGTACCCGCCTTCGACGCCAACGGCGAGCTGATCGGTGCGATCAATATCAGCACCAATGCCGCCAGAATCGACCACGACACCTTGCTTGAGCGCTACCTGCCGCTGCTCCAGGGCAAGGCTCGCCAGATTCGTGCCAACGTGAGCTGATCGTCCTTGTCTGAGCGCACCGGGGACAGGCGCATATGGGGAAGTATGACAATGGCAGGGAGGCCTGAATGCTAGCGATACTCTCCATCACCACACCGATCTTTCTGCTGATCGGCGTCGGCTTTCTGGCCCGGCGCTGGAACCTGGTATCGCCGGTGCAGCTCTCCGGTGTCGCCAACTTCGTGCTGTACGCCGCGCTGCCGGCACTGATCCTCGGCGCCCTGACCCGCAACTCGCTTGGCGAAGTGATCAGCCTGCCGCTGCTGGCAGCCTACGCCCTGGGTTCCGTGGCCACCTTCGTCGCCTGCCTTTGGCTGCCGCGCAATCGCCAAAAGAAGTCCCCCACCGAGCGGGCCATCCAGGCCCTTGGCATGTCCGCCTCCAACAGCGGCTTTGTCGCCTACCCGATCGCTGCCCTGGCGCTGGGTCAGGCGGCGGCGGGTATCATCATGGTCCACACCATGATGGTCGAAATCCTGCTGGTGATTCCCGGCGCCCTGGTACTGGCCGAGGTCGGTCAGCAGCGCGACACCCGCGCCGGTGATGCTCTGCGCCAGACCCTGACCAGGCTTGTCCGCAACCCGATCCTGATCTCGCTGAGCCTGGGGCTGGCACTGGCGGCACTGGGAATACGCCTGCCGGCGACGCTGGATCGCACCATCGAGCTGCTGGCCGGCGCCGCCGGGCCCGCTGCGCTGTTCGTCATCGGCGGCACCCTGTACGGCCTCAAGATCCGCGGCATGGTCAAGGACATGGGCCAGATCATGCTCGGCAAGCTGGTACTCCACCCGCTGCTGGTGCTGGGCATGCTGCTGGCCTTCCAGACCGTCCTGGCGCCCTTGCCCCCCCTGATCTTCGCCGGCGCCATGATCTTCGCCGCCTGCCCGATGATCAGCATCTACCCGCTGATCGCCCAGCGCTTCGGCATGGAGGGCGTGGGTGCCGCCGCCCTGATGGCAAGCACGCTATCGAGCTTCGTGACCCTTAGCGTCGTCCTGTGGGCGCTGTCACACACCGGTCTGATGCCGCTGCTTGGCTGAACCTCCCGCGGTGCCGACGAGTGACTGAGGCCTGATGCCCAACCCTGGCTGACTCGCTGGCGACCGACTGCTGGCTCACGTACCATGAAAGGCATCATTTAGCTTGCTACTTTTTTTGTCGGCGCCGAATGTCGCCGTCCCGCTTCGACCGCCAACGGCCCGCCATGTCCACACCTTCATCGACACCAGACACTACGCCCCTGACGCCGCCCCAGGCCCTCAATCGCGACCGGCCGATGAAGGGCATCGCCTTCATGCTGGCGGCGGGGCTCCTGTTCTGCATGCTCGACACCGGGGTCAAGACTCTGGCCCAGGACTATTCGCCGGTGCAGGTGGTTTGGGCGCGCTACGTTGGCCATATGCTGGTGCTGACCGGCTACCTGGTCTATCTGGGACGTGGGCCGGGCATGGCCATGCTGAAGACGTCATCCCTGGGCGGCCAGTTCGTTCGTGGCCTGCTGCTGCTGGGGGCCAGCACCTTCGCCTACCTGGCCTTTCGCACCCTGCCGATCCTGCAGGTCTACGTCATCAACTTCAGCTCGCCGCTGCTGGTGACCCTGCTGGCGATTCCGCTACTCAAGGAGCGGGTCGGCTGGCGCCAGTGGCTGGCGATCCTGGTGGGCTTCGGTGGGGTGGTGATCTGCGTGGGCCCGGTGGACTGGCGCGCCAACCCGGCGATACTGCTGCCCTTCGGTCTGACCGCCTGTTTCGCCCTCTACCAGCTGTCCACCCGACGCTTCGGGCGCGAGGACCATCCCCTCACTTCGCTGTTCTACGCGGGCCTTGCCGGCGCCCTGGTCAGCTCGGCCGTGGTCCCGGCCTTCTGGACCCCGGTGGCACTGGGGGATCTGCCGCTGTTTGTCTTTGTCGGCCTGATGGGCGCCGCCAGTCAGCTCACGCTGATCCTGGCCATGCGCTACGCGCCGGCCTCGCTGGTCTCGCCCTTTCTGTACCTGCAGATCGTCTGGGCGGCGCTGTTCGGCTTCATCTTCTTCGGCGACGTGCCACGCCCGGAGACCTGGATCGGCGCGGCGCTGATCAGCGCCGCCGGAATCACCCTGGCGCTGACTCGGGGGCGCGATCGCTAGGGCAGTCCAGCATGTCCTGGACCCGCACTCGCATCCCGGTGCGCGCGGCACGATCGCAAGCCAGGGTCGCCGCCAGCGTCATCAACCCATCCCGCGCGTCGATTACCGGTGCCCGCTCACCCCGCACCACGTCGATGAAGTGCGCCATCTGGCGTGGGTAGCAATCATGCCGGAGCGGCTGCAACCGCCGGCGATAAAGCGGGTTGCGCCAGTCCTCACCCTCCTGGTGGTGCCATAATTCCATGGTCGGCACACTTAGACAGCCCAGGCTGCCGCCGATCTGGTAGCAGGGCTCAGGCTGGTGAGGAAACACCGGCGACTGGCCCGATGCCACGTCCCACATGAAGGGCGATGGCACGCTATCGCTGCCGACCAAGGTGCCGATGGCACCATTGGCGAAGCTCAGCGACACGGCGAAGCTATCTTCCACCTCAAAGCCTCGCGCCTGGTTGGCGGTCATCGCCTGGACACTGTCGATCTCGCCGCACAGGTAGCGCAGACAATCGATATCGTGGACCAGATTGTTCAACACCGGCCCCGCCCCGAGCTTCCGCCGCCAGGCTGGTTCGAAGTAACCGTCATGCTTCTTGCACCACCAGACGCCGTTGACGGCGACCAGCCGGCCCAGCTCACCTGCGTCGATGGCTCGGCGGGACTCGATCATGTCAGGACTGTGACGGCGATGGTGGCCGATCAGCATTGCCACACCGCTGGACTCGCTGGCCTCGGCCAGCGCCAGGCCAGAGGCCAGACTGTCCGCCACCGGTTTCTCCATCAACACCGGCAATCCTCGCTCAATACAGGCAAGTCCGGCGTTCAAGTGCAGGGCATTGGGCAATGCGACGATGACGGCGTCCAGCGATTCCTGTTCCAGCAACGCCTCGTAGCCCGTGTAGCAGGGCACACCAAAGGTTTTGCCTAGTTCGCCGGGTGCAGCCGACTCGACGGCGACTGCCACCAACTGGCAATCTGCGGAGTCCTGGACCAGAGCAATGTGCTCGCGACCGATCATGCCGGCGCCGAGCACGGCGATACGCAAAGGCTGCATGACGACTCCTTCATCAGTGGCCGGATAGCCGATGCGACGCCCTCGACCACAGCAGGCCTCTCGTCGCCGCCAGCGTTGCTTGCTCCTGAAAGAGGACGATCACCCCTTCCTGATCACTGCATCCAGGGCGGCGTGGTAGCCCTGACTGCCGAGCCCTGCGATGACGCCATCGGCACGCAGCGAGACGTAGGAGTGGTGGCGGAAGCTCTCGCGCTTGTGCACGTTGGACAGGTGCACCTCGATCACCGTGCCGTCGAAGGCGTTCAGGGCATCGAGGATCGCCACCGAGGTGTGGGTATAGGCTGCAGGGTTGATGATGATGGCGACAGTGCCATCGAGACGCGCGGCATGGATGGCGTCGATCAGCTCACCTTCGTGATTGCTCTGGCGACTGGCGAGCTCCCAGCCTTCGAGCACTGCGTGCTCACGCAGCGCGTTGTCGATATCGGCCAGGGTCTCGTGGCCGTAGATCTCTGGCTGGCGGGTACCCAGCAAGTTGAGGTTGGGGCCATGCAGGACCAGCACCTTGCCACTCATCAAGGATTCTCCTTCAACAGTTCACGCCGGTAGTGGGCGAACAGGGAAGCGGCCTGCTCATCGGCAGCGGCACGCTTTCGCTCATCCTCACAGAAGTGCTTGAAGGCGTCCACGCCCTGGAACACGAACAGGCTGACACCGCTCATCACGCTGGCACCGGCTTGCCTGGCCGCTGCCACGAACTCGGTCACCGCAGGAACGTAGACGGCATCAAAGATCCAGTGATGGGAGCGCAGCAGCGCGGGGGCCAGCGGGCAGCCCGGGCTCTTCTCGTGGCCAATCGGGGTACAGTTGACCAGGCCGTCACAGTCGGGCGCGACCCGGTCCACGTCATCTGCGGTCACCGCCCGGGCGGAAAAGCCGAAACGTCGCAGTTCCTCGGCCAGTTGCTCGGCCTTGGCCGCTTCCAGGTCCACCAGCAACACCTCACTGGCGCCAAGCCGGGCCACACCGAAGGCCGCCGCCTTGCCGACACCACCGGTACCGATCAGCAGGACCCGGCCGGGGGGGCGTTCCCCCAGGGTGGCGCGGTAACCGCTCATGAACCCGGTGAAGTCGGTGTTCTCCGCGTGAATGCCATCGGCCTCGAACACCAGGGTATTGGACGACCCGACCATTCTCACGCCTTCGCTGGCGCTGCTGGCCAGCGCCACCGCGCGCTCCTTGAAGGGATAGGTCACGTTGACCCCGCGATAGCCGGCGGCGATCAACTCGCTGACCTTGTCCTCCAGCGAGTCGATGGGGACTTCATTGGCGTCGAACAGGTCATAGGTGGTCGCGATGTCTGTCAGCTTGCCGAGCCGAACGTGCAGGTCCGGCGAACTGGAGTGGAGGATGGCCTTGCCGATCAAGCCTAGTTTCATTGCTGGTCTCCCGGGCGCGGGCCCATTGAAAATCAAACCGCATACGTTGTCGGTGTGACTGCTTCAGGACTGCGCCGACTGGGCGGCCAGACGAATCCCGGCGTTGGCCTCGCCATAGCGCTGGTAGGCACCGCGACGCTCGACGATCTCGAAGAAGAAACGTCCAGCGAAGGTGTCGGTGTAGGCATGCAGGAAGTCACCGCTGTCGTTGCGGTCGAACAGGATATTTCGTTGCCTGATGGCCTCGATGAAGTCCGGATCGAGATCGAAGCGCGCTTCCAGGTCATCGTAGTAGTTGGGCGGAATGCGCAAGAGCGGCAGGCCACGGGCGTGGAGTTCATCGACGCTGGCCAGAATGTCGCTGCTCTCGAAGGCGATTTGCTGAACGCCGCCGCGGAACTCGCTGAGAAAACGGCCCGGCAAGGTTCCCTGGGCCTGAGACACCGTCAGTGGCACGCGAATGCTGCCATCGGAACTGTTGACCGCCTGGGACACCATCATCCCATGGGGATCGACGATCTCGTTTTCGGTGTCAGCCTCGAAACCGAGCACGGTGTGGTAGTAAAGTTGCCAGCCCAGCAACTGCGGCGCCGGCAGTACGTAGGAAAGGTGATCGATGCGCAGCAATCCGGCCTCGTCGCGACGGGCCTGATCGAACAGCTCGAAGTCGGTCTGCCACTGCAGATCTCTCGCAGCGTCCTCGTCGACCAGATAGATCAGGCTGCCCTCGACCCCGCGCAGTGCCGGAATCTCCATCTCGCCCTCACCCACCTGACCACGGTATACCGGCGCCTTGAAGGCCCTGGCCCGGGCCAGCGCGGCATCCACGTCATCGACACGAAAACCGACGGCACACACCGAGGTGCCGTGCAGCAGGCGAAAGGTGTGGGCAAAGCTGTCTGTCTCGAAGTTCAGCACCAGGTGGATGTCGCCCTGCTTCCACAGCTCGACATTCTTCGAACGGTGGCGGCCCACATGGCGAAAGCCCAACGCTCCGATGAATTCTCCCAGCGGCGCGGCGCTGTCTTCGTCCAGCGTAAATTCGATGAAGTGAACGCCCTCATAGCCACTGGCTGACGGAATCTCGCCAGCCCAGGGGCCCTCTGGCACCAGGTTCTCCAGATAGATCAGCGAGCGCATGCCATCCTTGGCGGTCACGTCGGCGGGCGCGGCACGAAAGGCGTCGGAAAATATCTCGTGGGACAGCGGGCCGTCGTACCCGGTCTTCGCCAGCGCCTGCATGAATGATGTCAGCGGCAAGCGCCCCTGCCCGGGGAAACAGCGGAAGTGGCGGCTCCACTGCAACACGTCCATATCCAGCAGCGGGGCGTCGGCGACCTGAACGAAGAAGATCTTGTCGCGTGGGATATCCGCAATAGCGGCAGGGTCGTGCCCACGGGACAGGATGTGGAAGCTGTCGAGTACGACCCCCAGGGCAGGATGATCGGCACGCCGCACCAGTTCCCAGGCATCACGGTAATCCGAGACATGACGTCCCCAGGCCAGCGCCTCATAGCCGATGCGTAGTCCCCGCGCCTGGGCGAGGCTCGCAAGCTCACGCAGGTCCTCGACGATACGATCGCTGTCCGCCAGAGACTGCGGCGACACGTTGGAGCACACCAGCATGAAATCGGTGCCGAGCTTCTCCATGACATCGAACTTGCGCTGGGCCCGAAGCAGATTTTTCGAGCGGGCCGGCTCTGGCATGCCTTCGAAGTCGCGAAACGGCTGAAAGGCAACGATGGCAAGCCCCAGACGCTGACACAGTTCGCGGATGTCGGCGGGTGAGCCATCGAAGGAAATCAAGTCGTTTTCAAAGATTTCCACGCCGCCGAAGCCGGCGCGAGCGATGGCCTCAAGCTTGGAGCGAAGATCACCGCTGAGGCAAACCGTGGCGATGGAGCGCATGCTGTCCTCCGGGCATCCGTGACTGTCGCCTGGACGCATTGGGTAACAAGAATATCGCCAGGCGCTGCGGGATCTGACACTACGTTCATGCTGCCCACGAGTTCGCATAGCGACTTTATGTTCGCATTATGCACGACAATCGCCCCCCTTTGGCAAGCACATCGACTAGGCCAAAGGTATAAGTCGTCGAAACCAACCGACGCGGAGCCCCGCCGTGTCCTGGCCCCGGCCTATGGGGCTGGGTCGCGCCCTGTCATACCCAGGGACGTCCACCGACCGTAGCAACGGGCATTATCCTTTTGTCGCACCTCCCCTTCACAAGGCACCATTCCACCATTCAAAGCATGCAACCATGGTCGTAGATGCCCTTCACATACGTTGACTCTCCACCGGCCCACCTCTACTGTTCGTATAAAGGACTTTGGTTCGCAAAGCGAACGCCCTGATCATTTCTACGATCTCGCTACAGGATCTCGAATCGCATCACGCGTTCACCAACAGGCCCAGCCATAGCAGCTACATATTAAGGTAGGGCCAAGCGGGAAAAGCCTCCCGCCATATCAACAAGACATCCCCGGAGGACTGCATGCCCACCACAACGCTGAAGACACTGACCGCCGCCATTGCCCTTGGCTCCCTCGGCCTCGCCGCCAGCGCTCAGGCCGACTACCCCGAGCGTAACCTGACCGGCACCATCCAGTGGGGTGCCGGTGGCGCCACCGACAACGTCGCCCGCAGCCTGACGCCCCATGTCGAGGAAATCCTCGATGCCAGCGTGGTGCTTACCAACCGCCCCGGCGGTACCGGCGTGATCGGCATGAACCACGTCATGACCCAGCGCCCGGACGGCTACAACCTTCTTTACGGTGCCGAAAACCCCCAGCTCTACCCGATCATGGGACTGGCCAACTTCAGTTATGACGACATGCACACCGTCAATATCATCGGCCAGGGCCTGGTGGTCATCGCCGCGCCGGCGGACAGCCCCTTTGACTCCTTCAGCGAGTTGATGGCCCACGCCAAGGAAAATCCTGGCGAGTTGCGCATGGGCGGTACCGGCGCCGGAGGCCTGCCGAGCACCGTTCACGCCATGATCAACGCTGTGGATGAGCTCGATGTGCGCACCGTCACCTTCGGTGGTGACGGCCCGGGCATCACCGCCATGCTCGGCGACCACATCGACTTCATGCCGCTGAGCCTGGCGGCGGTGGGCGAGCAGATCCGTAGCGGCAAGATGAAGGGACTGGCCGTCGTGACCGGCGAGGAGATCGAATCGCTGCCCGGAGTGCCGCCCATCACCGAGGCACTGCCCGAAATCGAGAGCTTCCTGCCGTGGGGGCCGTTCTGGGGCGTATTCGTGCGCGAAGAGACCCCGGATGACGTCAAGACCGTGCTCGAAGACGCCTATGCCAAGGCGGTAGCCAACGACGACTTCCAGGCCTTCCTCGAGAACTTCGGTGCCGAACCGCTGAACCTCAAGGGCGAAGAGGCCGAGCGTTATCTCGACAACTGGCAGTCGGTCACCGCCTGGTCGATGTTCGAGGCGGGCAGCGTCGACACCTCGCCGGAGGACCTCGGCATCGCCCGTCCCGGCGATCAGGCCGCGGCCACCGAATAAGCCCAGCCGACCACAGCGGCCAACACCGGCGCTGCCCTGGGCAGCGCCCTTCCCCGACCGGCACCGGCGTGCGCGACACGTTCGGTGCCTGGCGACAGGACTCAAGGCAGGCGCAACGGTAACAGTCTCGACAGCTCGCTGGCTCGAGCCCCATCGAAAGCGCCCCGTCCTGGGATCCCTGACACGAGACCCCTGCCATGAACGACGAACACCCTTCCGATACCCAGGAGTTTGAGGTCGTCAAGCCAGGCGAGAAGGTATTCGACTGGCTGCTTTTGCTGTTCAGCCTCGCCTTCCTCTACGAGGCCTACCGCATCGACGGTATCCCTTCCTTGAATTCTCCCGGCTCCTTTCCCATTGGGCTTGGCCTGATCATGCTGGCTTCCTCGGTGGTGATTCTGGTGAGCCACCGACGCAAGCGCCGCCCACAGGAACTCGGTAGTGCCGGCGACGAGCTCAAGGCCTTTGTCGGCGAGCACTTCAAGGCGCATATCGTGGTCTTCTCGCTGATCGCCATCGCCTATCTGTTCGCCATCGCCTGGATCAGTTTCTACGTCAGCACCTTCATCTTCCTGGCGCTGATGTTCATCTACTTTCGCGGCGGCAAGGTGGTGAGCTCACTGATCATCTCCGGCGTTTCCATCGCCATCATCTACGCGCTGTTCACGCTGGTGTTCCGCGTCTACCTGCCGTGAGCCCGGAGGCCCCATGAACGACACCTTCGCCTACTTCGCCATGGCCTGGCTCGACCCGCAGCTATTGCTGTTGACCGCGCTCGGCACCCTCGGCGGCATCTACATCGGCGCCATCCCCGGCCTGTCGGTGACCATGGCCGTCTCGATCCTGATTTCCTTTACCTTCACCTGGGACATCAACAATGCCCTGGCACTGATGGTCGGCATCTACGTCGGCGGCGTCTACGGCGGCTCACGTACCGCCATCCTGCTGAACATTCCCGGCGCGCCCTCCGCGGTGACCACCGCCTTCGATGGCTACCCGCTGGCCCAGAAGGGCGAGGCCGGTCGCGCCATCGGACTGAGCACGGTGATGTCGGTCATCGGCGGTCTGCTCGGCACCCTGGTGCTCGCCGGAACCGCACCCTACCTGGCCGACATGGCCCTGGAATTTGCCCCGCGTGACTACTTCTTGATCGCCGTGCTGGGTCTGCTGCTGGTCAGTACCCTGTCAGGAAAGTCGCTGGCTCGTGGCATCTTCTCGGTGGCGCTGGGCGCCGCCATCGGCCTGGTTGGCCTGGACATGGTCACCGCCACGCCGCGCCTGACCATGGGCAACATGCAGTTGATGGGGGGCATCCACTATGTGGTGGTGATGATCGGTCTGTTCGGCGTCGCCGAGGCGTTCTACCAACTGCACAATCTCAACAAGGTGCCGGTGAAGCAGAAGGTCGACAAGATCATTCCCCCGCTCAAGATGGTGCTGAAGTTCCTGCCGCTATCGGTGCGCACCGCCATCATCGGTGTCGTCGTCGGCGCGCTGCCCGGCACCGGCGGCGATATCGCCTCGCTGTTTGCCTACGACCATGCCAAGCGCACGGTGAAGAACCCCAAGGTACCCTTCGGTGAAGGCGCCTACGAAGGCCTGGTGGCACCGGAAACCGCCAACAATGCCGCCGTGGGTGGGGCCTACGTGCCCATGCTGACGCTGGGCATGCCGGGCGACGCGGTCACTGCGGTGATCATCGGCGCCCTGGTCATCCACGGGCTCAATCCCGGGCCGATGCTGATGATCGAGACGCCGCACATCTTCTGGTTCACCGTGGGCAATCTGGCCCTGGCCAACATCTTCCTGCTGATCTTCGGGCTCACCGGTATCAAGGTGTTTTCCAAGGTGGTGGAGGTACCCAAGGCGATCCTGATACCGCTGATTCTGGTGCTGTGCGTGGTCGGCACCTACTCCATCAACAGCAACATGACCGAGGTGTACTGGATGCTCGGCTTCGGCATCCTCGGCTACTGGCTCAAGGTATTCAATTTCCAGATGGGACCGATCATCCTCGGCGTAATTCTCGGCCCGCTGCTCGACGAGACCTACCGCCAGGCCATGTCCTCGGTGGGCGACAGTGGCGGCCAGTTCCTGCTGGCGCTGATCACCAACCCGCTGTCGTTGGTGCTGACCACCGTCATCGCTCTGGTGCTGCTCGGCCAGACCCCGGCCAAGGCCTGGGTCAACGGCAAGCTCAAGCGTCAGGCGTAAACAGGCATGGTGAAAGGCGCAGTGGCTGGCTTTTTGTCGACCATGGTGTCGGCCTGCCCCCAAAGACACAGGGCGCTCCGCGCGCCCTGTATCTTTTATGGTGATGTTGAACCTTGCTGATGGAGCGCCAGTGATCCCTGACCGCTTTACTCCCCGCATGCTGGTGTTCGACTGCGATGGGGTGATTCTCGACTCCGCTCGACTCAAACGCGCGGCCTTCGCCGCACTCTACGACGACCAGGCGGCGCCGGTGCGACAGGCGGTGGCAGCCTACCTGGGGCGGCGCGGCGGCCAGCCCCGCGAGGTGAAGTTTCGCCATATCGAGGGCCAGATTCTCGGCCGTCCGCCGAGCCAGGCGAGAATCGCTGAGCTGTGCCAGCGCTTTCGTCAGCGCATGCAACGACTGATGGCCGAGGCGCCGATGATTGCCGGCGCTCAGGAGGCCCTCGAGCGCTGGAAGGGAACCTGCCCACTGGTGCTCCTGTCCGCTACACCCCAGCAGGAACTGGCCGACTGTGTCACCGAGCGTGGACTGTCACGCTACTTCGACGACGTCATTGGCGCGCCCCCCGACAAGGTGACCGCCCTGGGCAATCTGCTCGCCAGACAAGGGCGCGGTGGCGACACTCAGGAGCTGGCCCGGCGCACGGTGATGGTCGGCGACTCCTACAACGACTACCGCGCCGCACGCTCCAATGGCACCGCCTTTGTCGGAGTGGGTTCACCCGGCGAAGCCTCGCCATTTTCCATCGATACCACCATCATTGAGGACCTTCATGGGCTGGACCAGGCCCTGGCAGGTCTGACGCTTTAGCGAAAGGAGCAGGCGTGATGGGCTTCGCTGGTCGCGTCCGCCACCGGGACATCAAGCTGGCACCTCGCAGCTGACGTCCCTTCGTCCCTCAGCAGACTGAAAGACGAAAACGCCGCCATGGTCTCCCATGGCGGCGTTCTTGTGGCGGGGCGTCAGGTTGAACTAGACGGAGAATCAGCGCGGTCCAGCGTGCATGAAGGC
Source organism: Halomonas sp. BN3-1 (assembly GCF_003056325.1). Lineage (NCBI taxonomy): Bacteria > Pseudomonadati > Pseudomonadota > Gammaproteobacteria > Oceanospirillales > Halomonadaceae > Halomonas > Halomonas sp. BN3-1. Next base: position 131,241 of record NZ_PYVV01000004.1, on the reverse strand, counting down.
CAGCTCACCCCTGTTCAGGCTCCAGCCAGGCTTTCCAGGCGTCGATGATGGCCCGGCGGTGGTCCTTGAACGCCTCGACGTCGCCCCGGGCGCTTTCCCGCGTCAGCGCAGCGCGGTGGTTGGCGCTGCGCGCGGCCAGGTAGGCGTCGCGCAGCGCCTGGGCCTCGTCGGCCTCGAGATGGTCGGTCTCCTCCAGGGTCTCGAGGATGCGCATGTTGTCGCTGAAGCGCATCAGCTCGGGTGTCTGGTGGGATAGCGCCAGCACCGCGTACTGGCACAGGAACTCGATGTCGACCATGCCGCCGGGATCGTGCTTGAGGTCGAAGGTATCGTCGGAGCCCTTCGAGCCCAGGTGATCGCGCATCTTGTGGCGCATCTTGACCACCTCCTCGCGCAGCGCCTCGCGATCGCGCTCGCGGCCGAGGATCTCCCGGCGCACCTCTTCGAAGCCTTCGGCCAGGGTCGCGTCGCCGGCCACCACCCGGGAGCGCACCAGCGCCTGGTGCTCCCAGGTCCAGGCCTGCTCGCGCTGGTACTCGGCGAAGGCCTTGAGCGGGCTGACCAGCAGACCGGAGTTGCCCGAGGGGCGCAGCCGCATGTCGACCTCGTAGAGCGAACCGGCCGGCGTCACCGCCGACAACAGGTGGATGATGCGCTGGCCCAGCCGGGTGAAGAACACGGTGTTGTCGATGACCCGCTTGCCATCGGTTTCGCCCTGGGAGGCGCAGTCATGCAGGAACACCAGGTCGAGATCCGAGCCGTAGCCAAGCTCGATGCCGCCAAGCTTGCCGTAGCCGACAATCAGAAACTCCGGCGCTTTACCGGCGCGCTCGCCGTCCTTGCCCAGTGGATAGCCGTGCTTGCGGGTCAGGGTCTTCCAGGCCATGGCCAGCACGGCGTCGAGGATCACCTCGGCGATGTAGGTGAGGTAGTCGCTGACCTTCATCAGATGGCGGGTGCCGGCGATGTCCGAGGCCGCCACGTGCAGCACCTGGGCGTGCTTGAACACCCGCAGTGCCTCGAGCTGGGCTTCCTCGTCGTCCTCGGGAATCCGCGCCAAGGTCTGGCGCAGCTCGTCGGCCAGGCGCGCCTTGTCCGCCGGGGTGTAGAGGGTGTCCGGGGTCAGCAGCTCGTCGAGCAGGATCGGGTAGCGGGCGATCTGTTCGGCGATCCAGGGACTTGCGCCGCACAGCTTCATCAGGTGGCCCAGGGCGTCGGGGTTCTCGCGCAACAGCGCCAGATAGGCGGTGCGCCTGAGCACCGCCTCGATCAACGGCAGCACCCGCTCAAGCGCCGCATCCGGGGCCTCGCTCTCGGCCACCGCGTCCAGCAGCATCGGCATCAGTGCATCGAGGCGCTCGTAGCCCACCCGCTGCATGGCCTGAACCTGGCGTGACCCGGCCAGTCCCTTGATTCGCTTGAGTGCGGTGGCGGCATCGTCGAAGCCGGCGTCCTGCAGTGTCGCCTGGGCCTCGTCATCGTCCGGCTCGCCGCGCCATAGCTGGCGCCAGGTATCGAGACTGGCACCCTCGTCGACGCCATCTTCCTCGACCTCGTCCTCGGGGTCGCTGATGACCGCGTCGAAGTGCTTGCGCACCCGCCCACGCACCTCATCCAGGCGCGCCATCAGCGCCGGCCAGCCCTGGGCGTTCATGGCCAGCGCCACCCGCTCGCGGTCGAGGTCGTCGTCGGGCAGCGCCTGGGTCTGGCGGTCCTCGAGGGCCTGGATGGCGTGCTCCAGGTCGCGCAGAAAGGCGTAGTCCGGCAGCAGTTCGTCGATCACTTCCTGGGGCAGCAGGCCCAACTCCGGCAGCCGCTGCATGGCGGTCTTCAGCGAGGTTACCTGCAGCTCCGTATCCCGCCCGCCGCGGATCAGCTGAAACGCCTGAACGATGAACTCCACCTCGCGGATGCCGCCGGGCCCCAGCTTGATATTGCCCTGCATGCCCTTGCGACGGACCTCGCGATTGATCATCGCCTTGAGTTCGCGCAGCGACTCGATGGCGCCGAAGTCCAGGTACTTGCGGTAGACGAAGGGGCGGATGCTCGACAACAGCTCGTAGCCGGCGTCGATATCGCCGGCCACCGGGCGCGCCTTGAGCATGGCGTAGCGCTCCCACTCGCGGCCCTGATCCTGGTAGTAGCCGGCCAGCGAAGAAAAGCTGCCGACCAGGGGGCCACCGTCACCCAGCGGGCGCAGGCGCATGTCGACGCGAAAGACGAAGCCGTCGGCGGTCACCGGGTCCAGCGCCGAGATCAGCTTCTGACCGAGCTTGGTGAAGTACTCGACGTGGTCCAGCGACTTGCGCCCACCCTGGGTCTCGCCCTTCTCGGGGTAGGCGAAGATCAGATCGATGTCGGACGACAGGTTCAGCTCGCCGGCGCCCAGCTTGCCCATGCCGAGCACCACCAGGCGCTGTTCGCTGCCGTCCTCGCGCGGGGCCGGACGCCCCCAGCGGGCCTCGACAAAGCGCTCGAGCCAGCCAAGCGCCCCTTCCAGGCAGACCTCGGCCAGGCGCGACACCGCGGCACCGGTGGCCCAGGCGTCGACGCCCTCGGGACGGTTGATGTCGCGCCACACGATGGCCAGCATGCGCGCGGCACGAAAGCGCCGAATCGCCGCCTGCATGGCGGCTTCATCCTCGGCGGCCTCGAGGCCCTCGTCGAGCAGCTGCCTAAGCGCCTCGGGCGTCAAGGCACGATCCAGCTCACCGCTGGAGTCCAGGCAACCCAGCCACTGGGGATGGCGACACAGGGTCTCGCAGGCGAACTCGGAGATCGCCAGCACCCGGGCGAGCTCGACCCGACGATGGGGCTCCAGCGCCTGATAAAGTTCGCCGGGGGGCTCATTGCCGCTCATTTCGGCGACGTTGTCTGCCTGTTCGAGCCGCGAGGCAAGGCGCTCCCAGGCGGCATCCAGGGCACCGACAAGGGCGGTGGGGATGTCGTCTCGGGGCAAGAAATCCTGGCTCAGCTGCATGGCGGCTCTCCTTGTTCACTCGTCGCCCCCGTGCGCAGATCACGGCGGGCCTGGGCCTGTGCTCCTCCCCTGAGCATACTCAAGCCCGGGCCTGTGAGCACGGTCCCTTAGGCCATCAGGCAAGCCCGGGCGTGTGAGCACGGCCGCTTATGCCATCAGGAACTTCTCCACGGCCAGCAGTCCCCAGGTCAGCCCCGCCATCGCCAGCGACAGCATCACCGCCGCCGAGCCGATGTCCTTGGCCCGACCGGACAGCACATGGCGCTCGGGGCCGATGCGATCGACCACGCTCTCGATGGCACTGTTGAGCAGTTCCACGATCAGCACCATGAAGCAGCTACCGACCAGCAGGATCCACTCCACCGGGGTGTCACCGATCCACCAGGCCAGCGGTACCAGCACCAGGCACAGCGCGAGCTCCTGACGAAAGGCGGATTCGTGACGAAAGGCAGCCCGCAGGCCCTTGAGCGAGTAACGCGTCGAGTGAATCAGGTGGCGCCAGCCGGTGTGTCCGGGCTTCATGAGGGTTCCTCGTGGCGAAAGGGGCACTCCCGGCCCCTCAGTGGTTGGCAATCATGCGGTCGAGATCCAGGGATATCAGGTCAAGGACCCTGGCCCAGCTGATGTAAGGGGTGTTGGCGGTGCCGTTGACCAGCACGGTGAAAACGCCAAAGCGGTGGCTGGCGGTACGGAAGTAGCCTGTCACCGCACGCACCGCCACCGGCTGATTGAGGGTGCCGGTCTTGAGCGTCACGTGGCTCTGGAAGGTCGGCGAGCCGCGCCGGATAAAGCGCATGGGGCCGTTGGTCGGGGCCTGCAGGCCGGCGTTGAACACCGGGAACAGGTCCGCCCGCCCGAACATGTACTCGAGCAGAGCGTTGCCGCCCCGGGCCGAGATCTTGTTGCCGGTGGTCAGGCCGCTGCCGCTTTCCAGGGTCACCTCGCCGTGGCCGGGCACCCGGGCGACGAAGGCCTCCAGCGCCGCACCGGCCTGATCGAGTTCGACCCGCGGCCCCTCCACCAGATCCAGCGCCAGCACATCGGCCATGTAGTTGTTGGAGTAGTTGAGCATGCGCAGCAGGATCTCCTGCAGCGGCTTGCCGTCCACCGCTGCCAGGCGACGGGCGCCGCCGGGGGGCGCCTCGCTGCTGGTGGCCACACCGCCTTCGACGAGGATGCCGGAGCGCGCCAGCATGGCGTTGAGGGTCGCCGCCGTCTGGGCCGCCGGGTCGGCGCTGGCACGGTAGACCTCGCGCGGCAGGGCGTTGGACGAAATCTGGCCGCTGACCGTCAGGGTCTCGCCTTCGGCGCCATTGACCCGGGTCGCCTGCAGGCTGGTGCCGGCGTTGGCGCCCTGGGTGGTGACCCTGTTGTTGACCGCGAACAGCGGCGCCTGGCTGTTGCAGCCGGTGATACGCGCCGGGCCGCCGACGGCGCCAGGCGCCACCTGCACGCACCAGCTACCGTAGTTGACCCCGGCCGAGGTCAGCAGCGCGCTGTAGGCGTTGTCGGAGCGCTCGCGGGCGGTGCAGCGATCGATGGTCCGGCAGGTCACCGGGCCGAAGCGCCATTGACTGACCACCAGCCGTCCGGTCACCCGGCGCACCCCGGCCTGGTGCAGACGCTGGGCCAGGCGCCACAGGTCCTCGCTGGTCAGGCTGGGATCGCCTCCCCCCACCATCACCAGATCGCCGGCCAGGGTACCGTCGCTTCCCGGGCGCGCGGTGCTGACAAGCTCGGTGGTGAAACGATGCTGCGGGCCCCAGGCATCCAGCGCCGCTGCCGCGGTGTAGACCTTGGTCACCGAGGCCGGGGTAAGCTGGCGCTCCGGGGTCAGGCTGCCGAGGGTCTCGCCAGGCGCGTCACCGGTGCCGAGCAGACGTGCCTCGGCACTGATCAGAAAGCCCTGCTTGGATAATTCGGCCAGATTGCCGAAGCCGGCGGCCTGCGCCGAGGCGGCGGACAACAGCGTGAGGCACAACGCCACCAGGACGGAAACGAGGAGAACGGGCCAGGCGAATGGCGAGCGAGGCGACATGAAGACTTCCCTGCGATGAACGGGCGTTGCGCCCATGCGGCGCAACGAGGGCCGAGTCTACCGCCTGGCGTCCAAGGATTCGACTATAGCTTGATGACATGACCACGCACGCTCTCTACGCAACCGGGGCAGCGGCGGATCGGTGACGATTCTCGCAATCCTCGGAGAACCACCCGCCTAATTCGACCGACGTTACCCGACGCACAACCGCGCGTATCGACGAGCAGAAATAGCGCCAGCCAAGCACAGGCTGCAGTGGCTAAGCCAGGAAAATACCAGCATGCTGAGAAGCGACTTGCATTCGTGGAGAAAGGCCATGCGCGGGATCCTGTACGTACTGATCCTTGGCACCATGCTTGGCAACGTCGTACTCGACAGCAGCGCACGTGCCCAGGAGGCGCCGAGCGTCGAGGGCACCCAGACGATCGCGGTCTCCGAGCGCACCGAGGATGCCGATATCGAACGTCGATTGACCGGCATTCTGGCCTCGGCCGGCTGGTATCGTAGTCTCGACGTCGAGGTCAAGGAAGGCATCGTCTACCTGGACGGTGCGACGGCCTCGGGGAACCACCGCGACTGGGCCGGTTCCCTGGCCGCCAAGACCGAGGGCGTTGTCGCCGTCGTTAATCGCATCGAGGTGCAGCCCGAATTCACGCTGTCGCTGACGCCGGTCATCGACGAACTTGGGCGCTTTGGCCGCGAGGCGTTGACCTATGTACCGCTGGCCTTGCTGGCGTTGCTGGTGCTGCCGCTGGCCTGGCTGCTTGCACGCCTGGTCTCGGCGCTGGCCAGGCGTCTGTTGCGCAAGCGTGTCGCCTCGCCCTTTCTACGCCAGGTGCTGGCCCGTGCCATCGCCCTTCCTGTGTTGCTGCTCGGCATCTATCTCATCCTGCAGGTCGCCGGGTTGACCGGCCTGGCGTTCTCCGTGGTCGGCGGCGCCGGCATGATCGGCATTGTCGTATCCTTTGCCTTTCGCGACATCGCCGAGAACTTCCTGGCCACGCTGATCATGTCGATACGCCAGCCCTTTCGTCGCGGCGACTGGATCACCGTCGCAGAGCACAGCGGAATCGTGCAAAGCATGAACGCCCGCTCGACGGTGCTGCTGTCTGCCGAGGGCAATCATATTCAGATTCCCAATGCCACGATCTTCAAGACGATCGTCATCAACTACTCCACCTCACCAGGCCTCAGGACCAGCGTCGATATCGGCATCGGCTACGATGACTCTGTCACCCATGCCCAGACACTGATCCATCAGGTTCTGACCGCGCACGAAGCGATCATCGCGCACCCCGAACCCATGGTACTGGTCGATGCCCTTGGCGCATCCACGGTCAATCTCAAGGCCTACTTCTGGTTTGACGGCCAGACCATCGCCGGCGTCAAGCTGCGCTCGGCAGTACTGCGCCAGATCAAGAACACCTTGACCGAAGCCGGTATCTCGATGCCGGACGAGGCCCGGGAAATCATCTTTCCCCAGGGGGTACCCATCGTTTCCCCATCGGAAGTCTCCGCCGTCGAGCCGCCTCAGGGAGTCGCGACACCGGCCACGCCAGCACCGAGCAACGTTGTCCCGGCCAGCGACAATGCCGACGTCACCAGTGCCGAAGGCGGCCTCGAGACCGAACGCCGGGCCATCGAGCAGTCCATCGGCACTACGACGCCGCCGGAAGGCCGCACCGACCTGCTGGGCGGCAACGACTCAACCCGGTCACACGACGAACCACCCCATCAGTGAGAGGACACCGAGGAAAACAGCTGAATGACAGCGACACCCCCCACGATCATGGTCAATCCGATCACCGCGGGAAGGTCTGGCTTCTCGCCGTAGACCACGATACCCACCAGGGTCACCAGCACGATGCCAAGCCCCGCCCAGAAGGCGTAGGCGATGCCTACCGGCACGCTGCGCAGCACCAGTGACAACAGATAGAAGGCCGCCAGGTAGCCGACCACCACCACCACGCTTGGCCACAGCCGGGTGAACTCATTGGAGGCCTTGAGCGCCGAGGTGGCGATGACCTCGGCCACGATGGCGAGCGCCAGGTACAAGTAGCTCATCCGTTTGCTCCGTGGAGTCGACGTTCGACGAGGCGGTCGAACAGGGAATTGAAGACCATGGCATAGACCAGAAAGAACAGCATGAAGCCGGCGTCGAGCCAGAATGCCTCGACCAGGCCGACCTCCATCCACCAGGCCACCGCCGGCAGGGTCATAATCAGAAGCCCGGTCTCGAAGCCCATGGCCTGGGCGAAACGCTGGGACAGGGTGCGCCGACGGGTCGGCAGCCAGCGATCGAACAGCCAGTTCCAGACCAGGTTCCAGAGCATGGCGGCGGTGGCCAGCCCCGCCGCCAGCGCGCCCATCTCACCCAGACCGTGGCCTGTCAGCACGCTGGCCAACGGGGTGACGATCACCAGCCCGCCGAGTTCAAACGACACCATATGGACCAGGCGTTCCTTGAGCGACCGCATTTGACTACCCCCGCCGACGGCATGATGACTATCGATGGATCGCTATTCTAGTGACTTGGACGATGGTTGCCAGGTAGCTACTATCAGGTTTTACGATAGGTGAGACCCGCCCCATGCACTGGACCCTGGATCAGCTGCGCCTGTTCATTGCCTGCGCCGAGCGCGGCTCCTTCTCCGCCGCGGCGCGCCACCTTGGCCGCGCCCAGTCGGCAGTGAGCACCGCCATCGCCCATCTCGAGCTCGATCTGGCCTGTGAGTTGTTCGACCGCAGTTCGCGCTCGCCAACCCTGACCCCGGCGGGTCAGGCGCTGCTGCCGGAAGCCAGGGCGGTACTGGCCCAGTGCGAGCGCCTGAACGCGCGAGCCGCGACCCTGTCCCAGGGCGAAGAGGCCCAGCTGGTGGTGGCGATCCACGAGGCGCTGGTCGAGATGCCGCCGGTGGATGCCACTCTGGAGGCACTGGCGCAACACTACCCGGCGCTGTCGCTGACCCTGCTCTACGGCGCCCAGGGCGACGTCGCCGACTGGGTCGAACAGGGCACCGCCCATCTCGGCATCCTGTTGAGCCAGGCCCACGCCGCCGGCCCGCTGGAGGGTCAGCGTATCGCCCACCTGCGCCAGCGCTGGGTGGCGGGTAGCGACCACCCCCTGGCCAGCGTCCACTCGGTAACCCGTAGCGAACTGGCCCATCATCGCCAGCTGATGATCGCCTCGCGCCAGCCAGACCGTCAGGCCGAACAACCGTTGAGCCCCCAGCACTGGCGACTCAACAGCTTCTACTCCATGGCCGAGTTGACCGCCCGCGGGCTTGGCTGGTCGCTGGTGCCGGAGCACATCGCGCACTATCCGCCTTTCCGTCGCCAGCTGGTCGAGCTGACCGGACCGGGACTCGGCGAGCCCCCCACCATCGAGGTGGAAACGGTGGCCCGCCGCGACGCCGCCCGTGGCCCCATCGCCAGCTGGCTCGCCCGGACCCTGGGCGAAAGCTTCCGCGCGCTGGAGCACAGTTCGTCCCGGTGAGCCATTTGCCGTGCCCCCCCCTGATAGAGTGCCGGCCTGGGAGTCGGCGAGTGGCCGCTTACATGCCGGGCATCAGCCCCGGGCGATGGTCAAGGTTGACGACCAGGTGCCACAGCGGCTGGTGGTGCTCGTGGTACTTGCGCTCGAAGTGGGTGAGCGGGTCATCGCCGGGATCGAAGGGGCCCAGCGGTGTGGTGACGCCGGTGGCCCGGGACACGGCGATGGCGAACTCCTCGATGTACAGACGCCAGTTGGAGCGCACCTCGAGACGTCCGCCCAGGCCGACGATGGCGGGAAATACCGGATGCCCGTGCCAGCGCAGCTTGAGCTGCACCGACTTGGGATAGGGGTTGGGGTACAGCAGGTAGTGGCGCTCCGGTCGCCAGCCTTCGGCCAGCGCCAGCCGCCAGAAGTCGACCAGGTCGGCGCGCACCAGCAGGGCGTTGTCCGGCAGCCGGCCGTGGTCCCGCGACAGTCGATCGGCGCTGCGATCGACGCCGATCACGCAGTGCTCGGGAAACCGCTCGGCCAGCTTGCGGGTCGACAGCCCGACCCCACAGCAGGCGTCGAGAATAAGCCCTCGCTCACCCTGAGCCCTGCGCCAGGTCTCGGCCTCGGCGAAGGCTTCACGGGTGTGCTCGGCCAGCGGCTTGCGCCAGACATGGGACAGACCGCGACTGACCCGACGCGGCAGGTCCTCGTGGGGGCCGGTCTGGTTCGAGGTGACGATGCGGGGGGCGTCGGACATGGGCGATCTCGGGCAGTGGAAACGGCGAGGCGAAGACCTAGTCTTGCCCTGGCGTGCAGTGTATCAAGTGCCTCACGCGTAAGCAGGGGCTTACACCGCAGGACTCGTCCCGCCTTCACCATCCACCTTGTCGAGCGAGACCAGGCGCGAGCCCCGGCGCCAAGCCTTTCTCCCCCTTGGCTTCACCGAAACGCGCATGACTGAGGCAAGACCAAGTGCTAACATCGCTGGCCTGAATCCCTCTCCCATGGCAATATCGAACGGCGTTTTGCTTGGGGCGCACGTGGCATCGCGCGAGGCACGACTCCTCGCCGCCAGAATGGTGAGGTTCAGGCTCCTCTCGACCGACGCTTGCAGGCGATCGTCACGCTATCGCTGCAAGGCAACACGAGAGTCGAGCCGTCTTTACCTCGTTCACGGACAGCCAGGCTGTCCGGGTCTGTCGCAGCGCCCTTCAATGTCGTTTCTCCGCTCCGAGAGCGAGCCTTTCACCCGCTTCAATACGAGGACTCCGGCTTGTCACACTTACCGGTGATCGTGGGCATGGGCGGCGTCAACCCGGCCGGCCGTACCTCGGGCCACCAGGCCTTCCGTCGCACCGTGCTCGACGCCCTTCCCGAGGCCGAGCAGACCTCCACCCTGCTCGGCCTGGCAGCGATGATGCGCCTGGCGCACTGCGACGCCGACCAGCGCTGGCACAACGCCCAGGGGCAGGTGCTCGATGCCGCCCAGCTGGCGCAGGAGACCCGCGACCAGGTGCTCAGCCACACCCTGATTCGTCGCATCGAGGATCCCCGTTTCAATGACGAGGGGCTGCCCGCCAATCGCCGCGCCAACCTGGCGCTGGAATCGCCGCTGACCTTTCGCCTGCGCCGCAGGCAGCTACCGGACAACCTGCCGCCCACCTGGCAGGTGCGTGAGGTCGATCGCCATCATCTGGAAGTCACGGTACCCGCCGGCCAGATGGACGTGATGCTGCCGGAGACCCGCCAGGCCCAGGTCCGTGCCGCAGGCCAGTTGCCCAGCGGCTTCGACCCGAGTCAGCTCTACCGTAGCGTGCATCACCCGCGCGGGCTGTCCATGGCGGTATTCGCCGCCAGCGACTGCCTCGGTGACAGTGGACTCGACTGGGACTCGCTGCGCGACCGCCTGGACCCGGACGCCATCGCCGTCTATGCCGGCAACTCCATCGGTCAGCTCGACGACGAGGGCTGGGGAGGCCTGCTCAAGAGCTTCGTCTCGGGCAAGCGCGCGACCTCCAAGCAGATGCCGCTGGGCTACGGCCAGATGCCCGCTGACTTCCTCAATGCCTATGTGCTGGGTAGCGTCGGTGCCACCGGCGCCGCTCTGGGCGCCTGCGCCAGCTTCCTCTACAACCTGCGCCTGGGCATCGACGACATCAGAAGCGGCCGCCGCCGCATCGTCATGGTCGGCACCTCGGACGCCCCGATCACCCCCGAGATCATCGAGGGCTTTCGCACCATGGGGGCGCTGGCCGACGACGACAGCCTCAAGGCGCTGGACGCCCTGGAGCTTCTGACCGACGCCGACTACCAGCGCGCCAGCCGCCCCTTCGCCCGCAACTGCGGCTTTACCATGGGGGAGTCCAGCCAGTTCGTGATGCTGATGGACGACAGCCTGGCGCTGGAAGTGGGTGCCGATATCCTGGCCGCCGCACCGGAGGTGTTCGTCAACGCCGACGGCTGGAAGCGTTCGATCTCGGCCCCCGGCATCGGCAACTACGTGACCCTGGGCAAGGCCTGCTCGCTGATTCGCGACATGCTCGGCGAGACCAGCCTGCGAGAACGCAGCTATATCCACGCCCACGGTACCTCGACGCCGAAGAACCGCACCACCGAGTCCCATGTGTTCGACGCCGTGGCCAAGGCCCACGGCATCACCGACTGGCCGGTGGTGGCGATCAAGGCCTACCTTGGCCACTCCCAGGGCAGCGCCGCCGGCGACCAGCTCACCAACGCCCTGGGCAGCTTCGCCTACGGTCTGCTGCCGGGCATCTGTACCCTCGACCGGGTCGCCGACGACGTCCACGCCGAGCGCCTGCGACTGTTCAAGGACACCCAGGCGTTCAAGGCCGACGCCAGCCTGATCAACGCCAAGGGCTTTGGCGGCAACAACGCCACCGGGGTGCTGATCTCCCCCGAGGCCACCGAACGGCTGCTGGCCAAGCGCCACGGCGCCGATGCCATGGCCGCCTGGCGCGAGCGTCGCGAGGCGACCCGGGCCCAGGCCGCCGTCTACCACCAACAGGCCGATGCGGGACACTTCGCCGTGCGCTATCGTTTCGGTGAAGGCGTGCTGGAAGGCCCTGAGCTTGAGGTCGGTGCCGACAGCATCCACATCCCCGGCTACCAGCAGCCGGTGTCGCTGAGCGTGGACAATCCCTTCGGCCGGCTCGACGAAGCCGGCGACGAGCTGGACACGCCGTTCGCTGACGAGAGACAGGAGAAGAGGTGATGACCACCGCCATCTATCCTGGCACCTTCGATCCCATCACCAATGGCCACTATGACCTGATCGAGCGCGCCTCGCGGCTGTTCGGCAAGGTGGTGGTGGCCATCGCCTCGAGCCCTGGCAAGGGCCCGACGCTGGACCTGGACACCCGCCTGGCGCTGACCCGCGAGGTGGTTGCCTCCCTTGGCAACGTCGAGGTGGTGGGCTTTTCCGGCCTGATGACGGAGTTCATGAAAGAGCAGAACGCCCGGGTGCTGCTGAGAGGGCTGCGCGCCGTCTCCGACTTCGAGTACGAGCTGCAATTGGCCAACATGAACCGCGCCCAGATGCCGGACCTGGAGACCGTGTTCCTGACCCCGGAGGTGGAGAACTCCTACATTTCCTCCACCCTGGTGCGAGAAATCTCTCGGCTGGGCGGCGACATATCGAAGCATGTGCACCCCAAGGTCGCACAAACCCTGCGTAGCCATTACAATACTTGACCATCACACTGGGAATTGACCTCGGCGCGCTGCGACCAGGCCGTGGTCTTCCCGTTGATCCCGAACTCCAGGGTGGCTATCGGCCATGCCGAGCCCCCGTGCAGCCTGCCCGGCCCCCTCGCGACGGCGAGATTCCGGCGGCACGCTGCCTTGGCCCTGTGGCCACGACTCTGCGCGAGGACCCCCAATGTCACTGATGATCACCGACGAGTGCATCAACTGCGACGTCTGCGAACCGGAATGCCCCAATGGCGCCATTTCTCCCGGCGAGGAGATCTACGTCATCGACCCCAACCTGTGCACCGAATGCGTGGGCCACTATGACGAGCCCCAGTGCCAGCAGGTGTGTCCGGTGGACTGCATTCCGCTGGACCCGGAGCGGGTCGAGAGCCACGATCAGCTGATGGAGAAGTACCACATCATCACCGCTGCCTGAGTCCGGCAACGGGCCAAGCCTGCTCGACGACGCACACCACGGCCCGCACACCACCTCTCGCAAGCCACGACCCGCAAATCTCAACGAGCCGCCCAAGGGCGGCTCGTGTCGTTTCAAGGCCAGGGGCGGCACGCCGGCTAGAGCTTGATCACCGCCCGCCCACTCAAGGCGTCGGGCAGATCGGGGACGCTGATGCCCGCCACGCTCAAGGTCTTTATCGAAAGCGAGCGCTCAAGACACACCGTGAGGGTGTCGTCCTCGATCGCCACCCTGGCACCTTCGATGCAGCCAGGGGTATCGTCGGCGAGCCAGCCCATGGCCTCGATGCTGTCCAGCACTCGCTGGGAGGCCTCGGCCAGCATATCCTCGTCGGCGAGCCAGGGGGCGCTCGCCACCACCGCGGCAGACCTGGCCGCCTCGCTGGTCACCTGGGTCAACTGGTGCTGCTGCACCATGGCCACCGAATAGCTGACCAGGGCGTACAGCAACAGCAGGAAGATCGGCAGCACGATGGCAAACTCGATGGCCACTGCTCCGCCCTGGCGGCACGCTCGCGTGCCCTTGCCTCTATGCATGGTCTAGGTTCCTCCTCGACAGCCGGCCTGGGTTGCCTCGCAGGCAGTCAACGACTCGACGCCTCCGGCGTCCACCGCCAGCACCCGCACCTCCAGGGTGTTGATACCGATGCCCAACCCCTCGAGCAGCGGCTCGAGCAGTATCGTATTGACGTCCGTGAGGGTCCCGGACAACAGCGCCGAGAGCCCCAGGTCTGATAGCAGGCCGCTGAGCACGCCGGTCAGTTGAGCCCCCCCCTGGTCATCGAACTCCGCCCCCTTCTGCGCTGGCCAGCGGATGAGCTGCGTGGCATCACCAGTCCCGCCGGAGCGCACGGTCTGCGACACCGAGCCGATGCCGAGCAATCCAGTACCCTCCACCGACTGGGTGACCTCGAGCAATTCGCGCCTGGCGGCGAGCGTCAGCGCGAGGCTATCGTCCGCTGGGGCCAGTGAACCGATCGCCGCCTTGCCACTGGCCCCGGTCACTCGCGTGCTCGCCTTCACACCGATCAGCCCAAGAACATTCAGCTCGACATCCAACGCCACCCCGAGCTGGGCATTGCGTGCCACGCTGCGATAGCAACTGGAAGGTGCACAATCGCTCGCGAGGCTTGCTACTGCGGGCCCCGGAGGGCCCACGGCGATGCTCGGCGGCGAGATAACGTCGAGTTCAAGCGAGATATCGGCAAGGCCTAGCCCCAGGCCGACAACAAGCGGAGAGAGATCGGCCAAGCCGAGGCTGACGCCATCCTGCTGCTTGCTGGTCGTCAGCAGCAACGCCCCTTCGAGCAGATCCCGTACCGGAACGCGCGCCTCGAGCAAGGATGTCATCGACACTTCGCCGCTGGTATCGATCGCCAGCAGCTCGCCCAGGGTGAAGCTCTCGCCCGGCGCGTCGCCAAGCACCGGGTTGCCACCCGCCAGATCCAACACCGATGCCAGTCGACTGCCCAGCGTGTGCAGATCCAGAGGTTCGTTCAAGGTCTGGGCCAAGTTCTGAGCCAGGCCCTCATCGAGGTCGACGTCCAGCGCTTCCACGTCCAGCACCTCGCCCAGGCTGACGTCCAGGCCCACGCCGTCATCTGCACCCAGCACGGTGAGATCGAGACTCCCCCCGATCAGCTTGCCGAGCAGCGCATCGAGCAGCGTCGACTCGCTGGTATCGAGCGCAAGCAGGCGGGTGCCGGCGCTCAGGGTCACCACTGCGGTTCGCCGCGCCACACCGCTGGCCTGGAGCATGACCAGATCTTCCACCTCGTTCCCGAGCAGCTCTCCCAGGTTGGCCAGCAGGCTGCTGGGCACCTGGCGGTTCAGGACCACCCTGACGGCGTTGGCCAGTCCCGCCTCGTCATCAAAAGCACCTTCATCGTCCAGCGCCCCCTGGGTCACCGCCAGAGTGGCCTCGCCCTGTTCGCTATCGGCGCCCACGACGACGCCGTTGGCCGCGGCGGCGGTGATGGCGGCCTGGCGCAGCTCTCCCGAGCGGCACGCCTCGCCCTGAAACAGCGCGTCGCAGCCTGCTGCCGTCGAGACCGCCGCCAGGTCGGCAGCCTGCTGAAGTCGTCGCTGCTCGAGATACAGGCGACCGGCGTCCAGTGCCAGCGTCACCACCACCACCAGCCCCACCAGCAAGAAGGCGGTCATCACGCCGATGGCGCCACGCTGGGAGGCTGGGCCACACCTGCGCTCCTTCGCTCGCCCAATCGCCTGAGCACTATCGTCCGCCGGCCAGCCGGTTCTGGCCTTTCCGGTTACGTGATTCGGCCAGGGCTCAACCCGCGGCGATGGCGCCATGGCACGTCTAGTCCTCGCCAAAGCCCGTCTCGATATAGCGCTCAGGAATCGGGTGACCGAAGCTGTCCACATAGCGCTGGTAGATCTGACCTTGCACCTTGCCCGAAAGCGCCTGGGGCGAGGGTGACGCCAGGCGCCCGTCGCGCTGGACGGCCAGTAGCGTGCGGGTACGCTCGCCGAAGGGATCCCGGGTGGCCGGCAGGCGCACGACCTGCGACGAGGCAACGGCCTGGGAGCTGGTCTGCGCGGTTGCTGTCTGCTGCGCGCTGGCGCTGTCGGGCCAGAACACCAGCGCCAGGCTGACCAGCAGGCAGATAAGGGCGACGGTGACCAGCGTTCGCGGCTCGAGCAAGGTCTTTTTCGACAACAGGTTCGACAGCATGGACAGGCGCTCCTTGCACGGATGGATGGATCGACGAGGCTTCATGACTCTTCACTCTCGGCCTGCGCCCCCGGACGTGATACCGACGGCGATGCCGAGCCCGATGCAGAGAGCTCTGTGGCTGCAGCGCTATCGCGCACGCCCACCAGCCGTGCATCCACGCCGAAGTGCAGGGCGGCGTCGGCGGCACGCTGCCGCTGTCCGCTGCGGCTCAGCGCCAGCACCAGATTGGCGGCGGCCTGCTCGTGCCCCGGGTCCAGCTCGAGCGCGGTGCGGAACTCCTCGGCGGCGGCCCGATTGTCCCCCGCCAGCATCAGCAGATAGCCCAGGTCGTTGCGAATGCGTGGATCAATCGGCCGTGTCTGGCGGGCTTCGCGCATCAGCGCCAGCGCCTGCTCACGCCGTCCCTCGCTGAAGGCATTGCGGGCCAACCCGCGATAGCCGTCCGCAGCCAGGCAGGTGCCCAGCAGGGCCTCGTAGGCCCGGTCGCTGGTGACAGTGTCGCCGACGGCGCGTAGCGCCTCGCCCTCAAGCCGCCAGGCCAGCGGTAGACCATAGTCGCCGGCCTCTAGATGGGCCGCGGCCGAGCGCGGCTTGTCGTCGTCCAGCATGCGCTGGATCAGCGACAGCTCGACGCCGATCTCGGCGTCGTAGCGTCGGCCGCAGGGGCCGACGCTCTGCTCCGGGGCGGCCCGCGAGATGTCCGGCGACAGCGCGCCCAGCGCCGCCATCGACGTCGGGCCATCCGGTGTACTCGAGCATCCGGTCATCAGCACCACACCGGTGACCAGCCACAGGGGACGCATCTTCGGTAATGGCGAGCGCTTCTTCAGCGTTGTTGTCGTGCGCATGGGCGCCTCCAGCGATCCGTTGTCATGGTCCACCGAGCGACCCCATCAGGCCGCCCAGGTTGACCAGCGCAGGCCCTGCCATGACGATCAGCAGGGCGGGAAACAGGCACAGCATCATGACCAGCGACATGGTGCCGGAGAGCTGGCTGACCTTCTGTTGCAGCCGGGTACGTCGCTGCGCCCCGAGGCGATCGACCAGGGTCGCCAGACTGTCCCTGGCTCGCCCGCCGGTACGGGCGATCTGGGCGAACAGCAGAAAGAACTGCTCGACCCCTTCGCTGGCCTGCACCGCGGCCGCCTCTTCCAGCACCCGTTCCCGGTCCTGGCCGCTGTCGATACGATTGGCCACGACACGAAGCTCCAGCACCATGTCCGGGGTGGTCGCACCAAGCTGCTGGATCAGCCGGTTGAGCAGGCTCTCCAGGGTCATGCCGGTGTCCCACAGCATCCGCGTCACCTGTAGCACCAGCTCGATATCCTCATCGAGTCGCCGAATACGTCGTCGCCGCTTGCGCTCCATGGCGAGCCAGCCGAGCCCGAGCGCGAAGCCTCCCCAGGCGGCTCCCATGACAACCACCGCCATCGGTGGCCTGCCACCGGCCAGCGCCAGAAGCCCCCCCAGCATCACCGCACCGACAGCGAGCACGCCCCAGGCCAGCAACACCGCAAGCTGCGCCTTGGCACCGACATGCCCGCACTGGCGCAGGCGCAACGACAGTCGCGCCGCCATACCCTGCTGACGGGACCGACTACGCCACAGGCCGCGCCCCTCGCGCAGCAGCCGGGATTCGTCGTGGCGTCGCTCGCCCTCGGCGCCCAGCGGCCGGCGGGCGCTGATCAACAGCAGTGACGCCGCCAGCGCCAACGCCATCACCGCCCCGCTCCACCATAGGTTCCACATCCGCGCCTCCTGTTCGTTATCGTCATGTCGCGACGCGCCCGGGTTTACACCGACTTGAGCATTCGCCACAGCAGCCAGCCGCCGCCAAGCTGAAGCGCCACCGCCAGCATCAATGCCTGGCGTCCGCCGGCGCTTTCGAGCATCGGTGCCAGAAATTCCGGCTGGGTGAAGTGGATAAACAGCGTCAACGCCAGCGGCGACAGTCCCAGCACCCAGGCGCTGACGCGGGTCTCGCCGGTCATGGCGGCGAGTTCTCGGCTGCTTTGCTCGCGTTGATGCAGGGCCGAGGCGAAGGCGTCGAGCATCTCGGAAAGGCTGCCGCCGTGACGCTGATTGATGCGTATCGCGGTGGCCAGCAGCCGCAGTTCGTCGAGCCTGAGTATCTGGCCCTCCCGGGCCAGGCCCTCGTCCAGCTCCTGGCCCAGCTGGCGACGCAGCTTTACCCGGGAAAGGGCATCCGACAACGGCGGTCGAGAGCGCTTGATGGCCTGTTCGAAGGCGGTTTCCAGGCCCTGACCGGCGCTGAGCCCTCGCGTGATCTGCCCAAGAAAGGGCCCAAGCTGGCGCCTCGCCCGGCGTCGCAGCCTCGCCGCCCTGAAGCGAATCAGGGCGTTGGCTGCCAGCACCATGACCAGCACCATGGCGGGGCCCCACACCGCCCCCAGCCGCGACAGCAGCAGCATCGCCAGCACCAGCAGGCTGCCTCCCGACAGCGCCACGACGGCCGGCGAGGCCGGCAGCCCCGCCGCGGTGAGTCGCTCCACCAGCCACTCCATCAACGAATCCTGGGACATCAGCCGCCGCCGGGCGGTACGTGTGCCACCTGCGGCGCGTTCTGTAAGCGCACTGGCGCTCTTCAGCAGCAGCCAGGCGGCGCCCCCCAGGCATAGGGCTACCAGCGAAAACATCCCCCAGACCGTCATGGCGAAGGCTCCTGCAGGGAGCTCAGCAGCCGGCGCCAGCCGATCGGTGAGTCATCGTCGCCCGGTGGCTGCAGCGAGGGCACCGCGCCACCGCCGGCTCGGTACAAGGGCTCCAGCTGGACTTCGCCGCGCTGGAGACCACCGACTCGCAGTACCTCGGCCACCCGACGCTTGCCGTCGCTGCCCCGCTCCACATGGACGATCAGATCGAGGGCGGTGGTGATGATCTGGCGTACCAGGGCGTCGGTGCCCTGAAAGCGTGACATCCGTACCATCATTTCCAGGCGCACCACGGCGTCGCCGGCGGAGTTGGCGTGCACCGTGCTCATGGAGCCCTGGTGGCCGGTATTCATGGCCTGCAGCATGTCGAGCACCTCGTCGCCCCGGCTCTCCCCCAGCAGCACCCGGTCAGGACGCATGCGCAGGGCGTTCTTGACCAGGGCGCTGGCGCCGACTTCGCCCTCGCCTTCGATGTTTGGCGCCCGGGTCTCGAGGCGTACCACGTGTTGGCTCGCGAGTTGCAGCTCGGCGCTGTCCTCGATGGTCACCACCCGCTGGCTGGCCGGTATCGCCCCACTCAAGACGTTGAGCAGGGTGGTCTTGCCGGCACCGGTGCCACCGCTGATCAGCACATTGCAGCGCTCTTCCACCGCCCGGCGCAGAAAGGTCATGAGGTTGGGCGGCACACTGCCCATGGCCACCAGGTCATCGGCACCCAGCGCCTCGCGGCGAAACTTGCGAATCGACACGCTGGGGCCATTGAGCGACAGCGGCGCGATGATGGCATTGACCCGGGAGCCGTCGGCCAGTCGCGCGTCGACCATGGGGCTCGACTCGTCCAGCCGTTTACCCAGGGGGGCCAGCATGCGTCGCACCACCCTCAGCACATGGTCGTCGTCGAGGAAGTTGACCGCGCAGGGTTCGAGCCGACCACCGCGCTCGATAAACACCTGGAAATGGCCGTTGATCAGGATGTCCGAGATACCGTCATCGGCGAGCAGCGGCTCCAGCGGCCCAAAGCCGTTGAGCTCGCGGCAGACACCTTCGACCAGCCGCTCGAGACACTCGTCGGAACGGGCGTAGCCCCTGAGTCTGAGGGTCTCCTCGATCAGCTCCCGTACCCGCTGGCGTAGCTGCAGCGGATCATCCAGCAGTCCCCGGGAATCATCCTCGAGGCGCTCGATGACCAGCTGGTGCAACTCGCTGACCAGCCCAGGCCCCACCACCGGGGCGGACTGGGGCTCAGTTTCCTGGACTCGCTTTTGACGAAAGTGCATGCATCCTCCTGATCGCCGAACACCAGCCGTCGAACGCCAACCTTCAGGGACTGAAGCCGACCTCGGAGACACGCTGGATCTCCTGGGCATCACGGGGATCGAACATCAGCTCGAGAAAATTGGGGTCATAGTCCTCGAAAGCCTCCCCAGGCATCGGCCCCAGATCGACGCCGGCAGCCAGTGGCCGCACCAGATGGGGGGTCACGATCATCACCAGCTCCTTCTCGTCGCGATCCAGTCGGGTGGAGCGAAAGAAGCTGCCGATCACCGGGATATCGCCAAGCCCCGGAATCTTGTCCACGCTCTGGATGATGTTGCGACTGACCAGGCCACTGATGATGAAGCTCTCGCCGTTGCCGAGCTGCACGGTGGTGTCGGTCCTGCGCACGTTGAGTGCCGGCACCGCCACTCCTGCGGTCTGCACGCCCCGGGAGAAGTCGAGTTCGGACACCTCGGGCGCCACCTTGAGCATGATCCGACGCTCATCGAGCACCGTCGGCGTCAGCTGCAGGCGAATACCGAACTCCTTGAAGTCGACGCTGATCTCGTCATCGCCGCTTTGCACCGGGAAGGGAAACTCGCCACCGGCCAGGAAGTTGGCGGTCTGGCCCGACAGGCTGACCAGGCTGGGTTCGGCCAGGGTGTAGGCGAAGCCGTTGGCGCTCAGCGCACTGATCGCCGACAGCACCCCGCTGGTGTTGACCTGGATGATCGAGAAGCCACCGTCTCCGGCGTTGGGTGCCACCGCACCGCCAGAAAGGAAGTCGAGGGTCTCGTCGCTGCGCCCCAGCGCGAAGCGGGTGGAGCCGGCCTGGTTGCGACCGATGAAGAAGCCGGCCGAGGCCATGCGACTGCGGTTGACCTCGACGACACGGATATCCGTCTGCACCTGAACAGGGCCGAGCTGCTGGCTGGCATCGATGGGAGGGGTAGCGAAGCGTGACACCGCCTGATCGTGGCGTTCCAACGACCTCGTAACGCCACGGATCTCGGCGCTGGAAGAATGGGGGGCCAGCGAATACTCGCCTTCGAGCCCCTCGCCGCCGGCGGGACGTACCTGAATGAGCGTCTCACGGGGCTGGCTCGCCCCCGCCGTCCACACCTTGAGGGTGGTGCTGCCCGGCCCCACCGCGGTGACCAGCAGCGAACGCGGGTCCAGAACCTGGGCCTCGACCACGTCGCCCCGCCCCACCGCCGTGCGGGTGATACGGCCGGGCTGGCCCAGCCACTCCTGATCGCCGACCGCCAGGGTCAGCGGCGGCTGTTGCGCCAGCGCCTGGCCGTTGCTTGTCGTGACGCCGGCCAGCGTAAGTGCCAGAACGAATACAAGGCCAAGCACCAGGCTACGCCCAAGGCCGAACATCAGGCACGGTGCCGAGGGGGCCGCGTTCGCCAGACGGCTAACCGGCGTTCCGGCGCACGTACCCCCGCGCCCCGACCTGCGTGGGACGATCTCATTGTCTCGCGTCATGGTCCTTCCTGTTCCCTGCGCGGGCGCGGTATCTCGCCTTTCCCTCGGCGACTACCGGCCTCTCGTTATGGTTGTCTGCCTGCTTCTTCCACCGCCGTCACGGCAGGGTGACCACGCTGCGACTGGCGCCGACGTGCTGCACCACCCGGTAGCCGGTCTGTGGCGGCGCGGGAGCCCTTTTCGCTGCCGGTCGCTCGACACCGGTCAACTCCTCGAAGCTGACGGTCTGGCCCGGCTCACTCAGGCCCTGGCCCAGGGACACCGGCAGGAAGCTGGCGCCGCCTGCCATCGTGCGCAGATCATCGATCCCCTCGCCAAAGCCGGCGGCCTCCTCGCTGCCCACCACCGCCAGGCGCAGCCGCCCGGTGGTCTCGGCCAGCAGCAACCGGGCGGTCTCGGTCTCGGGCATCGCCAGCACCGCGGTGCGCTCTCCACCTTTTTCATCGTCACCGTCGACACCCACCAGTCGCTCACCGACCCCCAGCACCGACACGTCGGCAAACAGTCGTCGTGCCAGGCGGTGTCGCTCGCCACCTTCCCCCTGAGCCTCGGCAAAATAGAGCACGTCGACGCGATCCCCCGGGGCGACGAAACCACCGCCACCGATCACCGCATCGATGCCGACCCCCACCGCGCGAAAGCCCGGAGGCACCACCTCGGCCAGAGCGCTGCCACCGACAAAGCCGCTTTCACGCAGCACGTCGCCTTCCGCCAGAGGACGTGCCAGGCGCGTGTCGGGCAACTGATCGAGAGCAGAGAAGGTGCTTGCAGGCGGCTTGGGGAAGTAGGCCAGGCGCAACGCGTCTTCGAGATCGGCAGGACGCTCCCCCGCTGCCAGGTCTCTGGCCGCTACCAGAACCGGATGGCCCAGAGGTTCGGGGGAAATGGTCTCTGGCGCGACGTTAGCGCCTTTAGACGGTTCCCCTTTGGAACCTAGGTTCCAGCCAACAATTGCCAGCCCTAGGGCAACAATCACCAGGATTGCTGCCATTGCTCTCAAGACACGTGGACTAAGGCCTTCTTTTTCACTGGAACTTCCCATTAGGCAATCACCACGCTCGCACTACAGCTTCTAAATACTTGAGAAACAGACTTTTCCCCACTTTCACTCAGTGATCCCAAGCGCGGTTTTGACGTTTTTCATCAGCGTATCAAGCATATCTGCCAAAGCACCGCCACCACCTTCACTGGCTCCGAATACAAAGAAGAGAGCTGCAGCGATAAGAGCCACGATAACGCCATACTCGATAGCGGTGGCTCCGCGCTGCCCACGGTAGCGGGGGTGATTCAGGGAGGAAGACTTGCGCACAGGGGCGCGCTCGCCCCGGATAAAGGGCTGAAAGATTTTCATGATGATACTCCTGCGTAAAATCGTTTTTTTCTTTGTATATCGTCAGCTTTTCGCGAGTGATTCCTGTTTTCTTCTTATACCTCCTGTCTTTTATTAATCCTTTTTTATTAATATTGGCCTCTCTTTATTAGTAGTCATCCTGACTATTTTTGTCATCCTCCAGAATGAAACCAAACGTATCTATTGATTAACAGGAGATACAGATTGTTTCATCACACGAGATGACACTTGAATGATATATCGGACATTTCAACTCCAGACATGGCCCTGCCCTGAGCAACCACTTCCCGCAACGCGACCGCCATGCCTGGCGACGGCATTACCTTGAGGCCGTCGCCTTGGGGTCATGGCCTTGACCCCCTTCTCCCATCACCGGACACTTGCCCACCTCGCCGCCGTCCCGTAGCGCCCTTGCCTTCAGCCGAACAGGCCTTTCATCGTGTCGACCTCCACCAGCACCTTCTCGTCCACCCTCGAACGCCTGCCGCGCATCGCCGGCCTGGCCTGGCCGATCATCCTGTCCAATATCACGGTGCCGCTGCTGGGCCTCGTCGACACCGCCGTGGTCGGCCACCTGCCCGACTCACGCTACCTGGCCGGAGTGACGCTGGGCGCGACCCTGTTCGGCTTCCTCTACTGGGGGTTTGGCTTTCTGCGCATGGGGACTACCGGCCTGACCTCCCAGGCGCTGGGACGCGAGCGCGACGATCAGGTGCGCCATCTGCTGGGGCAGTCGCTGCTGTTGGCAGGAGGGATCGGACTTGCGCTGATCCTGCTGGGTGACCCGCTGATCGCGCTGGGGCTGTGGCTACTGGATGGAAGCCCCGAGGCTACCGGGCTCGCCGAGAGCTACGCCGCCATTCGTCTGCTGTCGGCGCCGGCGGTGCTGGCCAATTACGCCATCCTCGGCTGGTTCCTCGGCCAGCAGAACAGTCGGGTGACGCTGTTGCTGCTGCTGACCAACAACGGCGTCAATATCGTGCTCGATGTGCTGTTCGTGGTGGGACTCGACATGACCAGCGACGGCGTGGCCTGGGCAACGGTAATCGCCGACTACACCACCGCCGCCCTGGGGCTGTGGCTGTGCCGTCGACGCCTGGGCCGACTGGGCGGACATTTCGAGCGGGCGCGGCTGTTGACCATTGGCGCCTACCGGGAGCTGTTCTCGGTCAACGCCAACCTGTTCGTGCGCACCCTTGGCCTGCTGTTCGCCCAGGCCTTCTTTACCGCCCAGGGGGCGTCCCAGGGGGACACCGTGCTGGCCGCCAACGCGGTGCTGCTGCAGTTCATCATGCTGACCTCCTACGGCCTGGACGGCTTCGCCAACGCCGCCGAGGCCCTTACCGGTCACGCCATCGGTCGCCGTCGTTTCGATGACTTCGCTCTCTCGGTGCGCGCGGCGGCGCTGTGCTCGCTGGCCACAGCGGCCCTGGCAAGCCTCGCCTTCGCGCTGGGCGGCAATGCCCTGATCGCGCTGCTTACCGGCCTGCCGGAGGTACGCGCCACGGCGGCCCAGTTTCTGCCCTGGATGGTCGCCATGCCGCTGATCGCGGTGTGGAGCTACCTGCTCGATGGGGTCTTCATCGGCGCCACCGCGATTGCCGAAATGCGCAACTCCATCTTCATCGGTCTGGCGGTCTATCTACCGCTGTGGTGGCTGACCCAGGGGCTCGGCAACCACGGCCTGTGGCTGGCCTTTACGACCTTTACCGCAGTGCGCTCGGCGGTACTTGTGACCTACTATCTTCGCTATCGCAGCACGCGCTGGCGTGACACCGCCTGAGGAGCGACGGCCGAAGATCACCGATGGTGAATGTGCCGAGACGTTATCTGCCTTACAGGTGGTTTTGACTCACGGGCGCCTGCTGCGGCACCGTTGACTCCCAGTGGCCCGGGAAGGCCCTCTTTCACAACCAGAAGAAGCGATACACGCCATGCTGAGAGCATTGTCACGACCCGCCGTGAAACTGGTGGAACGCTATCTGCCAGATCCCTACATCTTCGTCCTGTTGCTGACGATCATCGCCGCCGCAGCAGCCATCGCCATCGAACGCCAGTCGCCCATGGCCGTGCTCACCTACTGGGGTGATGGCTTCTGGAACCTGCTGAGCTTCTCGATGCAGATGCTGCTGGTGCTGGTCACCGGCTTCATGCTGGCAAGCTCACCGCCGGTCAA
This sequence comes from Halomonas sp. BN3-1, assembly GCF_003056325.1. Lineage (NCBI taxonomy): Bacteria > Pseudomonadati > Pseudomonadota > Gammaproteobacteria > Oceanospirillales > Halomonadaceae > Halomonas > Halomonas sp. BN3-1. The sequence continues at coordinate 106,906 of NZ_PYVV01000004.1, read as the reverse complement.
GCGACTGCTGCAGAGCCTGGCAGGCCTTGCCAACAACGCCGGCGCCGCCATCCTGCTGGTGACCCTGGTGTCGCTGGCGGCCAGCTGGATCAACTGGGGCTTCGGTCTGGTGGTCGGCGCCCTGTTCGCCAAGGAGCTGGCCCGGGTCATTCGGGTGGACTACCGCCTGCTGGTGGCCAGCGCCTACTCCGGCTTCGTGGTCTGGCACGGTGGTCTTGCTGGCTCGGTGCCACTGACCATCGCCACCGATGGCCACTTCTCGGTGGAGCAGATCGGCGTGATCGGCACCAGCGAGACGATCTTCTCCTACTTCAACCTGTTGATCGTGCTGGCCCTGTTCATCGCGGTGCCGCTGGTCAACCGGCTGATGCTGCCCGGCGAAAAGGAAAGCGTCTACGTCGATCCGGCGCTGCTGGGAGATGACGAGGACCGTCGGGTACGCATCACCCGCCCGGCCGAGCGCCTCGAGAACAGCATGACCCTGGCGCTGCTGGTAGGCGTACCGGGGCTGATCTATCTGATCAGCTACTTCGTCGGCGGCGGCGGTCTGAACCTGAACGTGGTCAACTTCATGTTCCTGTTCCTGGCCATCATCCTCCACCGCACCCCCCAGAGCCTGCTCAACAGCCTGCACGAGGGCATCAAGGGTGGCGCCGGCATCGTCATCCAGTTCCCCTTCTACGCCGGCATCATGGCCATCATGATCCAGTCGGGACTGGCCGAGACCATGTCCGAGGCGATGATCTCCTTTGCCACCGAGACCAGCCTGCCGTTCTGGACCTTCCTCAGCGCCGGCATCGTCAACATGTTCGTGCCCTCCGGCGGCGGCCAGTGGGCGGTTCAGGCCCCGGTGGTCATTCCTGCCGCCCAGGCGCTTGGCGTGGATATTCCCCGCGCGGCCATGGCCGTGGCCTGGGGTGACGCCTGGACCAACCTGCTGCAGCCCTTCTGGGCGCTGCCGGTACTCGGCATCGCCGGGCTAAAGGCCAAGGACATCATGGGCTTCTGCCTGATCCAGCTGTTCGTCACCGGCATCATCATCTCGGTCTGCCTGACCTGGCTGTAGAGGCCTCCCGGAGCGTCAGCCGGGCGCCAGGCGACCTGTACAGCCGAGGCGACAACTGACTTTCAACGAGCGCCTTGTCCCCTTGCCGGGGGGCAAGGCGTTATGCTGTGGTGGAGCGCCAGACAGACGCCTACAGCCCCCCGCGCACCGTATTCCGAGGAAACTTCGATGGCAGAGCAGAGCCTACCGGGTCAGCACGAATTGAGCATGACCGTACTGATGACCCCCGACATGGCCAATTTCAGTGGCAAGGTACACGGTGGCGCCATCCTCAAGAAGCTCGACGAGGTCGCCTACGCCTGCGCCAGCCGCTATTCGGGCCATTATGTGGTGACCCTGTCGGTGGACCAGGTGCGCTTCAAGCAACCGATCCACGTGGGCGAGCTGGTGACCTTTCTGGCCAGCGTCAACCATGTGGGCCGCTCTTCCATGGAGATCGGCATCAAGGTGGTGGCGGAGGACATCCGCCAGAAGGTCATTCGCCACACCAACAGCTGCTACCTGACCATGGTGGCGGTGGACCCCGACGGCCGCCCGGCCTCGGTGCCTCCGCTGACCCTGGACACGCCGATCCGCAAGCTGCGCTACGAAAAAGCCGCGTTGCGCAAGAAGTTGCGCAAGCAGGCCGAAGAGGAAGAGATGCGAACGAACCAGGAACTGGGCGAGCGCTGAAGGTGTGTCATCGCCCGACAGCTCGATAGGTCTTCACACAACTAGTCCACACAACCAGTCCACACAACAAGGCCGCCCCGAAGGGCGGCCTTGTCGATTGCCGGGCGGGCAGCGTGACGCTCAGCCGCAGGCCAGCTCACGGATGACATCGGCATCATCCAGGCGCACGTTGAGGCGATCCAGCCGCAGGTCCATGGTGGCAACCCCGCCGGGACGCAGCACCCGCACCGTCTTGGCCCCGCTCTCGGCCTTGAGCCGTTCATCGAAGCTGGCGTCGTAGCTCTGGCCGACCAGGCCCTGCACCGCCTCGGCGTCGCAGGCCTCGGCCATGGGAGCGCGCTCCGGCGGCAGCGGTGCCGGTTCGCCGGATCCGCCGGACGACGACGAGCAGCCGGCCAGAGCCGCGACCAGCAGCAGGGGAAGAAGTGGTTTCATCGATGGCCTCCAGTGCCAGAAATCCTTGTGCAAGCGCCCGCCAGCCTCGTATCGCTGCAGCGCGCCTCAAAACCTATCACGGCGCTGCGCCTGACGGACAGGCCGTGGTCAACTCGTTGCCAACTGACAGACCTGGCGGTCGGGACGACGAACATGGAACCTGTTGGAGACAGCAATGGCGGGAAAGTTCCGACGGAGAAACGGATAGCGCGAGTCAGCAGAGGCACGGCGATAAAGAGCACCCATGGGGAGAACAGCGACGACGAGGCGACTCACCGCCGTGGTTCTTCTCGCAGCCCCTGTGTTTCCTGGCTCGGTCTAGCGGGAAGGTTTCCGGCTAGACCGAGCCTTTCTGGCTAGCTGGAGCTTTTCTGGATCGCCTCTCCACCCTTCTCGATATCCTCGCCCACCCCACGAACGGTGTTGCAGCCGTTCAACAGCGCCAGGGTGAATACTGATACCAGAATCAACGACAGCATCCTTTTCATGGTTCCTATCTCCTTGCAGCCAGGCAGGTAAGCGAAATACATCATCCTCTGACAATCTAGCACGATCACCGCCCATCGCTAGCCTCCCAGCCAACGCTCGGACGAGGTAATCCGCCACACGGCACAACGCCAGACGCCGTCCGGCAACTGCGAAGCCCCTTCACGTCAGTGCCAAGCCACTCACGACAGCGCCACCTGGGACATGACCATCGCGTGGCCGCTTATGATAGCGCCAGCTTGAGGATGATCACGGCGAAGACCCTCACGATAGCGCCACCTTGAGCATGACCGCCGCGTGGCCGCTTATGACAGCGCCAACTTGAGGATGATCACGGCAATCACCGCCACCGTCAGCCACTTGACCACCATGGCGCCCCGGGAGCTCATGTTGACCTTCACCGCCAGCCAGGCCCCGGTCATGCTGCCGGCAGCCAGCACCAGGCCGTAGCTCCAGCGCACCTGGTCGTGCCACAGGAAGATGGCCAGCGCCGGCAGGGTGTAGACCAGGATGATCAGTACCTTGAAGGCGTTGACCTGGCCAAGATCGATCTTGAGCATGCGATAGAGCACGATCATGAACAGGATGCCGACACCCACCTGCAGAAAGCCGCCATAGAGCCCGATGACAAACATCGCCAGATAGACCCCAGGGGTCAGTCGATCGACGGTCAGCGGGCGGGTGTCGAGCTTCGGCTGGGGCAACAGCATGATGATCGCCGCGGCCACCATCACCACCATCAAAATGGTTTCGAACAGGGCGTCGCTGACCCTGAGCGCCAGCCACACCCCCAGCATCGAGCCCAGTACCGCGGGCACCGACAGGCGCAGGCTGAGACGGATATGACGGGCGCCGGCGCGGAAAAAGTTGGCCACCGCCGACACGCTTTGCAGGGTGATCGACACCCGGTTGGTACCGTTGGCCACCTGCGGCGGCAGGCCCAGAAACATCAACAGCGGCAGGGTCAGCATCGAGCCCCCGGCCGCCAGCACATTGATAAAACCTGCCACGATACCCGCAAGCAGCAGGGCCACTCCCTCGACTGGCGTCATCTGTCGTCCTCTGTTCGAATCATCTACCTTGTCACCCTGCCCACCCGCTCTGATGTACCCTAGGCGCTGGACACCATCCTGGAGGCCTTGCATGAGCGACTTCGTCGTCGATCCGCGCCTCGTCGCGGACAGCTACCCCATCACCGAACTGCCACTGTGTCAGCTGCGGCTGATGGACGACGCCCGCTATCCCTGGCTGGTGCTGATCCCGCGCCGCGCCGAGGTGAGCGAGGTGTACGATCTGTCCGAACAGGACCAGCAGCAGCTATGGCGAGAGGCCACCCGCATCGGCAAGGCGTTGAAGGCCTATGCCAGCGGCGACAAGCTCAATATCGCCAGCCTCGGCAATATGGTCGCGCAACTGCACATCCACGTCATCGTTCGCCACCAGGGCGACCCCGCCTGGCCGGGCCCGGTGTGGGGTCAGGGCCAGGCGACGCCCTACGACAAGGACAGCCTTGCCGCCACCAAGGACCGTATCCTGGCGCTGGCAGGCGGGCTGTCCTTCAAGGGTTGAACGAGACGGTGTGATGCTCGGGGCAGTGCCCCGGGCATGGCCCCGGGCCGCCAGATAGCGGACTACAGCCCAGGTCCCATCGCGAAAGCCAGGTCGAAGCGGCCTGGCTCAGGCTCCCAGTCCCCCTGGTCGCCCTCCGGGGGACATCAGTGGCAGGCTGGGGTCGCTGGCGCCGACCTGAGACATCAGCAGGATCCCGAGCCCGGCGATCAACAGCCCCCCGGTCAGCGCCACCAGCGCACCCAGCCGCGCCATCACTCGACCACGAGCGGCGGAGGTCCGTGCGGCACGGGCGGCGACCCAGTCCCGCGCCAACACGCTGGCAAGCCCCAGCGTCGATACCGTCAAGGCAGTACCCAGCGACATCGCCAGTACCGCAGCCACCCCCATCCAGGGCTGGCCGAGCAGGCTGGTCACCCCCATCAGCAGCACCGCCCCGGAGCAGGGTCTTGCGCCGATCGCCAGCACCGCAAGCCAGGCCTCCCGACGCGGCCCGTGGGGCGAGACATGATGATGGCCGGAGCAGCAATCGTGGTGTTCGTGGTGACCGTGGTATTGGTGGTGGCGGTGCGGTTCATGAGGGCCATGGTGGCCATCATGAGAAGGCGCCGGGTCCGCCGAGGAGGATCGCGCGATCTTGAGCAGTCGTCCAAGCGCCCGTGCACTCAGCCACAGGCCCAGCAGCGCGACCAGCGCAAAGCTCAGTCGCTCAACCCAGACCACGCTGCCCAGAGCCTCCCGGGTCAGCCAGCCAAGCCCCTGCACCAGCGCCAGGATCAGCACGATGGCCACCGCACCCTGCAGCAGGGCGGCCGCCACCGACAGCGCCAGGGCCCGCCGCCAGGCTCCGCCCTGGGAGACCAGGTAGGCACTGATCACGGCCTTGCCGTGGCCTGGCCCGGCGGCATGGAAGACACCGTAGAACAGGCTCAGGCCGATCAAGGTCAGCCAGGCGTCGGAGGAAGGCGTCCGGTCGAGCAGCGTTACCGCCTGGGTCAACCGGCGGTGCAGGTCGGCCTGCATGGCGATGACCCAGTGTCCGAGGGCGTCCAGCGCACCGCTGGCCTCGAGCGCCAGGATGAGCACCGCCACCACGCCCAGTGCCAGAACCAGCTGCAGCCAGGGGCGTTGCCTGCTCAGCATGACACCCGCCCCGTCTCGGCAAAGAAGCGACCGAGCCCCTGGGGGGCGCTATCGTCGACATCGAGCTGGGCCGCCGCCATGACCTTCTCGGGATCGGGGTCGGCGACGATGATCGACGCCTGACAGGCATCCGGCACGCTCAACGCCTGGGCCAGAGGCCCCTCGTCGTCGGCTTCGTGCACCACCTCGACGTAGTAGGAGGGATCGAAGACGCGATATTCCAGGGTACTGCCGGCAAGGTCCTGAGGCTCGGCCAGCGGCAGCCGAAAGTGCAGCACCACGCGCTCGTCACGGGCCATCACCGTGGCTTCGCTGACCGCTGCGAAGGCCAGCGCCTGGCCGTCGACCTCGGCCTCGGTAAAGAAGTCCCGAGGCGCAAGATTGACCAGCATGTCGCCCCCCAGGCGATCCAGCGCGGCGTCCTGGCCATCCTCGGCGGCGCGAGCCTCCTCGAGCAGCACCAGGCTGTAGAAGGGATCCAGGCGCCAGCCACAGGCCGGCGCCCAGCGCGAGAGACAGAAGAAATGCCGCCACGGCGCGGCGATGCAAGTCCAAAGCGGCCTGAAATCCGGCCACAGCACGCGAGAGATAGATCAACGGGCGAGTCTTCCTTGTAGTTCGACAAACAGGGGTTCCACCACCGCAGGCGGCAGGCGCCGCCCGCCACGGTAGCCTTGCAGCGAGACGCTGGCACCGGAGGCGCCGGCAGGCTCGCCCCTCGCCTCGATGCGATAGCCCGGCGGACGTGCCAGGGAGGCGTCGATACGCCCCAGTTCGCCGTCGGCCTGGGTGATGACATAGCCCTGCTCCATCAGCATCGCCAGGGTTTCGTTCAGGGCCGGCCCGGGCGCTACCGCGACCAGCATCTGGCGCGGCGGCTCGGCCATCGATGATGAGCCGGCGCACCCCGACAGCCAGACGGCCATCAGCACCACCGCCAGCAGTCTCTTTCCGGGGGCCTTTCGCTCCACTGATGTCCACCTTCGCGTCATTGCACACCCCCGCTGCTGGATGCCACCGACGCCAGTTGCTGACGCACCGATGCACAGAAGTCGGCGTCACTGGCGGTGCGCGACTCACGTAGCTGGCCGGTCCAGTCAAACAGGCGAATATCCCGCGTCAGACGGACGTCCTGGCCATCCAGCGCCACCGAGACCCGCTCGACCCGGGTCGCATCGTCGTTGGTACCCCAGCCCCAGGAGCCAAAGCCGACCCCTACGCCGGCGCCGACGTGGCCACCGCTGCCACCCAGCACGAAGCCGCCCAGGCGTGGGCGCACGGCGTCGGCGTTATGGTAGGTGGTGCGCTCGGTCTTCTCGGCGCTGACCACCCCGAGTGCGGTATCGGTATCACGCACCAGGAAGTCGCGGCCTTCCAGCACCGTGACCACATCGGCCAGGGATACCGAGCCGGCTACCACCGGCCATTGACACCCGGACGAGGGAGCGGGTTCCGCCACCGGCATCTGCTGAGGCGTGCTCTGACAGGCGCTTAGCCAGGGCAACAGGCCCAGCACCGCCACTGATGAGCATTTCGCCCAAATGTTGCGGCCTCTATCGGGCAAATTTTTGTACATTTGCATCAGGACCTCCCAGCCAGGGGCGTGAAATACTGTCAAGAGTCTACGCTGTCCCGAGCCACGGGCAAACGCTCGCCCAGCCGAACCTCGGGCCCAGCGGCGATCCGCCTGTCGCCCCTCAGGCGTGCGCCCACCTTTTCACCAGAGGACCGACCATGAACCTGTTGATCTGCCCCGACAGCTACAAGGATGCCCTGGCCGCCAGCGACGCCGCCCGCGCCATTGCCGAGGGGGCCCGCCGCGCCGACCCGGACATCACCATCGACGAGTGCCCCATGGCCGATGGTGGCGAGGGCAGCCTCGACGCCCTGCTCGGCGCCACCGGGGCCGAAAAACGCAGCGCCAGGGTACAGGACGCCCTGGAGCGCCCCGCCGAGGCCGCCTGGGGTTGGCACCCAGCGTCCCGCACCGGCTATATCGAGCTGGCCGAGGCCAGCGGCCTGCAGGCGCTGGGCCCGTCAGAGCGCACCGCGCTGGACAGCACCACCCACGGTGTCGGCGAGCTGATCCTGGCCGCCCTGGACGCTGGCGCCGAACGCCTGTTGATTACCCTGGGCGGCAGCGCCACCAACGACGGGGGCGCCGGCATGCTGGTGGCCCTGGGTGCACGCCTGCTCGACGCCGACGACCAGCCGATTCCCCCCACCGGGGCGGGACTCGAGGGACTGGCACGGGTGGATCTGTCGGGGCTCGATTCGCGCCTGGCCGATGTCAGGGTGGAGGCGGCGGTGGACGTGGACAATCCGCTGCTGGGCGAGCGCGGCGCCAGCGCGGTCTTCGGTCCCCAGAAGGGTGCCAGCGAAGCCGATGTAGCGCGCCTGGACGCCGCCCTGGCGCACTGGGCCGACAAGGCTGCCGAGTGCCTCGGCGAGGACCTGCGCGACGCCCCCGGCACTGGCGCGGCCGGGGGCATGGGCTTTGCCGTCGCTGCCTTCCTTGGCGGCGAGCTTCGCCCAGGTATCGAGATGATCATGGAACAGGCCGGCATGGACGAACGCCTGGCACGAGCGGATCTGGTGATCACCGGCGAGGGTCAGCTCGATGGCCAGAGCCTGTCGGGCAAGACCCCGATCGGCATTTCGCGGGCGGCCCGCGCAAAGGGGGTGCCAGTGATCGTGCTGGCCGGTCGTATGGCGCCAGGCTGGCAGGCGGCGCTGGACGAGGGCGTCAGCGCCGCCTTCGCCCTGGCCGACGGCCCGATGGCACTGGACGAGGCGCTGGAACGCTGCGCCGAGCTGCTCGCCGATCGCAGCGAGAACCTGATTCGCACGCTCCAGGCCATCGGCCGTTGAAGGGAGGCTCGGCCTACCAAGGTGACAGGGCTGCCCTTGAAAGCGGCCTTCGTCGTCCCTATGTCATCCCTACGTCATAGGCAGGCGTCATCAATGGACGCTATCGTGGCGATGGAAGAGATTCACTCTCCAACGCCCTCCCTTAGGGATAGACTGGAACACAGCGATCAAGGAGGTATTGCATGAGCGACACTAACGCCATCGGCCTGCATTCAGGCAGCGCCAGCGATCTGGCCGAAAAGCTCAACGAGCTCCTGGCCAACTACCAGATCTTCTACATGAACGTTCGTGGCTATCACTGGAACGTGAAGGGCTCGAACTTCTTCGAACTCCACGAAAAATTCGAGGAATTCTACACCGACCTGCTGGCCAAGGTGGACGAGGTCGCCGAGCGCATCCTGACCCTCGGACACAAGCCGGTTCACGCCTACAGCGACTATATCTCGCTGTCGCGCATCACCGAGGCCAAGGACGTGCATGACGGCGAAGCCTGCGTGCGCGGCGTGCTGGAAGGCTACCAGCGGCTGATCGAACTGCAGCGCGAGATCCTGTCCGTGGCCTCCGACGCCGACGATGAAGGCACCGCCTCCCAGGTCGGAGACTACATCCGCGAGCAGGAAAAGACCGTGTGGATGCTGGGCGCCTACCTGGGCTGACCCCCTGGCGACCCACGCAGTGCAAAGGAAGACGCCCCGCTCGGCTTGAGCGGGGCGTCGTCGTTTACGGCGGTCCCTTCAGGCGTCGTCGACGGCCTGACCATCGTTGCCCAGCGTCGCCGGCGACTGAGCCGCCCTTTTGAGCTCCTCCGGCAGCGGCTTTTTCATACGCGCGCCGAGGCGTTCGAGCTCGAGCGCCTGAGCGACCAGGCTGCCCTGGCCCTGGGACAGCCGGTTCATCGCCTGGTGATGACTGGCGCTGGCGCGCTCCAGGTGCTTGCCGACGTCGTCGAGGCTGTCGACGAACCCCGAGAACTTGGCCAGCAGGCGCTCTGCCCGTGACACGATGACCCGGGCGTTCTCGTTCTGGCGCTCCATGCTCCAGAGCCCCGCCACGGTACGCAGACTGGCCAGCAGGGTGGTCGGGGTGACCACCACCACCTGGCGGTCGAAGGCTTCCTGGAACAGCGAGGGATCACGCTCGAAGGCCGCGGCGAAGGCCGGTTCCACCGGTACAAACAGGAACACGAAGTCCGGCGAATGCAGCCCCGGCAGGGCCGGGTAGTCCTTGGCGGCGAGTCCGCGGATATGGCTGCGCAGCGAGGTCAGGTGGGCGCTCATGGCGCTTTCGCGCTCGGTCTCGTCGTCGGCGTTGACCACCCGGGTCCAGGCGGTCAGGGAGACCTTGGCGTCGACGATCAGGTGGCGATCCTCGGGCAGGTAGATGATGGCGTCGGGACGCTGGCGTCCCTGCTCGCCGTTCATCGACACCTCGCGACGGTACTCGATGTCGCGCCGCAGGCCGCTGCGTTCCAGCACGGTCTCCAGCATCAACTCGCCCCAGCCGCCCTGGGCCTTCTGGTCGCCCTTGAGCGCCCGGGCAAGCCCCGCCGCCTCCTCGCCGAGGCGGGCGTTGAGACCCGCCAGCTGCTCGATCTGGGCCTTGAGCGATACCGCCTCGCGGCTGTGCTGTCCGGTCAGGTCCTCGACCCGTTGGCGGAACTGGTCCACCTGCTCGCGAAACGGCTTGAGCAGCGACTCGAGTCCCTCGCGGCTCTGGGTCTGGTAGGCCTGCTGGCGCTCGTCGAAGACCTGGCCTGCGAGCCGATGAAATTCCTGCTTGAGCTGCTCCCGGGAGGATTCCACCAGCGCCATCTGCTCGCGATGACGCGCCGCCATCTGCTCGCGCTCGGTCTCCAGGCGGGCATTGTGCTCACGCACATCGGCGAGCTGCTGACGGGCGGCGCCGAGCTCGCCCCGCTGGGTCTCGAGCTGCTCTCGGCTGGCGTCGAGCTGGGCATCGCTGATGGCCAGCTCCTGCTCGAGCTGGCGTGCGGCCTCGCGCCGCTGCTCGAGCTGAGCCTTGGTCGTCTCGAGCTCTGCTGCCAGGGCCTGTTCACGCCGCTGCCCCTGTCGATGCCCTCGCCAGGCCAGCGCCAGCAACGCAATCGCCAGCAGCGAGACGCCGGCAAGAGCCGGCGCCAGGGGCTGGGCGAACAGTGACTCGAGAGCCGGACTCATCTCAGCCTCATATCAGCGGGTGCCCTCGGCCAGGTCGCCGATCAGCGCCTTGAGCAGGCCGTAGAATTCCTCCACCGAAGCGATCTCGACGCGCTCGTCCGGCGAGTGGGCGCCGCGAATCAGGGGGCCGAAGGAAATCATCTGAAGCTCGGGGTACTTGCCGCCGAGAATCCCGCACTCGAGCCCGGCGTGGATGACCTTGATCTCCGGGTCCACCGCCAGGCGCTGACGATGCAGCTCACAGAAGCGCTTGAGCAGGTCGCTGTCGGGCTGAGGCGTCCAGCCGGGGTAGCCGTTCTCGACCCGGGTACGGGCACCGATCAGCTCGAACAGCGCGGTGAAGCGCTCGGCCAGATCCATGGTGGCGCTGTCGCGCAGTGAACGCACCAGGGCGCACAGGTGAAAGCGGCCGTTCTCGAGGCTGACCACGCCCAGGTTGTTGGAGGTCTCGACTACGCCTGGCACCTCGACGCTCATGCGCTCGACACCGCAGGGCGCGGCGTGCAACGCCGCCACCAGCAGGCGGCTGGCGTGGCGGGTCAGCGCTTCCTCGCGCGGCGTGGCGCAGGGCTCCAGGGTCAGCCGCAGGCCCTCGTCGACGCCGGACAGCTCTCGGCGCATATCGGCCTCGAGGCGCTCGATGCGCGAGCGCAGCGCGTCGATCTCGTCCCGAGGCACCATCACCACCGCCTCGGCCTCGCGGGGGATGGCGTTTCTCAGGGTGCCGCCACGGTAGTCGACCAGGCGCACCTCGCAGCTGTCGAGGGCGCGCAGCACCCGCACCAGCAGGCGATTGGCGTTGCCCAGCCCCTTGTCGATATCGATCCCGGAGTGGCCACCACGCAGTCCCTTGAGGCTCAGCGTCAGGGCTTCTTCGTCCTCGCCCACCGACTCCACCGGCAACTGGGCCTCGACCACCACGTCGGCGCCACCGGCACAACCGATGTAGACCTGGCCACGGTCCTCGGAGTCCAGGTTGAGCAACAGACTGCCCTCCAGCCAGCCTTCGGCCAGATTCAGCGCACCGCCCATGGAGGTCTCTTCCTCCAGGGTGAAGATCGCCTCCAGCGGACCATGGACGAGTTCATCATCGCCGAGGATCGCCAGCGCCGCCGCCACCCCCAGGCCATTGTCGGCGCCCAGGGTGGTCTGGTCGGCCTTGAGCCAGCCGTCCTCGACCCGCGTGACGATGGGATCCCGGGTGAAGTCGTGGGGCTTGTCGGCGTTGGCCTGGGCCACCATGTCCAGATGGCCCTGGAGGATCACACCCGGTGCCCCTTCGCGCCCGGGGCTCGCCGGCTTGGACAGGCGCAGGTTGCCGTAGGCGTCACGGTCGTGGGCGATGCCGCGCTCGTCTGCCCAGGCTTCAAGGATCTCGACCAGAGCCGCCTCGTGGCCCGAGGGGCGCGGCGTGTTGCACAGGGTACGGAAGTGACGCCAGACGGCGGTCGGAGCGAGGCTATCGAGATGTTCGTTCATGATGTCTATGTCTGCCTTTGCGAATGTTGGCACTCTACCCTCGCACCGGGGCCTTGGAAAGGGTCTCCAGCAGTGCCAGGGCTCGGCCCACGGCGTCCCGCAACCATTGCTTGACCTGTGCCTTGCCGCGCAGCGATAGCCCCTGCGCCAGGGAACTTTCCGAACGTCCCTGAAACGCCCACGCTGCGAGCCAGGCCAGACTGTCGTGGTCATCGTCGGCCTTGGACATGGACGACGACATGGGCGGCGACAGTGACAGCGACGCCAGCCGACGCACCAGGGCCTGGATGGCCGGACGCGCCAGCGCCGGCTCGCGCTGGCCCCTGGCCAGGTCCTGGAGCTCACGACGATCCTCGGCGTCGAGAGAAAAGCGATCTTCGGCGTCGAGCGAAAAGCGGTCTTCGGCGTCGAGCGAGAAGCAGTCCTCGACGCTCGCCAGCAACGCCAGCACCAAAGGTGGCGACAGGCGTGTCAGTTCGAACGCCAGCAGCCCCGGCAACTGCCGCTCAAAGCGCCGCGACAGCCGCTCGATCAGGTCCCGGTTGTGCTCCCCCAGGGCCAGCGCCACCATCGCCGCATGCTCGCCGGTGGCGGCCTCTCGGGTCAGCCCCAGGCGCACCGGGCGAAAGCCCTGCGCCTGCCAGAACGCCAGCAGCTCCGGATCGGCGCCGAAGCTCGCCCCCAGCAGCGCCTTGCCGGCCTGTTCGGCCTGGCATGCCGCCTCCTGGATTAGCCTCGCCCCGCACCCCAGGCGGCGCCAGTCGGGGTGTACGGCAATCCGGGTGATGCGGGCGCTGGGTGCCTTCAGCGCCGCTGCTTCACCAGCGTGGGCCGCCAGCGACTGGGCCATCAGGTGACCACGCGGGCGTCGCCGTCCCAGCAGCACTCGCTCGGCCAGATCGGCATCGAAGCCGCCCTCATCGACGTACACGCACACCGCCAGCGGCGCACGTGGTGTACCAAGGATCGAGATGCGGGTCGCCGGTGCGTCAAGCAGCACCCGCAGGTCCGCCGGGGTGGTGCGGTAGTGAGCCTGGACCAGCAGGCCGAAGATGGCTCTCAGGGAGGCTTCGTCCCGGGCCAGGACCTCGCGATCGAGCGTGGTACAGGGCAGCTCGGCCAACTTTTGACCAGGACAAGGCGCACTCACCCTCGCCCCCTTCGGCACTGTGGGAAGTTCTGCATCCAGGCACAGCAGCGCGTCGATGGCCCGCTCAAGGGGGTCTCCATCGGCCCAGCGTATCGGCGTCCTGAGCGCGATGTCCTGCCACTGGGGCGTCTGCGCCTCCAGATGACGACGAAAGCGCAACGCAAAGCCTCGCCCCGAGCCCTCGTAGCCGTGCACCGTGGTGGCGAAGGCAAGCCGCGGAAATGCCGCCAGCCACTCGCCCAGCAGCGCCGCCGGAATCGCCGCCGCCTCGTCCACCAGCAGCAGCGAGCCGGGGCCGCCGGCTTCCCCCCGGGCGACGGCGTCCGTCAGAGCGTCAGGGGCGATAAAACGCACCCGCCCCCCGGGCGCCTCGAAGCCCCTTTCGTCGCCCTGTCCCTCGGGCAGCAGCGCCGCCAGGCGCTCGAATACCGGCGCCACCGAGGACGCCCGTGGCGCGGTCACCAGGATATCCAGCGGCGCCTGGCGCTGCTGCTCGGCCTTGACCAGCAAGCGGGCGCAGGCGATGCCCAGCGCCGCCGACTTGCCGCGACCACGGTCGGCGGTGATCACCAACGGGCGGCGACGCCTGAGCCGCGTCAGCCGACGTACCACCTCGGCCTGGTCGGGGCTCAGGCAATCCGGGTCGGGGCTGTCTAGACACGGGCTGTCTGGACAAGGGTTGTCTGAACATGAGCCATCGGCAAAAGGGCTTTCCTGGCCATCATCGGGCGTTGCCGTCAGGCCCTCCCCCTGCCGCCAGCGCAGCATCCCGGGAAAACCCGCCAGCAGCCGATGGCAGCGCTCTAGATAACGGCTCGTGAGCTGTTCCGGCCGCCAAGGGTGAGCCGCCAGGCGGCGGTAGTCGTCGTCGGGTCGGCGGCCACCGTCGTCGGCGGTCAACAGCACCAGCAGGCCTCCCGCCACCAGGGTGCCGGCCACCGCCCCCAGGGCGTCAGGATCGAGGCCAGTGCCTGGCGAGGCGGCGTCGAACACCACCAGGTCGTGCTCGCCGCCGAGCCGGGTACGCGCCTTGGCGGCGGGAAGGCGCTCAAGCGACGGCGGGGGGTTGCCGGCCCTGTCATGGGCCCCGTTGCCGGCCCTGGCATGGGCCCCGGTGCCGGCCCTGTCAGGGGCCCCGTTGCCGGCCCTGTCAGCAGCCTCGTCGATCGACGTTTCCCCGACCCACAGCGGCGCCGACCATCCGCCTTGGGCCAGGCACTCGTGGGCAACGCCCCGCGCCCGGTCAGGAGCCTCGCTCACCCACAGCAAGCCGCGAAAGCGCCGCCCTCGCAGTTGCTGTCGAAAGGCAGCGAGCCGCGCGAGGTCCTGTCGGGTCAAAAAGTGGGACATTAAGGCTCCCTGATAAATCAACTTTGGTCTAAAGGCTGCGCCGATTAAACGATCGAGCCGACTACGGCAGCGCAGCATAGATGTCGCTCTAACTTATTCATTTTGCTGAATTGTCGAAACTTTTTCTCACGCCATCGACTGTGCAGCCGCCAAAAAAGTGTGCCGTTTCATCGACATGGGTCGCATCGATCATCTCTTGAAGACCGTGCTAGCTTGATGAAGCCGAGGCGCCATCGTGGGCCAACCCCACGCTGGAACGCCACTACCCCCAGGCACCGAACCCAAGACAATGGCCCAGGGTGCCGGACGCAATTTCGGTGAGGCAGCGATCGCCTCCTTTGCACAGAACACAACAACCCACGGGGAGCACCTGCATGAAGCAAATGACCAAGTTTACCCTGACCAGCATGGCTGCCGGCATCGCCCTGGCCGCCCTGTCGAGTGGCGCCATGGCCCAGGAAAAGTGGACCATGACCACCACCTGGCCGGAAAACCTCGACCTGATCCAGATCGACAAGCACTGGGCCGAGCTGGTCAACCAGCTGGCCGGGGACGAGATCCAGATCGAGTTCTACGCCGGCGGCACCCTGATGCCCGGCACCGAGGTCTTCGACGCCACCGAGACCGGCAGCATCCAGGCCGCCGGCGACTGGCCGGGCTACTGGGCCGGCCGCAGCCCGGCGTTCTCGCCGCTGGCAGCCACCCCCAGCCTGTTCAACGGCATGGACTACCTGAACTGGATCACCCAGTGGGGCGGCTTCGAGCTCTACCAGGAGATCTACGGCCAGTACAACCTGGTCTACCTGCCCTACGGTATCACCAACAACGAGTCCGGCTTCCGCGGCGGCACTCCGATCGCGTCTCTCGCCGACATCGAAGGCAAGCGTCTGCGTCTGTCCGGGCGTGACCAGGGCCGGGTGCTCGAGCAGCTTGGTGGTTCCCAGGTCACCCTGGCCGGCGGCGAGATCTACCAGGCCATCGAGCGTGGTGTGGTCGACGGCGCCGAGTTCTCGACCCCCGGTGTCGACTACAAGGCCGGCTTCTCCGAGGTCGCCGACTACTGGATGACGCCGGGCTGGCACCAGTCTGCCAGCGTGTTCGGTGTGATGATCAACAAGGACGCCTGGGACGCTCTGTCCGAGGAGACCCAGGAGAAGCTGAAGATCGCCTCCGAGGCCACCATGGCCTGGTCGCTGGCCTGGTCCGAGAAGCAGTCCACCGAGGGTACCGCCAAGTTCCTCGAGGACGGCACCACCATCAACCAGCTGTCCGAGGAAGACCTGGCCCAGATCCAGGAGGTCACCAACCAGGTGATCGTGCAGGGTTCCTGCGAGGACCCGATGCTCGGCAAGGTCTACCAGTCGATGATCAGCTACATGCAGGACTACGCCCAGTGGCGTGACGTCTCGGTGCCCTACAACATGAGCCGCGTCACCGACAACCTGCCGTCGCTTGACGAGATCGAAGCCTGCCTCGAGTAACAACCAGGCACGTTTCTGTCACTACCGGCCGGCGGCTCTCTGCGCGAGGCCGCCGGTCATCGTTGGACTTCGACGAGAACCCCACCATGAACGCCATTGCCAAGGCCATCGACTGCTTGAACGAGTGGTTCGGCCGTTTGATCGCTCCGCTGATCGCGATCATCACCCTCGTGGTGGTCTACGACATCGCGATGCGCTTCTTTATCGGACGCCCAAGCGATTGGGCCTTCGACGTCACCACCATGCTGTTCGGTACCCATTTCATGCTGATGGCCGCCTACGGGCTGCGCCATCACGCCCATGTGGAGGTGGACATCGTCAAGCAGCTGCTGTCCCGGCGCGGTCGCGCACTGATCGACCTGCTCGGCTACCTGCTGTTCTTCACCCCCTTCATCATCATGTTCATCACCTATAGCTGGCGCTTCTTCGAGCGCTCCTGGAGCCGCGCCGAGTCCACCTACGGCATCGTCTCGATCCCGGTCTACCCAGTAAAGGCCGTGCTGGTCATCGCCAGCGTGCTGATCCTTCTGCAGGCCATCGCCATCGTCATTCGCGCCATCAATGAGCTGACAGGCCAGGGCGTGGAGGAAGCCAAATGAGCGCTGAACTTCTGACCATCTTCATGTTTGCAGGCCTGATGCTGGGGCTGTTCATGGGCCATCCGCTGGCCTTCGTGCTGGGCGGTGTCGCGGTACTCGGCGCCTGGTTCGGCCCCGGTCCCCAGGTGCTCGGCATCATCATCAACAACATCTATGGGCGCGCCATGGACAATTATGTCCTGGTGGCGATCCCGCTGTTTATTCTGATGGCGCGCTTTCTCAACGACTCGGGCGTCACCGAGAAGATGTTCGAGAGCATGCGCCTGTTGCTCGGACGCGTGCGCGGCGGCCTGGCGCTGACCGTGGTCATCGTCTCGGTGCTGCTGGCGGCCACCACCGGCATCGTCGGCGCCTCCATCGCGGTGATGGGCCTGATCGCCCTGGCACCGATGCTCAAGTACGGCTACAACAAGGGCCTGTCCGCCGGCGTCATCATGGCCAGCGGCTGTCTCGGCATCCTGATTCCGCCAAGCATCATGCTGATCCTGATGGCCAGCTACTCGCCGGTGTCGGTGGGCGCGCTGTTCGCCGGAGCCCTGGTGCCGGGTCTGCTGCTGGGCTCGATGTACGCGCTCTACGTGCTGGTGATCTGCCTGATCAAGCCCGACTTCGGCCCTCCTGTAGGCGCCGAGGAGCGTGCCGAGACCAGCACCGGGGAGCTGGTGATCCGTTTGTGCAAGTACGTACTGCCGCCGATGAGCCTGATCCTCGGGGTGCTGGGCGCCCTGTTCACCGGTATCGCCACCGCCACCGAGGCCTCGGCCATCGGCGTGACCCTGGCCTTCCTGCTGTTCCTGATCTTCGGTGATCGCAAGCTGTCGACCTGCTACAACACCTTCATCGAGGCCGGCAAGACCACCACCATGGTGATGTTCGTGCTGGTGGGGGCGACCGCCTTCACCGGGGTGTTCTCCATCGGCGGCGGCATGGACGTGATCAGCGAACTGGTGCTGGCGATGCCCGGTGGCACCACCGGCGCACTGATCCTGATGTTCCTGCTGGTATTCGTGCTGGGCATGTTCCTCGACTGGACCGGCATCGTGCTGCTGAGCTTCCCGATCATGCTGCCGATCATCGAGACCATGGGCGTCGACATGCTGTGGTTCGTGGTGATGGTGGCGGTGGTATTGCAGACCTCCTTCCTGACCCCGCCCTTCGGCTATGCGCTGTTCTACCTGAAGGGCGTGGCGCCACCGGAGGTCGAGACCCTCGACCTGTACAAGGCGGTGATCCCGTTCTGCGCGCTGATATTGATTGCCTGCGTGCTGATGTCCTACTTCCCCGCCCTGGTCACAGGCCTGCCCTCGATGCTGCTGGGCTACTGACCCTCAGGGTAGCCTCCAGCACAACCACACAGCCCCCGCTTCGCGGGGGCTACTCGTTTAGAACGACGATTTTGACAGTGCGTTTCCGGCATATTCTTCGACTTTTCACCCCCTCGCGCTCCTGATTGGGTAAAGCCTCGACGCCGTTCCTGCATCGTATTAAGAGTTCTTAGACACTCTGTGCAAGGGCAGCATCATGGCCAACGTGACCCGCTTCACCCTCTCCGCCTCCGATGCCTATCCGCTCGGCGCCAGCCACTTCGAGGCCACACAGCCGCTACGTGGGGTGGTGATCATTCACTCCGCTTCGGCGGTGTCACAACGCCTTTATCAGGCCTTCGCACTATTCCTGGCCGAGCAAGGCTTCCACGTGCTGAGCTACGACTACCGCGGCATCGGGCGGTCGCGACCGGAGCATCTCGAGAAACTGGGGGTGCGCATGCAGGACTGGGCCGAGCTAGACGCCGACAGCGTGACCCAGTGGGCTCGCCAGCACTGGCCGGACTTGCCGCTGCTTGCCATCGGTCACAGCTTCGGTGGCCATGCCATCGGCCTGGGCGACGCCAGTCGACACTTGAGCGGCGCGGTGCTGATCGCCTGCAATGCCAGCTGTCTGCGCTTCATCTCATCACCCTGGCTGCGGCTGCGCGCCTGGATGCTGTTCAAGCTGGTGTTTCCCATGCTGTCCCGGATCAATGGCTATGTGCCCTGCCGACGGCTTGGTATCAGTGAGGACGTGCCGGAGGGGGTGGCCCGCCAGTGCAGCCGCTGGACCAGCCTGCCGCGCTACTTCTTCGACGACCCGGAACTCAACGCCGAAGTGCGATTCGCCCGCGTGACGTTACCTCTGCTGGTGGTGGGGCTCGACGACGACCCCTACGCCAGCAGCGACAGCATCGACCTGCTGGCAGGCTACTTCACCGGCGCTTCGATCAAGCGCCTGCAGCTGTCTCCCAGGGTAATGGGCAGTGGTGTGCTGGGGCACCTGGAAGGATTTCGCCGCCGCCACCGTGACACCCTGTGGCCGCTGGTTTCTTCCTGGCTGGTGGAGCGGGCCCCGTCGACGCAGCCAGATGGCGTGTCAGCCGCCCCCTGGTCCCCCATCGCCGACGAGGCTGGCCCCCATGGGGCCAGCGTTCAGGGGGCCGGCGGCTAGGCAGCGGCGGCAGGATCAGTCGGCGCGAATTCGCATCAGGGTGCAATACGCCACCGGCAGGATCACCAGGGTCAACAGGGTGGCGACTCCCAGACCGAACACGATGACCACCGCCATAGAGGCGAAGAAGGCATCGGTGAACAGCGGCAGCATCCCCAGCATGGTGGTCACGGCGGCCATGGTCACCGGCCGCACACGACTGACCGCGGCCTGGATCACGGCGTCGTGGGCATTGTCCTGCTGGCCACGCTGCACGTTGATCTCTTCCATCAGCACGATGGCGTTCTTCAGCACCATGCCGATCAGGCTCAAGGTGCCGAGCAGCGCCATGAAGGTGAAGGGCGCCCCGAGCAACGCCAGGCCACCGATGATACCGATCAGCATCAGCGGCACGATCGACCAGATCGCCAGCGCCTGGCGCAGCCGACCAAACAGCAGCACGGTGATGATGAACATGCCGAGCAGGCCCATGGGCAGCGATGACAGCAGCGCCTTCTGGGCGTCGCTGGCGGTTTCGTACTCACCGCCCCATTCGATGGCGTAGCCCGGCGGCAGCTCGATGGCCTCGACCTGGGGACGCAGCCGCGCCAGCACACTGGCGGCGGTCTCACCGGACAGCGGCATCGGCTCGGCGTACACCGCCAGCATGCGACGCCGGTCACGACGCTTGATCAGCGGATCACGCAGCTCGGTGTGCAGCTCGCCGAGCACGTTGCCGGCGCTGAGATAACGTCCCTGCTCTTCACTCCAGACGTTGACCGCGCTGAGGTTGTCGATGTCGTGGCGCTGGTCCTCTCGGGAGCGCATCACGATCGGAATCAGCTCGCTGCCTTCGCGGTAGACGCCGACCTGCTCGCCGTCATTATTGAGCCTGAGCGCCTGGTGCAGGGCGTCCCGGGTGACCCCGACGCGACGTGCCTGTTGCTCGAGGAACTCGGGCACGATGACGCTCTCGCGATTGCTCCAGGACAGTCGGATGCTGTCGGTCATCGGCTCGTCCTGGAAGATGCCACGCACCTTGGCGCCCAGGCGGTGCAGGGTCTCGGGGTCGTCACCGTAGATGCGCGCCTCGATGCTGGCCTTGGCCGAGGGGCCGACCTGCAACGCCTGGACCTTGTACTGGACCCGGGGGAAGTCCTCGCGCAGGGTCTCGATCACCTCTTTCATGCGGGCTTCCCGGGACGCGCGGTCCTCGGTCTCGACGATCAGCTGACCAAAACTCGCATAGCGGTCCTCGGGGGCATAGGTCAGGGTGAAGCGCTGTGCGCCGCCACCGATCACGCTGGTCACCCGGGTCACGTCCTGCATCTCCAGCACCTGCGTCTCGAGGCGCGCGATGGTGCGCTCGGTCTCCAGCACGTCGGTGCCCTCCGGCAACCACACATCGGCAAAGAACAGCGGTGTGGTGGCGTCGGGAAAGAAGGCGTTCTTGACCTGCCCCGACAGCGACAAGGCACCGGCCAGCAGCGCCACCGCCAGCACCAATGTCAGGTAGCGGAATCGAACCCCCAGCACCAGCAGGCGGCGAAACACCCGGAACAGCAGGCCACGATAGGGATCGCTATCCCCCTCCTCGCCCGCTTCGATGCGTTCCTTGAAGAACAGATCGAAGAAGAAGGGGGTCAGGGTCAGGGCGGTGATCCAGCTCAGGAACAGCGAATAGCACAATACCCAGAACAGTGACCCGACGAACTCGCCGGTAGCGTCCGGCGACAGCCCGATGGGAGCAAAGGCGGTGATCGCGATGACCGTGGCACCCAGCAGCGGCAGGCGATTCTGACCGACCACCTCCAGCGCCGCCTGGCGCTTGGTCTTGCCCCGGGCAAGGCCGATCATCATGCCCTCGGTGACCACGATGGCGTTGTCCACCAGCATGCCGAGGGCAATGATCAAGGCGCCCAGCGAGATCTTCTGCAGCTGGATGCCGTGAATCGACATCATGATGAAGGTGCCGAGGATGGTCAGCAGCAGGATCAGGCCCATCAGCAGCCCGCTACGCACCCCCATGAACAGCAACAGCACCAGTATGACGATGCCGACCGCCTCGGCCAGGTTGATCAGAAAGCCGTTGACCGCGTCCTCCACCACCTCGGGCTGGTGGTAGACGGTGGCCAGTTCCATGCCCAGCGGCATGCGCTGTTCGAGCTCGGAAAGCCGCTTCTCGACCCGTTCGCCGACCTCCACCACGTTGACGCCGGAACCAAACGAGATGCCGATGGACAGCGCGGACTGCCCCCCTGCGTGGTAGAGCAACTGGGGCGTATCGGTGGTCTGGCGAGTGACCTCGGCGATATCGCCAAGGCGGATCAGGCCGTCACCGGGGCGGCCCACCACCAGCCGCTCGAGCGACTCGACGCTGTCGAACTCGCCGGTGGGCTGCACCGACAGCGACAGGCCATCGAGCTTGATATGGCCCGCGTCGCCCACCACGTTCTGGGCGTTGAGCAGGTCACTCAACTGCTGTGGCGAGATCCCCAGCGCGCGCATCCGGTCACGGTCCAGCGACACCACCACCTGGTCCTGCACGGTGCCGGCGATGGCGACCTTCTTGACCCCGTCGACCAGGCGCAGCTCCCGCTGCAGCAGGTCGGCGTGGTCTTCCAGGTCCTGCTGGCTGTAGTCCTCGCCGGTCAGGGTCAACAGCAGGCCGAAGACGTCACCGAAGTCATCGTTGACGATGGAGGTCCCGGCGCCGGGGGGCAGCTCGGCCTGGACGTCGCTGATCTTGCGCCGCAGCAGGTCCCAGTACTGGGCAAGTTCGTGCTCGCGCACCGTGTTCTCGAGCTCCACGGTGATCTGCGACAGGCCGTCGGCGTTGACCGAGCTGACCCGCTTCAGGTCGGGCATCTGCTGGATCGCCTTCTCCAGGCGCAGGGTGACCTCCTCTTCTACCTGTTCCGGCGTGGCGCCGGGGTACTGGGTCGAAATGATGGCGTTGCGGATGGTGAACTCGGGAAACTCCAGCTGCCCGAGCCCGAAGAAAGACACCACCCCGCCGACGGCCAGCAGCAGGGTGATCATCCAGCTGATGACCTTCTGGCGCAGAAAGTAGTCGACCATCGATCAGAGCCCCTCTTCCTTGATCCAGGGTCGTACCCTGCGTCCTTCCTGCATGCGTTCGGCACCGGCGGCGACCAGCCGGTCGCCGGCCTCGAGCTCGCCCTCGATCAGCATCCCCTGGGTGGTGATGCGCCCCGGCACGACCGGCACCGCCTCGACACGTCCAGGGCCGTCGGCGCGGGACTCGTCGTCGGGCACGAAGCGCCACACCACCGCCTGGTCAGGCTGCGATTCCCGCGTGGCCACCGCCGCCACCGGCACCCGCCAGGGATCCTGGCTATCACCGGTCAGGGCGCTCATGTCCAGCAGCACCGTGGCGCTCATGCCCGACAGCACCGTGATGTCGTCGGGTTCAGGCAGGGTCAGGGTGACCTCATAGCTCAGCGACCCCTGGCTGACGCTGCTGTCGTGCTCCTTGTAGCGGGCCGGGTAGCGCTGCTGCTGGTTCTCGGCGAAGGTCACCCAGACCACCGCATCCTCGCCGTCCTGCACCGCCTGGGCGCGCTCGTCATTGATCCGGCGGACCTGCTGCTCCGGCAGCTGGAAGGTCACGTCGATGGATCCCGGCTGCTGCAGCTCGGCGATGGTCTGCTGGGCACCGACCACCTGATAGTTGTCCACCGGGACCGACGCAATCACGCCGCTGAAGGGCGCGCTGAGCTCGGTGTAGCTGAGCTGGTCCTGGGCCTGCTTGAGCTGGGCCTGGGCCGACAGAAACTCGGCACGCGCCTCGTCGAAGCGGGACCGACTGATGGCACCACGCTCCAGCGAGATACGCATACGCTCGTAGGTCGCCTCGGCCAGGTTGTAGCTCGAACGGGCGTTGGCCAGCTGGCTCTTGGCATCACGATCATCGAGGCGGGCGATAAGGTCCCCCGCTTCCACCTCATCCCCCGGCTGCACGGCCAGCTCGCGCAGTTCCCCACCGACCCGGAACGACAGCTCCGAACGCTCCGAGGCCTGCACCTGGCCGGGATAACGCATCAACATGCCCTGGCGCCCGGCGTCCAGCGACACCAGCTTCACCGGGTGTACCTGCTGCTGGGACAAGGGCGGCTGGTCGGATTCACAGCCGGCGACAAGCGCCACGACGGCAAGCAGACTGAACCTGGCCAGCAGGCGCTCAAGGCGCGACGTCGGAGGAAACGTAGAGAAGGTCATGGGGGCTCCTGAGGCGTCAGGGACGCGAGTTGTCGTGGCGAACGGCAATGGCGTCCCAGGCCATCGCAAAGGCCTGGTCGATATTGGTGTGGGTGGGCTCGAACGGGTGGCTCCCCTGGCTCTGCACCAGGTGGTAGATCGGGCGGAACATGAAGCTTTCCAGCAGCGCAAGCCCAACCGGCTTGAGCACGCCATCCCGATGCCCCTGGGCGATGGCATCGAGCAAGGGCGCCAGGCGCAGATCGTTGCGCTCGCGGACCCGATCATTCATCCATACCGAATGGCTGAAGGCGTCGTGGAAGCGAAACAGGCGCGGCTGGTCGAGGGCCAGATGAAACAGCGCATGCCACATCTCGCGCAGCGCCTGGCGCAGCTCAAGTGCCGCATCGAAGGCCTCCAGGGCGGTATCGATCAGCTGGTCACAGACGTGCACAAAGGTCGCCTCCAGCAGGGCGTCCTTGTCGGCAAAGTGGATATAGAGGGTGGCGGGCGACACCCTGGCGCGACGCGCGATACGGGCCACCGAGGCCACGCCGAAGCCGTGCTCGGTGACCTCGACCAGGGTCGCCTCGAGCAGTGCCACCCGCTTGGTGTCGTCGCGTGGGCGCATGACATTTACCCTCTTTTGAGATGCCTCTTAAAATAAATGAATAGTTATTCACTTTCAAAGCCCGCCGAGCCAAGGTCTCACTTCCGTTTGGTGCGCGCCTCCATGCCTCCCCTTGATGGCCAACTGCAGCCGCCGGCACGGACTGGTATGATCTGGCCTCCCGTCCGTCAGCGGTGCCCGCAGCAGGAGTCCGTCCGTGTCCAGCAGTACTCATTCCGTGGCCAAGGTTCGTTCCCGGCGGCTTTCGCGCTGGGGCTGGTTGACGCTGGCTGTCGCCGCGGTGGTGGCACTGCCGGTGCTGGTGATCCTGGCCCATATTCTGGTGCCCGCCGGCGATATCTGGCGTCACCTGGCCGACACTGTGCTGACGCGTTATCTGCTCAACACCCTGTTCCTGGTACTCAGCGTCGGCCTTGGCACCCTGGCCATAGGTACCGGCTGCGCCTGGCTGGTAGTAATGTGCCGTTTTCCCGGCAAGCGCCTGTTCGAATGGGCCATGCTGCTGCCGTTGGCGGTACCCACCTACGTCATCGCCTACGCCTACACCGACTTCCTGCAGTACGCAGGGCCGGTGCAGGAGGCCCTGCGCGAAGCCTTCGGCTGGTCCCGCGGGGACTACTGGTTCCCCGACATCCGCTCGTTACCGGGTGCCGCCACCCTGATCACCCTGGTGCTCTACCCCTACGTGTACATGCTGGCCAGGGCGGCCTTCCTCGAGCAGTCGGTGTGCATGCTCGACGTGGGACGCACCCTGGGCCGCGGCCCCTGGCAGATGTTTACCCAGGTGGCGGTACCGCTGGCGCGACCGGCGCTGGTGGGGGGCGTGTCGCTGGCCTTGATGGAAACCCTCAACGAGTTCGGCGCGGTGCAGTACTTCGGCGTGGATACCTTCACCACCGGCATCTATCGCACCTGGTTCGGACTTGGCGAACAGGTCGCCGCCGCCCAGTTGGCGGCGTGCCTGCTGGCCTTCGTGATCCTGTTCGTGCTGCTGGAGCGCTGGTCCCGGGGCAAGCGCCGCTTCCACCACACCTCTCACCGCTACCAGCAACTACCGGAGTACCGTCTAAGCGGTGCACGCGCCTGGGCGGCCACCCTGGCCTGCGCGCTGCCGGTGACGGTGGGCTTCCTGTTGCCCTGCCTGCTGCTGGGGTACATGGCGCTGAAGGCCGGAGACAGCGTGCTGGGCAGCGCCTTTTTCGAGTACGCAGGCAACAGCCTGCTGCTGGCAGCCGTCGCCGCCCTGATCGCGGTGGGGCTGGCGGTGGTGCTGAGCTATGGCGCCCGACTCGAACAGGGCCCGCTGACCCGCACGGCCACGCGGGTGGCCTCGCTGGGCTACGCGATTCCGGGGTCGGTGGTGGCGGTAGGCATCCTGATCCCCTTCGCCTGGGTCGACGTCCAGCTCAACCAGCTGTACAAGGCCGCCACCGGGGAGGTGATCGGCCTGATCCTCAGCGGTACCGCCTTTATCCTGATCTATGCCTATGTGGTGCGTTTTCTCGCGGTGTCGTTCAACGCCGTGGAAGCGAGCCTGGGCAAGGTCACCCCGTCGATGGACGCGGCGGCCCGAACCCTCGGCGAAACCGCCACCGGCACCCTCCGCAAGGTGCACACGCCGATCATGCGCGGCAGCCTGCTGGCCGCCGGGATCCTGGTCTTCGTCGACGTGATGAAGGAGCTGCCGGCCACCATCATCCTGCGCCCGTTCAACTTCGACACCCTGGCGGTGCGAGCCCACAACCTGGCCGCTGACGAACGCCTGGCCGAGGCCTCGACAGCGTCCCTGGCCATCGTTGCCGTGGGGATCATTCCGGTGGTGCTGCTGAGCCTGGCGATGCGCCGCTCGCGCCCGGGCCAGGCCAGCGACTGACGCTGGCCCCTGCTGTATACGACTGGATACGAATAGTCCTCCCCTGGTGCGCCGGGGCCAGGGGCCCTAGACGGCCTCGAGGCCGGACGCCTCGGCGGGGAACACGAATACCTGGGCCGGGTCGAGACTGACCTGCACGGCCTGGCCTTCCCTCGGCAGAAAGACCCCGGGTACCCGGGCGTGCATGTGGGCCTCCTGGCCATCGATACCGTGCACGCAGAGGTGCAGCAGACTGCAACGCCCCAGCAGTCGTGCCATCAGCACGTGGCTGTGGTGGGCGTGCTGGCCGTCGCTCTCGATTTCCACCACCCTGAGCGCCTCCGGGCGCATCAGCACCTGGGCGCGGGCGCCGTCAGGCAGGTCGGTGGCGACGGGCCCCACCGCGGTATGCACATAGCCACGCTGGGCGACGCCTTCCAGGCGATTGACGTCCCCGAAGAAGGTCACCACGAAGGGGTCGGCCGGCGCGCAGTAGAGCTCTTCCGGCGTGCCTACCTGCACCACCCGACCATCGCGCATCAGCACGATGCGATCGGCCATGAACATCGCCTCTTCGGGGTCATGGGTCACCAGTAGGGTGCCGGCGCCCACCTGCTTGAGCACGTGCAGGGTGTCATCGCGGATACGGTCCCTGAGACGCGCGTCGAGGCTCGAGAAAGGCTCGTCCAGCAGCATCAATTGCGGCGAGGGCGCCAGGGCCCTGGCCAGGGCCACCCGCTGCTGCTGGCCACCGGACAGGGTGTGCGGGAAGGCCTCGGAGTAGCCGTCCATACCCAGCTGAGCGAGCAGTTCCAGGGCTCGTTCACGGCGCGCCCGCGCCGGCATCCCCTTGAGCCCGAAGGTCACGTTGTCGAGCACGCTCAAGTGGGGAAACAGTGCCGATTCCTGGAAGGCCAGCCCCACGCTGCGCTTCTCCGGCGGCACGTGGGGACGCCCCGGTGCGGCCAGGGTCTGGCCGTCGAACTTGAGCTCCCCCTGCTGCAACGCCTCGAGTCCGGCGACGATGCGCAGCAGCGTCGTCTTGCCACAGCCCGACGGCCCGAGCAGGCACACCACCTCGCCCGGCGCGATGTCGAAGGAGGCGTCGCTGACGGCAAGCTTGCTGTCGTATCGATGCTGGATATTGCGCACAGCCAGCAGAGGATCGGCGACAACGCCTTCCTCGAAGGTCTGCTCGGAAACGGTGGCGGAGCTGGCAAGGTGTGAGGTCATGGAAGGGATCGCGTGTCGAAGGTCGGATGGACGACGGCGAAAGCCGATGGATTGGCCATGGTAACGCGAATCCTTTCGACACGCCTTCTCCTTTGCCTGTGCGATATCTCCCGCGCTAGTGGGTCAGCCTCGCCGCCCTGCCGGCTCCCGAAGCAGCGGGTGCCAGGGGGCGCAGCGCCAGGCTGGAGCGCCCGATGGTCGGAGGTATCCGCCCCCGACGTAGCCCCCATCAGTACATCGATCGTGCCCCCTCCACTATGCCGAGAGAAGCACCCTACATCAGCCCAAGGAGGCACAGTGATTGACGCCGTGCCCGGGAGGTCGTTCAATACGGACACCGAATGACACGTATTATCATTCCATCCGCCACTCGAGGTCTCCGATGTCCAACGTCTCTCGTCTTGCCATCGCCATCGCCCTGGCCGGCGCTTCCGGTCTCGCCTACGCCGACGGCAGCGTCAATGTGTACTCGGCACGTCACTACGACTCCGACCAGGCCATGTACGACGCCTTCACCGAACAGACCGGCATTGAGGTCAACGTGCTGCAGGGCGATTCCGACCAGCTCATCCAGCGCATCAAGCGCGAGGGCGAGGCCAGCCCCGCCGACATCATGATGACCGTGGACGCCGGCCGCCTGTGGCGCGCCGAGGAGGAAGGCATCTTCGCGCCGGTGGACTCCGAGGTGCTCAACGAGCGCCTGCCCGAGAGCATGCGCCACCCCGAAGGCGACTGGTTCGGCTTCAGCCAGCGCGTGCGGGCGATCTTCTACAACCCCGAGACCATCGAGCCCGAGCAGGTCGACAGCTACGAGAAGCTGGCCGATCCCAGCCTCAAGGGCAAGATCTGCATCCGTTCCTCCAACAACATCTACAACCAGTCACTGCTGGCCTCGATGGTCGAGCACCACGGTGAGGAAGGTGCCGAAGAGTGGGCCCAGGGCGTGGTCGACAACATGGCTCGCGACCCCGAGGGTGGCGACCGCGACCAGATCAAGGGCGTAGCCAGCGGCGAGTGCGACGTGGCGGTGGCCAACCACTACTACTACGTGCGTCTGCTGACCTCCGACGACGCCGACGAGCGCGAGGCCGCCGAAAGCGTGCAGATCCTGTTCCCCAACCAGGATGACCGTGGTGCCCACGTCAACGTCGGCGGTGCCGGCCTGGTCAAGGGTGCACCTAACCACGACAACGCCGTCGCCTTCCTCGAGTTCCTGGCCTCCGACGAAGCTCAGGAACTGTTCGCCGTGGGCAACCACGAATTCCCGGTGGTCGAGGGCGTCGCCGTGGACGAGGTACTCGGCTCCTGGGGCGAGTTCAAGAAGGACGAAGTCAACGTCAGCGTGCTGGGCGAGAACAACCCGGAAGCGGTCAAGATCTTCGATCGCGTCGGCTGGCGTTAAGCCCGTCCACGCCAGGCCCTCGCCGCTGATGAGGGCCTGCGCAAGCAGCACAAACGCCAAGGCCACAACGACAGGGCCCGTGCCGATCGGCACGGGCCCTGTCATTGGTGCAGTCAATGGACCCGTCATGGGTCCAACAGCGGCAGTCAGCCGTCGGTGGACTCCAGACGCAGATCATCCGGATGCTGCCACACATCCAGGCTGCCCATACGGCGGCCGCGGTCGTTGAGGAAGGTTTCCAGCGTCACGGTGGTGTCGCTGCCGGCCCTGGAGAAGACCAGACGATCGGACGTCTCGCGGGTGGAGGTCCAGTCACTGCCCAGGCACTGGCCAAGGGCCTCACCACCGGCCACCAGGGCACCACGTGGGTCGTCACTGTCCATCCGTCCGAAACAGGAGTAGTGATCCGGGCGCTGCGCCGAGGTGATCAGACAGGAGTCGTGGAAGGCCTGGACATCGGTTTCCCAGCTGCGGGTCAGCCGAGTGTCGTCGAAGCGTCCCTTGATGTCGGTGAAATCATTGTCGGCACTGGCCACGGCCTGATTGAGGGCGTCGCAGTCGAACATCTCGGCCGCCGTCTGCGGTTGTGAGGTCGACGCACAGCCAGCCAGTGTCAGCATGGCCACAGCGGCCCATCCCATCTTTCCCCGTGTCATATCCTTGTCTCCGGCAGTGAGGCCGTGGCAACCACGACCAGATAAGCAATCCATGACCGACACCATAGCACCCGCAGTGCCATCTCGGCAGTCTGAAGACCTACTTCGCGTGACGCGAGTGACTAGGCGCTGTCCGAAAAGTCGACGAGCGAAGGTTAGACAAGGCAAAAATCGGTGAGAAAGCGCAGTTTACGGGGTGTAAATGAGCATTTTGATCCGATTTTTAACGCCGTATTACCGAGCGCAGGCACTTTTCAGACAAGCCCTAGACGGTGGTGGCGACATCCAGTTCCTTCAGCGCCTCATCCAGCATTTCGGCGAATACGGCGATGGCCAGAGGCAGCGGCCGATCCTTGGCCACACACATTTCCAACTGTGCCGCAGCGATACCACGATCCCGCAAAGGCACAAAGACAAGCTCCCCCTCGGCCAGTTCACGAGTCACATCCAGCGGATTGAGAAACGCCACGCCCACGCCCTCTCTGGCGAGCGACTTCATGCTCAGGATGCGGCCACACGCGGCAACGGCGGAGAGTCGCACGTCCTGAGTGGACAGCGCGCGTTCCAGAGTAGAGCCACGAAACATTGCCTGGTCCGGCAAGATCACTGGGACGTTCTCGAAATCCTTGAGGCGAAGCTCGCTCGCCTTGGCCAGAGCGTGCCACGGCGCCATGACCGCGCCGAAACGCAATTCGAGCCGGCGCAGGGTACGCAGGCGGGGATTGGACGGCGGATTGATGCAAAGTCCGATGTCAGCCTCTCCCGACAGGATAGCGTCGATGATGGGGTCGGTAAGATCGGTGGACAGGTCGAAACGCACACGTGGATAGCGCTCCATGAAGCGCCGAATGGTCACCGGCAGCAGGCGGTCGGTCACTGACTCCACCGACGCGACCCGCACCTCACTGGTACCGGTGCCTCGGATATCGTCCAGCACCCCCAGCAGCTGACGTTCGTCCCGCTGCCACTGTCGCACCTGATAGACCAGCAGCTCGCCCGCCGAGGACAGGCGCAGGCCGCGGGGAAGCCGCTCAAACAGCGGTACGCCAAGCTCGTCCTCCAGTTTGAGGATCTGGCGATTGACCGCCGATGCTGCCACATGGAGCTGGTCTGCGGCCCTGCGGATCGACCCTTGTCGGGCAACCTCATCGAAATAGCGTAGCGCGGTGGTCATCAAGGGCACGCGGTGTCTCCTGATTCGTCAGACCATGGCTGGCTCACTAATCGTTGCCATTTCGGCAACACATCTCACGAAAAACGATGATAGACGCGCACACTGACTCAGCGCTAGCTTTCACCTGAAACCCGCTGAAGAAACGCGGTTCGGCAAACACCTGGACGCACATTCTTGAACGACAACAACAATGAGGCCACCCATGTCTTCTCCTCTTCGCACCGATTCCGTCGATCCGGTGGACGAACGGCTGCCACTGAAGGCTGCCATCCTCTACGGCTTGCAGCACGTACTGGTGATGGCAGCCGCACCGATCACGGCGGTCTTCCTGGTCGGCCAGGCGCTGGGCTTCGGGCCTGACGTCACGGTACCGCTGATGAGCGCCACCTTCCTCGCCTGTGGCCTCGGCACCCTGCTGCAATCCATCGGGGTTCTGGGCTTCGGCGCGAGACTCCCGTTCGTGCAGGTCCCTGGCGGTGCCCCCATCGTCATCTTTCTGGCGATCGCCCAGGCCACCGATATCCAGACCGCCACCGGTGCGGTGATTCTGACCGCCTTGTTCTACTTCCTGGCACTGCCCTTCTTCACCCGAGTTCTCCGCTTCTTTCCGCCCATCGTGATCGGCACCATGCTGCTGCTGGTGGCCATCAACCTGGTCAAGATCTTCGGTGGCCTCATCGCCGGGCGCCCTGACAGCCCCGACTTCGCTGCCCCTTCGACCATTCTGCTGGCGCTGGCCACCATCGCCTGCATCGTCGTGAGTGCCAGAGTGTTTACCGGCGCCCTGCGTCGCATCTCGGTGATGATCGGGCTTGTCATGGGTGCGCTGATCGCGGCAGCCTTCGGTCACCTCAGCGTGGCGGGCATCTTTGATGGCCCCTTGATCGCCCTGCCCCAACTCTTTCCTTTCGGCATGCCCAAGTTCGACCTGCTGGCGTCGCTGCCGCTGATCATCTTCAGCGTGGTGTCGATGACCGAGGCCACCGGCCAGACCATGGCCACCGCCGAAATCGTCGGCAAGCGAGGCGATGCCAAGGCCCTGGTTCCCAGGAACATTCGCGCCGACGCCCTGGGCTCGCTGTTCGGCGGCTGCCTCGGCACCTCGCTGATCATCACCAGCGGCGAGAATATCGGCATCATCCGGGCCACTGGCGTGCGCTCGCGCTATGTCACCATCGCCGCCGGCTGTCTGCTGATCCTGCTGGCCATGCTGGCACCTCTGGGCCGACTGGCCGCCACCCTGCCGACACCGGTGGTGGCCGGCACCGCCGTCATCGTCTTCGCCATCATCGGGGTCATGGGCATCAATATCCTGCGCCGCGTCGACTTCAATGAGCACGGCAACCTCTTCACGCTGGCCTCGGCGCTGGCCATGGGTCTGCTGCCGATCGTTGTCCCGGGCTTCTACTCAGCCTTCCCGACCCACCTGCAGATCATCCTGGGTAATGGACTGGCCATGGGCACCCTCACCGCGGTGATCGTCAACCTGGCCTTCTACCACCTGGGCAGCGGCAACAGCGCCCGCGAGACCCAGCCCTCCCACACCGAAGCTCCGGAGACAGATTCATGACACTCGATCAGCAACTGCGCCAGCGACTCTCGGCCAGCGAGCTGCTGCTGTGCCCTGGCGAACTGCTCGCGAATGGAAGCATTCAGCGTGACATGGGAGTCGTGACGAGCGCCGGGCGCTTCATCGATATCGGACCCAAGGAAGCCCTGGTCGCCCGTCATCCGACGTTGTCCCCGATCGACCTGCCGGGACACCTGATGATGCCGGGGTTCGTCGACAGCCACCATCATCTGACCCAGTCACTGGGCAAGTCGCTGGTGTTCGGAGAACCCTCCGAAATCTTTCGACGCATCTGGGTGCCGCTGGAATCCAGCCTGGACGAGCGACTGCTTCACTTGTCGTCCAAACTGGCGGCGCTCGAGGCCTTGCGCGGAGGCTTTACCACTGCGGTGGACGCGGGCACCCGCAGTGCGGGGGAAATCGGCGCACTCGCCAAGGCGGCCGAAGAGAGCGGGCTTCGCTGCGTGCTCGGCATGATCTGCAATGATCGGGGCGGTAGCGGTTCGCCCCAGCAACGCAACGCCATTCTCGACCGTGCCGTGGCCCACCTGGCGGACTACCGCGACCACGCGTTGATCCATCCATCCCTGGCAATTTCCATTCCCGAAGCGGCCAGCGACGATATGCTCAATGACGTCGCCACGCTATGCCGCGACAAGGGAGCGATCTTCCAGAGCCACGTCAACGAGCACCTCCAGGCGGTCGAACGTTCTCTGGTAACGCGCTCACAGCGGCCGCTGGAGCATCTGCACGCGGTGGGCGCACTCGGCCCACAGACCCTGATCGCCCACGCCACCCTGGTCACGCCAGACGAACTCAATCTGCTGCGAGATACCGATACCGCGGTGGCCTTCAATCCGGTCGCCAGCAGCTGGAAAGGCAACGCGGTCGCACCCGCCCTGCAGATGGCGGCGCTTGGCATCCGTTTCGGGCTCGGTACAGACGGTACCCGCAGTGATGGCTTTCGCCTGATGGATGCGGCCGAGACCAGCCAGCGAATGGCCTTCGGTCTGGCTACCGGCGACAGCTCCTGCGGCGGTGGCTGGCGCTGGCTGGAACACGCTACCCTGGGCAGCGCCGAGTGCTGCGGGCTTGGCAGCATCACCGGCGACATCACTGTGGATAAAGCCGCCGACTTCCTGCTGGTGGATCTCGAGGTGCCTGAAATGACGCCTTCCTGGGACCGGCCCTGGGAACTTGTGCGCTACGGCAATCGGGATCAGATCGAAGCCGTGTTCACCGCTGGCCGACTGAGACTCTGGCAAGGCTGGCCAGTGGACTGGGACGCACGGGCACTGCTTGCTGAAGTCCGCGAGGTGGCTCCCGCCGCCATCAACAAGGCACCGATCCAGCGGGTCCATCCGACCTCCGAGGTGCATCGCGAGCGCCATGCAAAAGCTGGTGAAGCGACGCCCTTCAGGCAGCGAGGCAATGGGGAGCCCCGATGCTGACGACCACTACCTATGCGATCGCCGCCGTAGCCACCCTGCTGGCGTCCTTCGTCCAGGGTGCCATCGGTATCGGTTTCGCGCTGATTGTGGCCCCGGTGCTGGGAATACTGGCACCGACTCTGCTGCCGGTGGCATTGCTGGTCCTGATGCTTCCGCTGAATCTGCTGGTGGCGCTGCGCGAGCGCGAGGCCATCGATTGGCGCGGCAGCGCCTGGATCAGCGCTGGACGATTGCCAGGCACCCTGGCCGGGCTCGCGGTGTTGATGGTGCTGAGCACCCAAGGGCTCAACCAGTTGATCGGAGCGTCCACCGTGCTCGCGGTGCTGGTCGCCCTCTTTGCTCCGGTGTTTCGACCGGGCACCGGCGCCTGCCTCACGGTGGGTGCCATCACCGGTGTCACCGAAACCGCCACCGGGGTCGGTGGCCCTCCCCTGGCCCTGCTCTACCAGCATCGACCGGGTCCCGAGCTGCGTTCCACCATTGCCTGCTGCTTCGTGGTCGGCGAAGTGCTGTCACTGTTGATTCTCGCCATGGCAGGTGCCGTGCAACAGACACAGCTGTGGTGGGCGCTCGCTCTTCTTCCCCCTCTGCTGATCGGTACCGTCTTGAGCCGAATCATGCACCAGCGTCTGGATGCGAAACGCCTGCGTCAGGGGGTCCTGTTGTTTGCGCTACTCTCCGGGCTGTTCCTGATGGTGCCGCGATAGCCAGCGTCTGTCTTTTGCGCGAGCGATCAGGAAGGCTAAGCTGACAGGGCCACTTCTCGCTCAAGGATAGGGAATGTCCGCCATCTTGCTCTGGACGCTGGTCGCCGTCATCGCCACCGCCATCATCTGGAAGGGCAGCGGTCTGCTCGAACGCTCGAGCCAGCGCCTGTCGGCCTACTACCGGCTGCCGGAAATCGTTCAGGGTGCCATCGTGGTGGCGGTAGGCTCGAGCTTCCCGGAGCTGTCCACCACCGTCATCTCGACCCTGGTCCACGGCGAGTTCGAGCTCGGTGTGGCGGCCATCGTCGGCTCGGCGCTGTTCAATATCCTGGTGATTCCCGGGCTCAGCGGGCTGGCCTCGAAGTCACCGCTTCAGGCCAATCGCGACCTGGTCTACAAGGAAGCCCAGTTCTACATGATCGCGGTGGCGGTGCTGACCCTGACCTTCGCCTTCGCCGCCATCTACCATCCGGTGGAGACCTCGCCCCAGGGCGGCAGCATCCAGGGCGAGATGACCCGCTGGCTGGCCTTGATGCCGGTGGCCCTGTACGGGCTCTACCTGTTTGTGCAGTACCAGGACACTCTGGATCATGAATCCGACGAGGACGTCAGCGACATCCGCCCGGGACGAGAGTGGGGACGACTGGCGCTGTCGCTGGTGGTCATCGTGGTCGGCGTCGAGGGGCTGGTGCGCGCGGCGATCAACTTCGGCGAGATCTTCGGCACCCCGAGCTTCCTGTGGGGCATCACCGTGGTTGCGGCCGGCACCTCGATTCCCGATGCCTTCGTCTCCATCCGCGCGGCACGCCAGGGACGCGGCGTCACCAGCATCGCCAATGTGCTCGGCAGCAACACCTTCGACCTGCTGGTGTGCATCCCGGCGGGGGTGCTGATCGCCGGTACCGCGGTGATCGACTTCTCGCTGGCGGCGCCGATGATGGCCGCGCTGACCTTCGCCACGGTGCTGCTGTTTCTGATGATGCGCACCCACATGATCCTGTCGCGGCGCGAGTCGATCTGTCTGCTGGTGGTCTACGCGGCCTTCGTGGTGTGGGTCTCGCTCGAGTCCTTCGGCACCATCGACCTGGTGCCGCACCTGCCGCCATCGGGCGCTGTCAGCGCCCACGCCACGACTGGATAGCGATGACACTAGGCGCCCAGACGATCGGCCAGATCGATCAACGAGGTGCAGTGGAGATCGTTGTCGGGCGAACCTTCCACCGCCTTGGGGGCGTCTTCGCCGAACTCATGGGGACGCTCGATGTAGGCGGTCTTGAGGCCGCAGCGGCGGGCGGCGTCGAGGTCGTCCTGGTGGGCGGCCACCAGCATCACCTCCTCGGGGGCCACCTCGAAGACCTCGGCCACTCCCAGGTAGGTGTCGGGATGGGGTTTGTAGGCGCGGAAGACCTCGGCGGACAGGATCAGGTCCCAGGGCAGGCCGGCGTGCTTGGCCATATTGGCGAGCAGCCCCAGGTTGCCATTGGACAGGGTGCACAGGGTATAGCCGCGCTTGAGCCGTGACAGCCCCTCGACGCTGTCGGGCCAGGGCGCCAGACGATGCCAGGCGCGGTTGAGATG
This sequence comes from Halomonas sp. BN3-1, assembly GCF_003056325.1. Lineage (NCBI taxonomy): Bacteria > Pseudomonadati > Pseudomonadota > Gammaproteobacteria > Oceanospirillales > Halomonadaceae > Halomonas > Halomonas sp. BN3-1. Next base: position 71,493 of record NZ_PYVV01000004.1, on the reverse strand, counting down.
GGCCCTGCCCACCTCGTCCAGTGCCAGCCCGTGGCGATCGAGCAGCTCATCGAGAATCATCCGATGCAAGTCGTCGATACGCGTCCAGCCAAGCTCGCCGGACATCACCCTGTCCATGGCCGGCCGATAACCCGCGCGCCAGGCTCGGGCGAAGTCCGCGGGCGTCATCGATGCCGCTGCGCCTGGCGACGTGAGCAAACCCAGCGCCTCGACCTCCCGGGCGATACTGCCGTGCCAGTCGACCACTGTGCCGAAGATATCGAAGGCGAGTATCTGCGGGCGTACAGGTGTTGTCGTCATCGTCGCTCTCCTTGTTTCGCGGCCGGTGGATCTTGTCCGAAGTCGTAGCGGTACCCTACGGCGGGTACCAAGGCTTGGCCTAGCGCTTTGGGTCTGCCGCCCCGGGCGCCAACCTCGCCCTGAGCGACTCGGCAAGAAAGTCGATAAACAGGCGTATACGCACGACCTGACGCATGTCCTGGTGGGCCAACAGCCACAGGTCGACCGCCAACGCCTCCAACTCATCTCCTACCTGTTTCAAGCCGACATCAGCATCGCCCAGATAACGAGGAAGCACCACCGCCCCCAAGCCACGCCTGGCGGCCTGCTGCCGCCCCAGCAGGCTATCGCAACGGAAGCGGACCATCGCTTGCTCGACCTTGTCTTCCATCCAAGCCGCCAGCGCCGCATCGTCGGGGCGCTGTCCCTGATCAATCCAGGCGGTAATATCGCCCGGCTCGGAGATGTCGCCATCGCGAGCCACGTAGATCGCCTGGCGGATCGAACCGACTCGCCGACCGACCAACGTCTCGGGCGGCTGGTTGGAGGGCCGAATCGCCACCTCGGCGTCGCGAGCAGCCAGATCATAGAGGGCATTGGAGACCGAGACATCAAGCACGATGGCGGGATGGCGTTGCTGGAACGCCTCGAATACCGGCATCAGCAGCCCCTGCAGCAAGGAGTCTGTCAGGGTGACGCGAATGACGCCCTCCAGCCGTTGATCCCGCCCCTGGATGCGGCGCGTCACCCCTTCTACCTCCTGGTGCACGCGCGCTGCCGCCTGCGCCATCTCTTCCCCCGCCAAGGTGGGCTGGTAACCACCGGGTGAGCGCTCGAACAACAGCACGCCCAGGCGCCGCTCGATGTTTCGCAGGCGCCGAAACACGGTGGCGTGGCTGACGCCAAGCTGGCGTGCTGCCCCTGAGAGAGAGCCCGAGCGCGAAATCTCGAGCACCGTCCTCAAGTCGTCCCAACTGTTCATTTTTGCAAAGCCTGCTGACAAGAATAGGGAATTTCGTTGCACAAGTGTAAGGCATAGCCTGAACCACACCCACCGCAACGGAGTCGACCATGAATGTCCTGATCGTTCACTGTCACCCTGAACCCCACTCCTTGAACGGCGCCTTGACCGCCATGACCGCCGACACTCTTACCTCCCAGGGCCATCGGGTGGTCATCAGCGACCTGTACGCTGAAGGCTTCGATGCCATTGAACACCCTCGCCACTACCGCAATCGCCAGGACTCGCAGGTGTTTAGTGCACTGACGGAACAACGCCATGCCTTCGAAGAAGGACAGCTTCCCGAGGATGTCGCAAGAGAAATCCAACGGCTGGAACAGGCAGAGCTGGTGATTTTTCAGTTTCCACTGTGGTGGCATGGACCACCGGCCATGCTCAAGGGCTGGTTCGATCGCGTGATGGTGTACGGAGGGATGTACTCCGGAAGTCGCCGCTATGATCGCGGGCGACTCAAGGGCAAACGCGCCATCTGCGCGGTGTCGACAGGATCGCCGGCGGAGGCCTTCGAGCCCACCGGCAGAGCGGGAGACATTGTTCGGCTGATGTACCCCTTCCACTGTTCCCTGTATTACCTGGGCCTCGAAGTGCTGCCACCACAGCTCGCCTTCGGCATCCAGGGCGGCGGCCTCGCCTATCAGGAGGAGACCGCATTCCGCCGGCACCTCGAAAGCACCAAGGCCGACTGGCGGGCCAGGCTCAAGGGCCTGGAAGGGGAGTCGACGATCCCCTTCTCAGGGTGGGATGACTGGGACGAGCAAGGTCGGCTGGGGCTGCGTCATCCTCTGCGATGGCGATAGAAGCTCCGACTCGGCACTCCAGTATCCGCGGCAACGCCTCAGTGCGCCTCGTCCCAGTTGTCACCGCACTCGGCCTCGACGATCAGCGGTACGTCGAGGCTGGCGGCGTTCTGCATGCGCGTCTTGACCTCTTCCATGAAGGTCTCGGCCTGGTCATCTCTGACCTCGAACACCAGTTCGTCATGGACCTGCATCACCATCCAGGCGTCGAAGCCGTCGCTGCCGGCCTGGTCTGCGAGCCAGGCGTCCATATCGATCATCGCGCGCTTGATGATGTCCGCCGCGGTGCCCTGCATCGGTGCGTTGATGGCGGTACGCTCGGCGCCCTGGCGCCGGGCACGGTTCTGGGAGTGGATCTCCGGCAGGTAGAGCCGGCGTCCGAACACCGTCTCGACGTAGCCGTCTTCGGCGGCCTGGGCGCGGATGCGCTCCATGTAGCGTGCGACCCCGGGATAACGATCGAAGTAGCGGTCGATGTAGGTCTTGGCCTGGCTCTGCTCGATATGCAGCTGGCGGCCCAGGCCCCAGGCACTCATGCCGTAGATCAGGCCGAAGTTGATCGCCTTGGCGCTGCGCCGCTGCTCGCCGTTGACCTTGTCCAGGGCCACCCCGAACACCTCGGCGGCGGTGGCGGCGTGGATGTCCTTGTCCTCGGCGAAGGCTGACAACAGGCCCTTGTCGCCGGACAGGTGGGCCATGATGCGCAGCTCGATCTGGGAGTAGTCCGCCGCCACGATGCGATAGCCCGGGCGTGCCACGAAGGCCTGGCGGATGCGCCGTCCCTCGTCGGTGCGAATCGGAATATTCTGCAGGTTGGGGTCGGAAGACGACAGCCGCCCGGTGGCGGTCACCGCCTGGTGGTAGCTGGTGTGGACCCGGCCGGTGGCCTTGTTGACCAGCTTCGGCAGCTTGTCGGTGTAGGTCGAGCGCAGCTTGGACAGGCCGCGATGCTCGATGATCACCTTGGGCAGCGGGTAGTCCAGCGCCAGCTCCTCGAGCACCGCCTCGGCGGTGGAGGGCGCGCCCTTGGGGGTCTTCTTGATCACCGGGATGCCCTGCTCCTCGAACAGGATCTGGCCGAGCTGCTTGGGCGAGCCCAGGTTGAACTCGCGCCCGGCAAGCTCATAGGCGCGGGCCTCGAGCTCGCGAATGCGCTCCCCCAGCTCCCGGCTCTGGGTGTGCAGTAGCTCCGCGTCCAGCGCCACGCCGTTGCGCTCCATGCGCGACAGCACCCGCACCAGCGGGCGTTCGAGCTCGTCGAGGACCTCGGCCAGGCGGCCAGTCTCGTCCACTCGCGGGCGCAGCGTCTGGTGCAGCCGCAGGGTGATGTCGACGTCCTCGCAGGCGTAGGGCGCGGCCTGTTCCAGTGCGATCTGGTTGAAGGTCAGCTGCTTGGCGCCCTTGCCGGCGATGTCCTCGAACTTGACGGTGCCCTCGCCCAGGTACTTGAGCGCCAGCGAGTCCATGTCGTGGCGGGTGGCGGTGGAGTCGAGCACATAGGACTCGAGCATGGTATCCACCAAGGGCCCCTTGACCGGGATGTCGTAGCGCGCCAGCACCGAGATATCGTACTTGAGATTCTGGCCGATCTTGGCGATCGCCTCGTCGGCCAGGATCGGCGCCAGCGCCTCGAGCACCGCCTTGCGATCGAGCTGGGCCGGGGCATCGAGATAGTCGTGGCCCAGCGGAATGTAGGCCGCCTCGCCGGGCGTCAGGCACAGCCCGACACCGACGATGTCGGCCTCCATGTAGTTGAGGCTGGTGGTCTCCAGATCGAAGCAGAAGGCCTCGGCAGCGGCCAGTCGCTCAAGCCAGGCGTCCAGCTCGGCCTGTTCGAGGATCACCGTATCCTGGCGCTCGCTGGAAGGCGTCGCCTGGGCCTTGTTCTTGTTATCGCCTTCGCCTCCGTTGTCCCCCTCGGGGGTGTCGGAACCACCGGCGACATCATCGACGCCTTCATCCTGGCCTGCCAGCAGCTCCGACAGCCAGTTCTTGAACTCCAGGCGTTGATACAGCGTCTTCAGCGCCTCGCGATCCGGCGCGGCGATGGCCAGATCATCGAGGCCGAGCTCCAGCTCGCAGTCGGTCTTGATGGTCGCCAGTTCGTAGGACAGGTAGGCCTTGTCGCGGTGCTCCTCGAGCTTCTTCGGCAGCGTCTTGGCGCCACGAAACGACAGCGTCTTGACCTTGTCGAGATCGCCGTAGATGACGTCGAGCCCGCCTTCCATGCCCTGCAGCAGGCCGATGGCGGTCTTCTCGCCCACTCCGGGGACTCCGGGGATGTTGTCGACCTTGTCACCCATCAGCGCCAGGTAGTCGATGATCAGCTCCGGCGGCAGGCCGAACTTGTCCTTGACCCCGTCCACGTCGAGGGTCTCGCCCTTCATGGTGTTGACCAGGGTGATATGGCCATTGACCAGCTGGGCCATGTCCTTGTCACCGGTGGAAATCACCGCGTCGCGACCGGCGTCGGTGGCCATCTTCGCCAGGGTGCCGATGACGTCGTCGGCCTCGACCCCCTCGATGCACAACAGTGGCAGGCCGAGCGCACGCACGCACTCGTGCAGTGGCTTCACCTGGGCGCGCAGGTCGTCGGGCATCGGTGGCCGCTGGGCCTTGTACTGGTCGTAGAGCTCGTCGCGGAAGGTCTTGCCCGGGGCGTCGAAGATCACCGCCATGGGACTGTCCGGGTAGTCCTTGATCAGCCGCTTGAGCATGTTGATCACGCCCTTGATGGCGCCGGTGGGCTGACCCTCGGAGGTGGTCAGCGGCGGCAGAGCGTGGAAGGCACGGTACAGATAGGAGGAACCGTCGACGAGAACGATGGGGCTTGAGGCCATGGATCGGCGTCCCTGTAAGGATAAATGACTACGATGCCACCCATGATACGCATCCCTTTCGTCTTTTGCCGGACGCTTTTGCGACCTCGACGCGGTCACGGCCATCGCCCTGTCCCTGCGTCAGCCCCTGGCCCGCCCCACGCCCGCCCCCTGTGCCGGCCATCAGGCGTCGACCTGGGGCATCGGCCCTGTTCCTTTACTTTGCGAGGGGAACCTGTGCCGACGTATCATGGTCTGATCGAACAGTGTTCCCTTTGTTTTGCCAACCGTTCATTCTCCCATCCTGGAGACCCACCATGACGATCACCCGCATTGCGAGCGCCCTCCTGCTGTCGCTGGCCCTGCTGGCCGCCGCTTCGCCGGTGCTCGCCCAGGCGCAACCCGACATCAGCGTCCGCCAGGAAGCCAACCAGACGCTGCGCGAGTACCGCGTCAACGGCAAGCTGTACGCCATCAAGGTCGAGCCCAAGGATGGCAGCGCCTACTTCCTGGTCGACCGCAACGGCGACGGCAACTTCGAGCGCCAGGGCGGCGACAACGTCGAGATCCCCGGCTGGGTTCGCTGACCCAAGGCCGTTGCCTGGGCGGCGCGCCCGCCGCTGCGTCCCCTAGCTGTTGATGCCCGTCTGGCAAGCGGCGCGAAAGCCCGCTGAGACCACTCCCGTAGATCACGTGCAACTCGGTGCCAAGTCGCTACAATAGGCGCCTTGGCAACCCCGGGCGAGACGATTCATGGCCGTATTCACTCCGCTTGACGACGCACAGGTCGCAGGCTTTCTAAGCCGTTTTGACGTCGGCGAACTGACGAAGCTGCAGGGCGTGCCCGCGGGCACCGAGAACAGCACCTTCTTTGTCACCACCGACCGTCGCGAACTGGTGCTGACGCTGTTCGAGCAGGGAGAGCACGAAGAGCTGCCGTTCTTCGTCGAGCTGCTCGACTTCCTCGACGAGCACCGAATCCCGGTGGCCGGGCCGATTCACGACCGTGACGGTATCGCCCTGCACGAGCTGGCGGGTCGGCCGGCGCTGCTGTTTCCGCGCCTGCCGGGCGCCCATCCCAGCGCGCCCGACGTGACCCAGTGCCGAGCGCTGGGGCAGGCGCTCGGCGAGATGCATCGTGTCTCCCGCCACTTCGGTGGACACCGTCCCAATCCTCGCGATATTCACTGGCTGTCGGCCATGCACCACAAGGTGCTGGTCTACCTCTCGCCCGAGGACCAGGCGCTGATGCAGGACGAGGTCGACGCCTATCAGGCCGCGCTGGAAAGCGCCGAGCCGCTGCCCCAGGGCGCCCTGCACGGCGACCTGTTTCGCGACAACACGCTGTTCGACGGCGAGCGCCTGGGTGGCATCATCGACTTCTACAACGGCTGCACCGGCGACCTGCTGTTCGACCTGGCCATCGTCATCAATGACTGGGCCACCGACGCCGACGGTCGCCTGGTAGCCGAGCGCCACGACGCTCTGCTCGAGGCCTACCTGGCCGAACGCCCGCTGACCGCCACCGAGCGCGAACTGTGGCCGCTGATGCTGCGCCTGACCGCCCTGCGCTACTGGCTGTCTCGCCTGCTGGTAGTCTACGTGGACCCACCGGCCCACGACCTGACCCCCCACGATCCCGAACAGTTCCGACGCATCCTGCTTGCGCGCCTGGAACATGGAGCCCTGCCCTTGCCAGACATCGAGGCCCGCCCGTGAGCCACAAGCCCGACGCCGACTCCGCCGTGCAACGCGCCCGCCGCACCTGGAACATCGACCAGTGGGGTAGCGGCTACTTTGACGTGGACGAGGACGGACAGGCACTGGTCCGCCCGCTAGGCGAGGTCGAACCCGGCCCCAGCCTGTCGCTGCGTGGCCTGGTCGACCAGATCCGCCAGGCCGGCCTGCGCCTGCCGGTGCTGATCCGCTTCACCGATATCCTGCACGACCGGGTCGAGCAGCTGTGCGCGGCCTTCGACCAGGCCATGGGCGAGGAAAACTTCGAGAGCGGGTACACCGCGGTGTACCCGATCAAGGTCAACCAGCAGCGCCGAGTGGTGGAAGAGATCCTCGCCACCAACGAGCGAGGGCGCGACCGGGTCGGCCTGGAGGCCGGCAGCAAGCCGGAACTGCTGGCGGTGCTGGCCCTGTCCGGCGACGGCCCCTCGCTGATCGTGTGCAACGGCTACAAGGATCGCGAGTACATTCGCCTGGCGCTGATGGGCGAGAAGCTCGGTCATCGGGTCTATCTGGTGGTGGAGAAGCTCTCCGAGCTGCCGATGATCCTCGAGGAGGCCGAACGCCTGGGGGTGACCCCGCGCATCGGTCTGCGTGCCCGACTGTCCTCGGTGGGCCGCGGCAAGTGGCAGGACACCGGCGGAGAGAAGTCCAAGTTCGGCCTGACCGCCGGCCAGATCCTGACCGTGGTCGAGCGCCTGACCGAAGCCGGGCGACTCGACAGCCTGCAGCTGGTGCACTTCCACCTGGGCTCCCAGATCGCCAACATCGGTGATATCCAGCGTGGCCTGCGCGAGTGCGCGCGCTTCTACCAGTACCTGCGCCAACTGGGCGCGCCTGTGGACACCGTGGACGTGGGCGGTGGACTTGGGGTCGACTACGAGGGCACCCACTCGCGCAACTTCTGCTCGATCAACTACTCGATGCTCGAGTACGCCCGTAACGTGGTCTACGCCTTCAATCAGGTGTGTGCCGCCGAAGGGCTACCGCAGCCGCATCTGATCAGTGAATCCGGCCGTGCCCTGACCGCCCACCACGCGGTGCTGATCACCAACGTGATCGGCGAGGAAAGCGTGGACACCGCGCCGCCGAGCGAACGCAAGAGCGATGACCCCGAGGTCGAGGCGCTGTGGCGCACCCTGGACTTTCTCAAGCGCGAGCCGGAACCGCGTGGGCTGGTGGAGGCCTGGCACGACCTGATCCAGGACATGGGCGACCTGCACGACCGCTTCGTGCTGGGGGCCGCCGATCTGGCCGCCCGCGCCGAGGGCGAGAGCGTCTACTTCGCCGCCTGCGCCGCCCTGAGGTCACAGCTCGACCCACGCAATCGCGCCCACCGCGAGATCCTCGACGAGCTGGCCGAGAAACTCGCCGACAAGCTGTTCGTCAACTTCTCGCTGTTTCAGTCGATGCCCGACGTCTGGGGCATCAAGCAGATCTTCCCGGTGCTGCCGCTGTCCGGGCTCGACCGTCGCCCAAGCCGCCGTGGAGTGATTCAGGACATCACCTGCGACAGCGATGGGCGCATCGACAGCTACGTCGACGGCCAGGGGGTCGAAACCACCCTGCCGCTGCCGGAGTGGCGCGAAGACGACGAGCGCCTGCTCGGCTTCTTCATGGTCGGCGCCTACCAGGAGATCCTCGGTGATCTGCACAACCTGTTCGGCGACACCGACGCTGTCGACGCCTCGCTGGATCGCGACGGTGGCTGGCGCCTGACCAACCTGCAGTGGGGCGACCGGGTCTCCGACGTACTCGGCTACGTCAACTTCAACGCCGACGTGCTGCGCGAACGGCTCCGGGTCCAGCTCACCCGCAGCAACCTCGACCCACGCGAACAGCGTCACTTCCTCGATGATCTGTCAGAAGGGCTCGACGGCTACACCTACCTGGAGTGAGCCGACCCGCACGCCCCACTCCGTGTGAGCCTTCGCCCGGCGATGCCTACAGGTATCGCCGGGCACCTGCTATTGGGGACTTCAGCTCTTGCGCCTGGCCCACGCTCGTGGCGAGATATGCATCAAGCAAGACACATCTTGACCACAGGAGGACAGCGCCATCGCATCCCCAGCCCCCTACCCCCAAGACTCACAGCCCCGAGACTCACAGCCCAGAATTCCCCCCACCATGATGGCGGTGGTCACCACCGGCAACGGTGGCTACGACAAGCTCAGCTATCAACAAGTCCCGACCCCGACGCCGGGCCCCGGAGAGGTGCTGCTGCGGGTGCTCGCCGCCGGCGTCAACAACACCGAGATCAATACCCGGCTCGGCTGGTACTCCGCCAGCGTCAAGAGCGACACCCGGGCATCGGCGGACGCCTTCGATGACAGCGCCGAGAACGCCGCCGACTCCGAGGATGGCGGCTGGAACGGTGCCACTCCCTTTCCATTGATTCAGGGCACCGACTGCTGTGGCGAGGTAGTGGCCCTGGGTGCGCCGGGAGAGGAAGGTGCCAACGCCTCGGCCACGGCGGACCTGCTGGGTAAGCGGGTACTGGTACGCGCCTGCATGCGCACCAAGGGCTTCGATCACTGGGACTCGGTGTGGATGGCCTCGGACTTCGACGGAGCCTTCGCCCAGTTCGTCAAGGTGCCCGCAAGCGAGATATTCCCGGTGGACTGCAACTGGAGCGACGAGGAACTCGCCACCATCCCCTGCGCCTACGGCACCGCAGAGAACATGCTGCACCGCGCTGGTGTCGGCGCCGGCGACCGGGTGCTGGTCACCGGTGCCTCGGGAGGTGTCGGCTCGGCTGTGGTGCAGTTGGCCAAGCGCCGGGGTGCCCACGTCACGGCGGTGGCGGGCAGCGCCAAGCACGAGGCGATCCGCGCCCTTGGCGCCGACCGCCTGCTCGACCGCGACGATGACCTGCTGGCAAGCCTCGGCGAGTCGAGCATCGACGTCGCGGTAGATAACGTTGCGGGCAAGGGCTTTGGCGGGGTGCTGGAGGTGCTCGACCGCGGCGGCCGCTACGTCTCCTCCGGTGCCATCGCAGGGCCGGTGGTGGAGCTCGACATGCGCAAGCTGTACCTCAAGGACGTGCGCCTGATCGGCTCCACCGCCTGGGACGAGCCGATCTTTCCGGACCTGATCGGCTACATCGAGCGCGGCGAGATTCGTCCCCTGCTGGCCAGGACCTTCCCGCTTGCGCAGATCGTCGAGGCCCAGCAGGCCTTTCTCGAGAAGCAGCACGTGGGCAACTTCGTGCTGCTGCCGCCGCCGCTGGGCTGACGCCGAAGGCGTCGGGACTGCGGGTTAGCCAAGCGTTAACCGAGCACGCGGGTCTCGAGGGCGTGGCGCTGGCCGCTGGGCAGTGTCAGTTCGAAAGCCAGGCTCGCGCCCTTCTCCAGCTTGCCGACACCGGCCGGGGTGCCGGTCAGCACCACGTCACCCGGGGCCAGGGTGAAGTGCTGGCTCATCTCGGACAGCAGCGCCGGGATCGCGAACAGCATGTCTCGGGCCACGCCGTGCTGGCGACGTTCACCGTTCATGTCGAGGCTGAACTCGATGGCCGACCAGTCGAGCGGCGCCTCGATGGGCACGAAACGCGACAGCGGGCAGGCGCCATCGAAGGCCTTGGCGATCTCCCACGGATGCCCCTTCTTCTTCAGCGCCGACTGGACATCACGCAACGTCAGGTCCAGCGCAAGCCCGACCCCGACCACTGCCGCCTCGGCCTGCTCGGGCGTGGCCTCACGCAGGGTCTCGCCGATCAACAGCGCAAGCTCGGTCTCGAAGTGTACGTCGGAGCGCTCGAAGGGACCGCCGATCGGCTCTTCCAGGGGCACCACACTGGTCGCCGGCTTGATGAACAGCAAGGGTGCGTCGGGTACCGGGTTGTCGAGCTCCTTGGCGTGCTCGGCGTAGTTGCGTCCAACACAGACCACCTTGCCAAGTGGTTGGGAGAAGGCGTCACCGTCGACAAAGCTCGGGACGAGAGACATGGCAGGCTCCTGAAGGCATGAAGAAGGATAGGAAACGACACGGCCCAGCGAACGGGGTCGCGTGGCATGCAAAAAAGGCGCGCCCAAGGCGCGCCTTTCGAGTCTATCCCAGCCATCGCGCTCATCGCGAGCGGTGGCGACCGTCGCTTCAGGGATTGAAATCGCTGCCAGGCTCGTGGGCCAGGAAATCCGGGCGACGGCGGTTGGCCGCAAACGGCTCGACGCAGCGGTTGTCGGCGCGGTTGTAGACAAAGAAGGCATTGCTGCGCGGATCCGGCGACATGTTGGCGTTGGAGCCATGCAACGTGTTGCAGTCGAACAGCAACAGCCCACCAGCGCTGCCCTTGGGCGCCTCGATACCGTTGCGATCGATCAGCTGGCGCAGGGCTTCCTGACTCGGCACCCCGATCTCCTGCTTCTGCAGCGACTTCTCGTGGTTGTTGTCCGGCGTCTCGCCAATGCAAGGCACGAACACCCGATGGGAGCCGGGAATCAGCATCAGCGGACCGTTGAACTCGTGGTTGTCGGTCAGCACGATGGAGGCACTCACCGCGTGCATGTCGGGCATGCCGTCCTCGGCGTGCCAGGTCTCGAAGTCCGAGTGCCAGTTGAAGCCCTTGCCCTCGAAGCCCGGCTTGTAGTTGATGCGCGACTGGTGGACGTAGCTCTCGCCGCCGAGAATCTGGCGAGCGCGGCCGACCAGACGTTCATCATTGGCCAGGTGGGCGAACACCCGGGACAGATAGTGCACGGCGAACAGCGAGCGGATCTCCTTGCCGCTCGGCTCGACGATGCTGTAGTCCTTGCCCCGATAGGCGTCGTTGTCGAGCAATGCCTTGAGCTCTTCGCGCAGGCGTGCGAGCTCTTCGCCACCGAGGAAGTCGGGCTCAAACAGAAAGCCCTTCTGCTCGAACTCGTCGAGCTGCTGCTGGCTCAGCGGCCCCTGGTCGGCGCTGCCCTTGACCACCGGGCCCTGGCGGTCGACCCACAGGCTGTCCATCGGTTCAGGCAATCGCGTCGGGTAGCGGGTGGCGCGAGCCTGGCCGCTGTCGAGCCCGGCGAAACGTTGCCAGTCGAAACGCTGCTGGTCTTGTGGGTCCAGGTTGCTGCGATGCTTGGTTTGCGGATTGGACGATGTCTGCACTTCCATCCGATCACCCTCCCTTGGTATTGATCAGCTTTCAGATTCGAACACGTACCCGCGGCGCTACATACCTGTACACCAGCGACTTACCTTTACACCAGCGACGGCCCAGAAATGCTGCGCCACACAGGCGTCACTGACCGTCAAAGGCCATATCACCGACTGCATCAAGGGCAGCATTCAAGGCCACATCACAGGGTGCATCTAAGGCTGCATCCCAAGGTGCATCTAAGGCTGACCTCAAGGCTGCATTCAAGGCTGAATTCAAGGTATAGCGCCGCCCTGAAGGAGAAGGCTATCTCCCCGAGCCCAAGCTACAAAAGCCGCCTCTTGAATTCAACCCTTGCACAACTTGCGTCCAACTTTCAGCGATGCGTCACTCCTGCTACCTCGCCGGGGACAGGCTGTGTCTCGGTGAAGTAGCGCCAGGCGCCGGAGCCTGGCAGCGATGTTGGTGCCAGGTAGAGCGGTGCAGCGTCGCGATCCTGGGGGCAACCGGCGAAGGCGCTACCCGGCAGCAGCAGCCAGTCGTGGCGATTCTGATGGCCGAGGTCGGACCCTTGGCCAAGCTCGCCGCAGTCGATGTCTTCCAGATCCTTGTCCACCACCAGCATCCAGCGCCGCGATGGTGCCTCGGCGAGCCAGGCCATGGCGGCAGAAAGCTCTTGCTCGATGGGCGTCATGTCGCCGAAGTGAACACTTGGCGTGCGCGAATGCAGCAGGATCTCCTCATCGAAGTTCAACAGCGCGATCTCACCGGCCGGCCCCACCAGCTCCGCCACCCTGGCCATCATGTCCCGGGGCGAGCGCTCCGGGTCCATCCAGACGTAGCCTTGGGTACTCCACCACCCCCACAGGCACCACAGGAACAGGGTCACGGCGACCAGGCCTCGGCGCGGCCTCAACACAAGCGCCAGGCACAGAGCCAGGCCCCCCAGCGCCAGCCACTCCCACCAGGGAGTGATCCCGTAGCGATGGGCCAGACGCTCCAACGGCGCGACATCGCAGAGCCCTAGAAGGCCCGCCAATCCCAGCAGCCCGCCAAGCAGGATGACGGCTCCAAAGCCCGCGCGATTGAGGCCGATCCGCCTGGCAAGCGCCGGCAGCAGTGGCGCCAGCGCCAGCACCATCAGCGGCAGGGTCGGCAGCATATAGACGCCGCGTTTACCCGGTGACAGCGAGAAGAAGACCACGATCAACACCACGGCGCTTACAGGCAGCAGCGTACGCGCATCACCGCGGCGAATGCGTCGCCACCAGTTGGGAAAGGCCCAGGGGAAGGTCAGCACCAGCGGCATCCAGGCCCAGGGCAGCACCTGGGCGATGTAGTAGTACCAGGGGCGCAGGTGAGCCCAGGCGTCGGCGTAGCGCTCACCGGTCTGCTTGAACAGAATATTGTCACGATAGGCCGCCAGGCTCGGGTCGTCGCTCAGGCTGGTGATCAGGATCATCGGCAACCCCCAGGCCAGCACCACCGCGAGCAGGCACCCCAGTCCCTCGAGAAGGTCGCGAAGGCGGAGCGACGTCAGCCGGCCAGCCCCCCTGTTACCGCTGACACCGCCGCGCCCCAACCACCACCAGGCGGGCAGCAGCGCCAGCGGCAGAAAGCCCACCCCCTTGGTCAGGATGCCGGCCCCCATGGCCGCAAAGCCCGCCCGCCACCACCAGCGAGAGGGCCCCAGCAGGGCATGGCGTAACAGTCCGTAGGCGCCCAGGGTGGTAAAGAAGGTCAACAGCATGTCGATCTGGGCGGTCTTGGCCTGCAACACAAACTGCAGGGTCGCCAGGGTGGCAATGCCCGCCAGCAGACCAATGCGCTGGCCATACAGGCGCCGGCTCAGATCCACGATCAGCGCCAGAGTGCCGAGCCCGGCCAGCAGCGACGGCAGCAGAAAGCCGATTCGCATCGAGCCGGTCAGCCAGATGCCCAGGGCGCTTGCCCACATGAAGATCGGCGGTTTGTCGGCGTAGAGCTCACCCCCGCGATGGGGGATCCAGAAATCTCCGGTCACCAGCATCTCTATGGCATTCAAGGCGAAACGAGGCTCATCGGCGGGCCAGGGGTCCCGCCAGCCGAGACCGAGCGCCAGCAGCAGGGCGGCGAAAGCGCCAAAGGCCAGCCAACCGGCCCAGGAGGGGCGGCGCGGCATTCTAAAGGGATTCATAGCGCTATCCTCCGGTACGTGACGACGTCGATTCGATGGAAGACGGCGCCGGTTCGCCCGGCCGCTGCGAGGATCTGCCGATGGTATTGTTGCGCAGCAACATCACATTGCGCAGATAGATAAAGAGCCCGGCCCCCTGCCCAAGAATAAACACCGGGTCTCGGCGATGGATGGCATAGACCAGCAGGGTCACACCCCCGGCCAGGCTGAGAAACCAGAAGGCCACCGGCACCACGCTGCGTTTCGCCCTCTCACTGGCGATCCACTGCACGACAAAGCGCGCCGAAAACAGCGCCTGACCGAGAAAACCTACCACCAGCCACCAGGACAGCGTCATTGCGACGACCCTGCGGCGGCCTGGTTCAGGGTAACGCTGCTGCTTGAGGCCGTACTGCCAAAGACGACACGGGGCAGGACAACATCGAGACCGTCAGGCATCGGCTGCTGCCTACCAGTTTTGTTGACGGTGGTGTCCGTCGCAAAGGCCAGCTCCCCATGCCCCAGCGTCGTCCCGACCCGAGGCGGGTCGAGCGCATCATCGATACCACGACAGTCCACCGGCAGTCGCGAGCGACGTTGCAGCCAGCGCACTCCGATCAGGTCGGTGATGCCGACCCACAGGCGGTTGCTCAGGCCGTAGTGAGAGCGCCCGGCCCTGCGAGGCCGGTGTTTGACGGGGTGGGACAGACAACGCCCGCCCTGAGCGGCGACAAGGGCAGGTAAAAAACGATGCATATGATCGAAGTACGGTAGCGAAAGAAACGCCTGCCGGCGGATCACCTTGAGACCACAGCCGCTATCCGGCGAGCCATCGCCGAGCAGTCGTGCTCGAACCGCGTTGGCGACCCTAGAAGACAGCCGCTTGAGCGCGGAGTCCTGGCGTGTGACGCGATGACCGCCCACTAGGTCCACCCGCGCCGCCTTCGCGGCTTCCAGCAACGCAGGAATATCGGCGGGGTCGTTCTGGCCATCGCCGTCCAGGGTCGCCAGCCACTCGCCTCGGGCATGCCTCGCTGCCTGCCACAGGGCGGTGCTCTGACCCGCGCTATCGCGATGGCGAAGTGGCCTCAGCGTGTCCTGACGGTGGGCCCGCGTCACCAGCAGGGGCCAGGTATCATCGTCAGAGCCATCGTCTACCACGATGACCTCGTAGGCCTGTTGCGACAACGCTTGCTCGATCTCATCGAGCAGCGTGGGCAGGTTGGCGGCTTCGTTATGGGCAGGGATCACTACCGACAGGGTTACAGCGTGCATGGGATTCGCCTCGGACTGGGGAATACCGTCACCTTGCCCGGCGATACTTAAGCCACCCTTAATTCATAAATGCCGCCCTTGGTCACGACGTCACCGAGACGTCACCACGCTCACAGCGTCGCAGGAGCCTCCAGGCGAGACACCTTCATCGACCTCCTGTGCGAGACGACGTGCCACCGCATACCCGATGTCCGAAAACCGTGCCACCTGAGGTACCCTGAAGGCACCACTGCATCGAGGTAGCCATGTTGCGTTTCCAGCAAGAGGACCCTGCCGCCCCCGCCATGGCGGCGATGATCCGCGCCCACCGCCGCGGACTGAAGAAACTGGCGCCCACCTCGCCGCCAGAAAGCCGGCATGCCCTGACCCTGGATGAACTGAAGGCGCCGGAGGTGACCCTGTGGGGGCTGTGGGATGATGACGATCTGGTCGGCTGCGTCGCCCTGAAGGAAGTCAGCCACGACCACGGCGAGATCAAGTCCATGCGCACGGCACCAAGCCACCTTCGCCGGGGTCTGGCCTCCTTGATGCTCGACAAGGTCATCGAGGAGGCCAGAATGCGGAGCTATCGCCGGCTGAGCCTGGAGACCGGCTCACAGCCGGGCTTCGCTCCGGCTCGCCAGTTCTACACGCGTCATGGCTTTACCCCCTGTGCGCCCTTCGCCGGCTATGTCGAGGATCCCAACAGCGTCTACATGACCTTGGCCGTCTTCGATGACGACCGGGATGACGACCGGGATGACGGCCTGGATGGCGACCTGAAGGAGGCCAGCCGATGAGCGAAAGTGATGACGCCAGCCCCGACAACAGCGCCACACAGTTGCCCCTCGACAGTGCCGACACCCGCGAGCTGTCCTGCGCCGAAGCGGTAACCTTCGACAGCGGCGATACTCGCTGTCGCGGCTGGTGGTTCGAAGGTGCCGACGATGGTGCGGTGGTGGTCATGGCCCACGGTCTTGGCGGAACGGTGGCAGGCGGCCTTGTCGGCTACGCCCAGGCCCTGCATCACGCCGGCCACAGCGTGCTGGTCTTCGACTATCGTCACTTCGGCCGCTCCGACGGCGAGCCTCGCCAGCTACTCGGTATCAAGCGCCAGCAACAGGACTACACGGCCGCCATCGACTACGCCCGGGACCGGGCACCGGCCCTCCCGCTGGTGCTTTGGGGTACGTCATTCTCGTCGGCCCATGTCATCACTCTGGCGGCTCGTCGCGACGATGTCGCTGCGGTCATCGCCATGAATCCGATGCTCGACGGTCGGGCCTCGTCGCTGCTCAAGCTCAAGGACGCAGGACCTGGTACTTTCCTGCGCATGACCGGGGTAGGACTCGCCGACCTAGCCAGGGGCTGCCTCGGCCGAGGGCCCCGGTACCTGCCACTGGCCGGCGAGCCGGGAACCCTGGCCGCGCTCTCCGCCCCGGACGCCCTGACGGGGATCCTGTCGTTTGTCGATGACGACTTCGACAATCGTATTGCGCCACGCGCCCTGCTGGCGCTCGGGCTCTACCGTCCGGTCACCCGGGCCCGCCAGGTTCACTGTCCGGTGCTGCTGCAACTTTGCCTGCGTGACAGCGTCGCGCCGATCGCCCCCGGCTACCGGCTGGCGGAAGCACTGGGATCACAGGCCACACTCAAGACCTACGACACCGGCCACTTCGAGATCTACGAGGGCGACTGGCGGGCGGCCTTCGCCGACGACCAGCGGAAATTTCTCGCCCAGGCGCTGGCGCCGGCGCCAGCGCCCACGGCCCACGCCACCGAGTCGCCTCAGCACACTCCAGACGAGACCGACCCGCCGCCCGCCCGGTAGCCTGGCTATACTGGCGACGACACCTGACTGGCCACGCCCGAGGGCATGCGAATGCGCCACTACCCCTGCCAACGCTGTGACAACCGCCTGTTCTTCGACAATACCCTCTGCCTGGTATGCCACTCCGAACTTGGCTGGTGCCCGGGTTGCCATGCCCTGGTGACGGTCGATCTTCAGCCCGATGGTCGCTACCGCTGCGTCGACGACACCTGCGCTACGCTGCTGGTCAAGTGCCACAACTATTCCGTGGAAGGGGTCTGCAACCGCATGATCACCAGCGAGGAGGCCGACCGTGGCATGACGCTGTGTGACTGCTGTCGCCACAACCAGGCCATCCCCGACCTGTCGGTGCCCGGCCATCGTGAACGCTGGGCCAAGCTCGAGAGTGCCAAGCGCCGGCTTTTCTACACCCTCGACCTGCTGGGGCTGCCCCACGAGGTAGATGGCCGCCGCGCCAACCCGCCGCTGGCCTTCGCCTTCCTCGCCGACGAAGTGGCGGCGGAAGGCGACTGGCACTCCAGCGACGAGGGCATGCCGGTGTTCACCGGTCACGCCGGCGGACTGATCACCATCAACGTCAAGGAAGCCGACGACGTCGAGCGCGAGCGCCTGCGCAACGACTTCAACGAGGCCCACCGCACCCTGATCGGCCACTTCCGCCACGAGATCGGACACTATTACTGGGAGTTGTTGATCAAGGGGCGCGACGAGTCGGCCTACATCGAGGTATTCGGTGACCACAACAACCCCAGCTACAGCGAAGCCCTCGATCGCCACTATCAGCAGGGACCACCGAATGACTGGCGCGGCCGCTTCGTGTCGGCCTACGCCACCATGCACCCCTGGGAGGACTTCGCCGAAACCTTCGGCTTCTACCTGGACATGGTCGCCATCCTCGATACCGCCGGACACTTCGGCATCACCCCCACCGGCTTCGACGAGGACCTCGAAGCGATGTTGACCACCTTTCGCCGCCTGAGCCTCGGCTTCAACGAGATGAATCGCGAGATGGGACTGCTCGACCTGGTGCCGGAGGTGATCACCCCGACCATCGCCTGCAAGCTTTGCTATATCCACGACATGGTGCTGGCAGCGCGACGACAGCAGTGAACCGCCCGGTGCCCACCTAGCACCACCATGCGCCCCTCCCTTTCCAGGAGGGGCCGCAATGCTTGGCAAGGTCCGGCTTGGCTAGATCCGGCCTGGCTAGATACGGCTTGGCTAGATCCGGCCTGGCAAGATCCACCTTGGCTAGATTCAGCAGTGGCTCAGGGCAGGCGGGCCATGGGATACCGGGCCCGCCTGGCTTCACGCCTGGTCGCTGGCCGCCAGTAGCTCGCCATCGCCCAGGTCATCGAGGGTCGGGAAGTAGGTGCGGGCGATCGCCGTATGCAGCTCGGCAAAGCCCTGTTGCAGCACGTCGATAAAGTCGTGCAGGGCCTCGGGGGAGCGCACCAGGGCACGGACGTCGGCCTCGGCCACATCGGCCAGCACCAGCGTCGCCGTGGCCAGGGCGCGCTCATGTCGCGGCAGCGAGCGCAGCGCCCGGATGCTGTCCTTGAGACTGCGCGACACCGAACGCGGGAACAGGGAGTCCTGCACCAGGAAACGCAGCACGTCGGTGGCCCTGACCCGACAGCGCACGTGCTGTCGATACATCTGGTAGGCCGTCAACGACTTGAGCACACTCATCCACTGCAGGTGCTCGAACGGACGAATCTCGTCGCTGTCACGCTGCAGCAGGTTGGCCGAGCGCACATCGATGATGCGGGTGATCATGTCGGCCCGTTCGAGCTGGCGCCCGAGCATCATGAAGGTCCGTGACCCACCGTAGCTGAGGGTGCCCTCGATCAACCCGATCAACGTCTGACAGCCACGAATCACCAGCTTCAGGAAGCGCTCGCGACGACCCGGGCCGAGGCCCGCATCGGCGTGGGCACCGGCAGTCATGTAAAGCTGATTGATCTCTTCCCATACCTCCCGCGGTACCACGTCCCGAGTAGTACGCAGGTTCTCGCGGGCCTGGGCAAGGGCGGACAGGATCGAGCCGGAGTAGCGTCGGTCGGCACACAGGAACTGCACCACGTTGCGATCGTTGGGCTCGTCGTAGAGGGTCTCGAACACCTCGGCGCCCCCGGTGATATCGACCATCGCCGCCCATCCCAGCGGTTGGCGGTAGGGCATGTCGAGCATCAGGTGACTGGAAACGTTGATCAGCCGGGCGGTATCTTCGGCACGCTCGATGTAGCGGGCCATCCAGTACAGGTTTTCGGCGACTCTGGAAAGCATCAGCATGGTCTCAGTCCTCCCCCGTCTCGACGATCCAGGTGTCCTTGCTGCCGCCCCCTTGGGACGAGTTGACCACCAGCGAGCCCTTGACCAGGGCCACACGGGTCAAGCCACCGGTGGTGACGTAGGCGCCGTCCTGGCCCGACAGGATGAACGGGCGCAGGTCGACGTGGCGCGGCTCGGGCCTGCCATCGAACAGCGTGGGGGTGGTGGACAGGTTCAGCATGGGCTGGGCCATGTAGTTGCGCGGGTCCTCCTGGATCAGCCTGGCGAAGGCATCACGCTCGGCCTGGGAGGCCTGAGGCCCCATCAGCATGCCGTAGCCGCCGGACTCGTTGGCGGGCTTTACCACCAGTTCATGCAGGTGCTCCAGCACATAGCGGCGGTCTTCCTCGAGCATGCACAGGTAGCTCGGCACATTGGGCAGCAGCGCCTCCTGATCCAGGTAGTACTTGATCAGTTTCGGCACGAAGGCGTAGACCACCTTGTCATCGGCGACACCGGCCCCCGGGGCGTTGGCCAGCGCCACCTTGCCGCTGCGCCAGGCCCGCATCAATCCGGGTACGCCCAGTACCGAGTCCTTGCGAAACGCCTCCGGGTCGAGGAAGGCGTCGTCGACGCGGCGGTAGATCACGTCCACACGGGTCAGCCCCTGGACGGTGCGCATGTAGACCACGTCGTCGTCATCGACCAGCAGATCCGGCCCCTCGACCAGCTGCACGCCCATCTGCTGGGCCAGGTAGGCGTGCTCGTAGTAGGCCGAGTTGTAGATACCCGGGGTCAGCACCACCACCTGGGGATCGTCCCAATGGCGTGGCGACATGCCCGCCAGCATGTCGTAAAGCTGGGGCACATAGTCGTCGACCGGATGAATCTTGCCCGAGGCGAACAGCTCCGGCAGCACGCGCTTGGTCACGTTGCGATTCTCGAGCATGTAGGACACCCCGGACGGTATCCGCAGGTTGTCCTCCAGCACGTAGACGGTGCCGTCGCCACCACGCACCAGATCGGAGCCGCAGATATGCGCCCAGACCCCGTGGGGTGGATCGATCCCTACACACTGGGGGCGAAAGTTGACGGATTGCTCGAGTACCGCCGCCGGCAGCACGCCATCCTTGACGACCTTCTGGTCGTGGTACAGGTCGTCGATGAACAGGTTGAGCGCCTCGACCCGCTGCTTGAGGCCTGCCTCGGTGCGTCGCCACTCGTCGGCGGGGATGATGCGAGGCACGATGTCGAAAGGCCAGGCGCGGTCGATCATGCTGCCCTCGGAATACACCGTGAAGGTGATCCCCATGGTGCGAATGGCGATCTCTGCTGCGTTCTTGCGCTCTTCCAGCTCGTCAGGGGCAAAGCCCGCGAGCACGTTACACAGCATCTTGGCCGCCTCCCGCGGCATCCCGGGCGTCGCCACCAGTTCGTCATAGAACCCTGCGCAGTCGTACTGCTGCCAATCCACATGGCTCATCGGCACACCCTCGATTGTTTTCGGCATCCGGCGACCCGACAACGACGATGGCACCCCCGCCTTCGACCGTACCGGGTCCCTCCTTGCTGTATAGCAAGCTCTGTACCAGGCCGCCGAGAATAGGACACAGCGCCGCGCCTTCTCGCCGGACCGACGGGCGCAATTGAGCAGTTTGGACAAAAAGCGACCACTTGCTCCTGCCGAAAGTGCGCCACGAGCCAGCAAGAAGGGGCAGCGAGCACCGATCTGGTGCAATCCGGGCGGCACCTGGCGAGCGTGAGCGGCAGCTATCATCAGCCCTTGCGACGCCGGTCGAAAACCCCTGTTGCTGACAACGTCCACCTTTCGAGCTTGAGCAATCAGCAGGAGTCGGGTACATCTTGTCGCCACGGTTCGGGGGGGATATCGTCACCTTCTGCAACATTCGCCTACACCCAGGAGCCTCCTCGCTTCCCATGCCTGCCTCTTCTCGTTCCGCCCTCCCTGGCTCGTGCGCACCGCTGTCCTGCCCTGCTCAAGACAGCGGCGCCAGGCGGTGCCGTGTGGCCAGCCTTGGCAGGGGTGTCACGGCGGGATCCGGCAGATGATCTATCGACTTCGCCACACCACGCGCTACCACTACAGCGAGATCGTGACATTGAGCGAGAACGAGGCCTGCCTGATGCCCCGTGAGATGGCCTACCAGCAGGTTGCCTGGGCACATTTGTCGATCTCGCCGGGAGAGTCGCTACGCCAGAGCCGACAGGACGCCTTCGGCAACCATATCGCGCTGTTCGCGGTCGACACCCCCCATACCCAGCTCGAGATCACGCTGGAGGCGCAGGTCATGACCTCGCCTCGCGCCACACCACCGCAGGCCATCATGGGCTGGGAGCGGTGTCGAGAGCTGTTGGCAGACCGCCACCAGCCAGGTTTCCGCGAAGCACAGCCGTTTCTTGAAAACTCCGCCTATATCGAGCGCCGCCCGCTACTCGCCGCCTGGGCAGAAGACTGTTTTCCCGCTGGTGGCGATCTGGTGGACTGCGTGGAGCGCTTGAACCGTCGCATCCATGAGGAATTCCGCTACGACAGCGAGTTCAGCGACCTGGAGACGACACCGTCCCAGGTGCTCCAGCATCGCCGTGGGGTGTGTCAGGATTTCTCCCACCTGGCCATCGCCACCCTGCGCTCGGTGGGTCTGGCCGCGCGCTACGTCAGCGGCTACCTCGAGACGCTACCGCCTCCAGGACAGCCTCGACTGATGGGCGCCGACGCCTCCCACGCCTGGTTCTCCGTGCTGATACCCGGCTGGGGTTGGCTCGACTTCGACCCCACCAACGGTGTGCGCGCCGGCGAACGACACCTGTTGCTTGGCTGGGGCCGCGACTACGAGGACGTGGCGCCGCTCAAGGGCGTGGTGACCGGTGGTGGGCGCCAGCGCCTCGAGGTGGAAGTGGACGTTGTTCCCGCCGGGGAATTCGCGGCCACCGGACCGACCTCCGCCATCCCTGGCGATCACCCGGCAGCGCCGATAGCCGGCTGATTCGCTGTCCTTTATATTGCGCAGGCTCTGCCCGGCCTTGCCCTGCCCTGCCCACCGTCTTCTCAGGAGAGATTCCATGCAGGACCTGTTGATCTGGATTGCCACCGGCTTCGGCCTGGGCTATTCCCCCTGGGCGCCGGGGACGGTCGGCTCCCTGATCGGACTACCGGTCGCCTGGTGGCTGTTCCGGCTGCCGCTCGGCACGCGCCTGGCCGTTACCCTGACGCTCCTCGTGCTGGCCGTTCCCGTCTGCCACTTCGCTTCGATGTGGCTGGGCGGCGGCGACCTGCCCCAGATCGTGCTCGACGAATGGGTGGCCCTGCCCATCGCGGTGCTGGCCTTCTCGCGCTACCGACGACGCATCATCCTGCCGCTGGGCTATCTACTGTTTCGCCTGTTCGATATCTCCAAGCTGTCTCCGGTACGCGAGATCGAAGGTATTGGCGGGGGACTCGGCATCGTCGCCGACGACGCAATGGCGGCATTGTATGCAGCCCTCACCCTGATACTGCTGGTGCGCCTGACCCGCCGCTACTGGCAGCGAGATCCCGAGCAGTCCTCTTAAGCCAATAGCGGCCTGCCAATGCCGAGCGCTGCTTCCTATATCCACAGCCCTGACACAAAAAAACCGCCCTCGACGGGCGGCCAAACGGGACAGGGGTCTATCGAAACAGTGACCGGGGGAACTCGTGCCCGGCCTCTGGCGACCAGTGCAGCAGATGTTGCACTGGCGTCAGTCACTCAGCATCGGTTATTCAGGGATCAGCACGCTGTCCACCACGTGGATCACCCCATTGCTGGCCTTGATGTCGGACTCCACCACGGCGGCATTGCCTACGCTTGCCGAGCCTTCCTGGGCGTCGATGGCCATGTCGGTTCCCTGCAGGGTGGTCACCTCGGATGACTCCTCCAGTGACACTTCTCCTTCCACCATGTGGTAGGAAACGACCTCGACCAGACGTCGGTGGGAGGCCTTGTCGTCGCTCATCCACTCATCGAGTTGTCCTGGCTGCAGGGTACCGAAGGCTTCGTTCGTTGGAGCAAAGAGCGTATAGGTTTGATCTCCCTGTAGCGGCTCGTCGAGGCCAGCCTTCTCGACAGCATCAAGCAATGTCGAGAAACGTCCGTCGGCCTGGGCGACTTCGAGCAGATTGCGTGAGGGATCCTGCTGTTGCTGCTGATCCGCTTCGGCCACCCCGCCAGCGAGCAGCGCTACGCCGAGCACGCAGCTCGGCAGGAACGACGTTGCGGCAGACATTGCTTTTTTCATGCTCTCGCCTCCTTGCGGTGATTGCTCCGAGATGTCGCGTCGCCACTGCGCGCCTTCCGGGAACCTCTCTGTCGGGGCTGTTCAACCAGGACGACGCAGTTCATGTACAAAAATTAGATCAAGAACAAGTAACGTACAAGAAAAAGTTTTACGACAGCTTTCGTCACTCTGATCATCAAGGCGTCATCTTTTGACGTCATGATATGGGCGCTGCTCGGAAAGACGGTAATGACGGCGAAATGTCGATACGCTTCCGGCGACAGAAAACCTATACAATACTTGCATATCAAGCCTGGCGATGAGAACCTTTCGTACCGTTGAGGCTCGGCTAGGAGGGCCATACGCAGCCTCGCTTCCACAACGGAACGAACGACGGCACGTCATGCGCCAAGGAGGGCGACCCGTGTACTACCCGATTTCCTGTACCCGCTGTGGCCACGACCTGGCCAGCACACCGGGACCTGTAACGGCTCAGCCCAATGACTGGGAAGAGCTGAACTGCACCGAGTGCGGTGAGTTTCATGCCACCCTGGGCGCCTGGGAAGAACAGCAGACGCCCGACCGCCTGCGCTTTCTCAACAAGTCTCGCAGCCTGATGATGGCCATGCGACGTGAGCACGATGCCTTGATCGAGCAGCAGCACACCAAGGGAGAGCGAGTCGCATGATCACCGTCGCCCTGGACCTGAGCTGCACCATCTGTGGCCACTCCCGCTTCACGCTGCCTGTTGGTCAAGACGACGGCGACAGCGTTCACTGCGCCAACTGCACCGCCTACAAGTGCAAGGCCATGGACCTGGAGCGCGCGCTAATGGCGACTCTGCCAACGTCCATGCCTGCAGTACCGACTTCCTCTGGCGCCGCCCAGGCGGTACCCGCCTGAGCGATGGCTTGAGAGACAGCGTTTCAGCGCCCCGCTTTTCGCCGACGCGTCCTGGCGATTCACGCCGCCCCTTCCGGGGCGGCGTTTTTAATGGAAGGCAGCGTAGCCGCGTCTTTGCTTTCTTCCTTTCCTCCTTTCCCCCCTTGCCACCATGGCGGCGACTATCGAGACCACTATCGAGACCACTATCGAGACAGCTATCGAGGCAACTATCGAGACCAGTGCGGGCCACGGCCCAGGTTTGGGGTATCATTCGCCCGCTAGCGAACGGCCGTCAGGCTTCAACCTCCCCTAGAAGAGGACCAGCCCTCCGCGGTAACGCCACGCTCGCCGGCACTCTCACGCCCCCTGGACACGTGGCTCATGACGAGCCGGAGACCCCATGCAAGAGACCGCCCTTACCGACCCTTCTCCCAAGGCAAACCGTTTTGCCCGCACCCGCGCACTGCCGACCATTGCTCTGTGCGCCCTGATCTACGCCTCGACCCTGGCCGTCGGCTACCACATCAACGCGGCGGTGTTGACGATCCTCAGCATGATCGTGCTGTGCCTGCTGCGGATCCCCGTGGCCATCGCTCTGATCAGCGCCGCCATGCTAGGCGCGCTGCACGCCGGGCTGTCGATGAACGACGCCATCGGCGCCTTCAATGACAACCTGCTGGTCGGCGCCCAGGTCGGCCTGACCTACGTGATGATCGGCGCCTTCGCCGTGGCGCTGTCACGCTCGGGCCTGCTCGAACTGCTGGCCGATGCTATCTCGGCGCGCCTCGGCAGCGACGAGCAAAGTACCCGCAAGGGCGTGAAGTGGACGCTGTTCGGCCTGTTCATCGTCGCCTCACTGATGTCGCAGAATCTGGTGCCGGTGCACATCGCCTTCATTCCGATCCTGCTGCCTCCGCTGCTTGTGGTGCTCGATCGCCTGCGAGTCGACCGCCGCGCCGTGGCCTGCATCTTGGCCTGCTCGATCAGCGCCAGCTACCTGCTGCTGCCCACCGGCTTCGGTGCCATCTTTCTCAACGAGATCCTGCTGGCCAACGTCAACAGCGTCGGCGCGGACTACGGGCTGACCGCCACCGCCGACATGGCCCCCAAGGCCATGGCACTACCGGTGCTGGGCCTGGTCGCGGGGCTGCTGGTGGCCGTTTTTATCAGCTATCGCCGCCCGCGCGACTACGTCACACCAAGCACCACCGCCGCCGCCGCCAGGCCCGCCTCGCCGGCTCGCCTGAAGCCGCTACAGCTGGTCATCACCTTGGGAGCCCTGGCGGTGGCCCTGGTCTTTCAGCTCAAGTTCGACTCGCTGTTGCTCGGAGCCATGGTCGGTTTTCTGATCCTGGGGGTCTCCGGTATCTTCCGCTGGCAGGAGCAGGATGACGTCTTCACCGACGGGCTGCGGATGATGGCGCAGATCGCGGTCATCATCACCGTCGCCTCCGGCTTTGCCGGCGTGCTGACCGCCACCGGCGAAATCGAGCCTCTGGTAGCGGCGTCGGCCGAACTGATCGGCGGCAACATGGCGCTGGGCGCAGCGGTGATGCTGGTGGTGGGACTGTTCATCACCATCGGCTTCGGTGACTCCTTCGCCAGCGTGCCGATCCTGGCACCCATCTACCTGCCACTGGCGCTGACCCTGGGCTTCGACCCGCTGGCGGCGATGGCCTTGCTGGGCGCCTCGGCGGCCCTGGGCGACGCTGGCTCCCCGGCCTCGACCATCACCCTGGGCGCCACCGCCGGGCTTAACGCCGATGGCCAACACGACCATATTCGCGACAGCGTCATCCCCACCTTCCTGCACTGCAACATCGGCATGCTCGTGTTCGCCTGGATCGCCGCCATGGTGCTGTAATGCACAGCACCTGACACCAAGCCTCGCAGCAATGGCAAAGGCCACCCCTCGGGTGGCCTTTTGCACGGCACCAGGCCAAGCGCAGATAACAGGGCGCGGCCGTTCAGGCCAGCGATTGCGACTCTGCCACCTCGATCAAGCGTCGGACCGCCGGCAGGCTGGCATCCCTGCGCCAGACCAGCATCAGTGGCAGCACTATATCCAGATCCTCCAGAGGAAAGCTGACCACGCCTTCCGGGGCCCCGGCCATGGTCATTTCCGGCAATATCGTGCAGCCCATGCCCGCCGCCACCAGGCACAGCATGGTGGCGTTGTCGGTGCCTTCCTGCACCACGTGGGGGGTGAAGCCACGTCGCTGAAAGGCATGGATCAGCTTGTCGTGATAGACCGGTGTCGCGCTACGCTCGAACCAGATGAAGTCTTCACCGGCCAGGTCCGCCAGTCGAGAGGGGGGATGCTGCGCCAGGCGCGACCCTTCGCTGGCTACCAGCACAAGACGGTCTTCATAGAGGCAGTGGCTGTCGAGCTGATCATCATCGTCAGGGGGAAAGAACAGCATCCCCGCATCCAGCTGATGATGGCGCAGCGCCTCCACCTGGGGCGCGGACAGCAGCGACTGTACCTTGAGGCTGACGTCCGGGTAACGCTGGCGATACCCGTTGAGCAGCTTGACGATCTGAGGCACCCACAGGTGCATGACGGTGACGCCCAGACGCAGCTGTCCGAGCTGTCCATCGGCAATCCGACGAGCATCGAGCTTGGCGGTCTCGAACTCTCGCAACAGTCGTCGCGCTTCGCCGTGAAAGGCAACCCCCGCAGCGGTCAAGCTTACGCCCTGACGTGATCGCTCCAGCAGGGTGGCTCCCACCGACTCCTCCAGCAGCCTGAGCTGGCGGGTCAAGGCCGGCTGGGCCAACGGGATCTTTCTTGCCGCGCTGGAAATCGCGCCCTCCTCGACCACCGTCAGAAAGTAGCGCAGCTGCTTGAAGTCCATGTTCGATCCTTGTTGAGCGGGGCCACCACGCCAGTGCCAGGATTCACCCAAGTCGACGGCTCATACGGCAAATCCATACAATAAAAGCATGGAAATATAAAAATAATAATATTTTATCTATGACATACCGCCAACCATGATGAAGGACACAATCAACAAGCGTCCGGAATATCATGACCCAGCCTATCGACCCCACCTTCTTCGACGACCAACACAGCAGTCTGACCGAACTGCGCCAGCACTTTCATCGGCATCCGGAACTCGGCTTCAAGGAACACGCCACCTCCGCGCGTGTCTGCGATGAACTCGAGCGGCTCGACATACCCTTCGACCACGGCCTGGGCAGCACCGGTGTCGTGGCCACCATCAGAGGGCTTGGCCCCGACAACGGTCGCCGTATTGGCCTGCGCGCCGACATGGACGCGCTGCCGATTCAGGAGGCAAGCGACCACGGCCATGTCTCCGAAGTGCCTGGTGTCATGCATGCCTGCGGCCACGATGGCCACACCACCATGCTGATCGGCGCCGCTCGCTACCTCGCCCGCCACCGCGATTTTTCCGGCACCATCCAGCTGGTGTTCCAACCGGCGGAAGAAGGCCTGGGCGGTGGACGAGCGATGGTCGAGGAGGGGCTGTTCGAGCGCTTCCCCATGGATGCGATCTACGGCCTGCACAACTGGCCGGCTCTGCCCCTGGGGCAGGTGGCGATTCGCCCGGGCCCGATCATGGCCGCCACCGATCGCCTGGATATCTGCATCCGCGGCAAGGGCGGCCACGGCGGGGTGAACCCACACCTTTCTACCGACCCGGTCAGAATGGCCGGCGCTCTGATCCAGGCCCTGCACAGCGTGGTCTCGCGCGATGCCGACCCGCTGTCTCCAGCGGCACTGAGCTTGTGCGGCATCAAGGGAGGTGAACTCGACGGCTTCGCCATCATTCCCGACGAGGTCCGACTGAGCGGCACGGTGCGAACCCTCGACAGCGCTACCCAGGATCGCATCGCCGAGGCCATCCAGCGCACCTGCGATGGTGTGGCGGCGACCTACGGCGGCGAGATCGAGGTCGATCACCAGCGCATCTTTCCGGCCACGGTCAATCACCCGGCGGCGACCGACCACGTCATCGCCACCGCGAAGGAACTGCTGGGCGAGACCGCACTGGAGCGCGACGTGAATCCCAGCCTTGGTGGTGAAGACTTCGCCTTTATGCTCGAAAAGTGCCCGGGAGCCTACTTCTTCCTCGGCAGCGCCGAATCGGACACCACCCCGCCGCTTCATAACGCTCGCTACGACTTCAACGACGCCATCATTCCCGTGGGCAGCCGACTGCTGGTTGCCATCGCTCTTGGCGCCTTGAGCGACCATCGCTGAGGCGATGCCGACAACGACCACACTCAACAACAAGAGGTCTTCCCATGAACCACCAAAAAGGCATGCCTTCCAAGGGCCTGCTGATCTACTTCGTGCTGTGCACCCTGGCCATGGTGTGGCCGGGTGCGCTGATCGCCAATCGCATCGATCCGATGGTGCTCGGCATGCCGTTCTTCATGTTCTGGTACGTGGCCTGGGTCTTCGCGCTGTTCGTGGGCCTGTTGATCGCCTATCGCAAGGATACCGGCGAGGAGGCAGACCATGAGTGATTCTCTGCTGATCACCGCCATGACGGTGGGCTATCTGGTCATCGTGCTGCTGGTGGGCCTGCGCGCAAGGCGTGGCCAGGGCTCCTCGCTGGAAGGCTACGTGGCGGGCGGTCGCCATATGGGCCTGCTGGTGCTGTTCTTCATCCTCGGTGCCGAGATCTTCTCCGCCTTTGCCTTCCTCGGTGCACCGGGTTGGGCCTACAGCAAGGGCGCCCCGGCGTTCTACATCATCGCCTACCTGACGCTGGCGGTGATCGTGTGGTGGCTGATCGCGCCGCATATCTCGCGGCTGGGTCGCCGCCACGGCTTTCTGACCCAGGCCGAGTTTCTGTCGGCCTGCTACCCCACTCCAAAGAATGTGCTGGGCCTGGTCATCGGTGTCGTCAGCGTGCTGGCGATGATTCCCTACCTGACCATCCAGATCGCTGGCGCCGGCATGCTGTTCGAAGCGGCGACCTCTGGCACCATTCCGTTCTGGCTGGGCAGTCTACTGGCCTGCGGCGTGGTGGCCGCCTACGTCTACGCCAGCGGCCTTCAGGGCATCGGCTGGACCAACCTGATGCAGGGCCTGATGATGGTCGTCATCGCCTGGGCACTGGGGCTGACCACGGCCAAGCAGTTCTTCGGCGGCGTCGGTGAAATGTTCCAGCAGATCAAGGACCAGGCGCCGGAATATCTGACCATGCCCGGTGCCACCGGGATGGGCTGGGGCGCCTTCTCCACTGCGGTGCTGGTCAGCGCGCTGGGCTGCGTGATGTGGCCTCACATCTTCATGAAGTTCTACAGCGCCAAGGACGTCAGGACGCTCAAGCGTGTCTTTGTGCTCTACCCGCTCTACAGCTACCTGCTGGTACCGCTGCTGATCATCGGCTTCGCCGGCATCGTGCTGCTCGCCGACACGCCACTGGATTCGCCTGACCGGGTGCTGCTGACCATCGTGGTGGAACTCGCCGACCTGCCCGCCTGGGTGATCGGACTGGCACTGTCCGGCGCCTTGGCGGCGGCCATGTCGACCGCCGCCAACCTGGCCCACACCTCGGCCACCATCCTGGTACGTGACGTGGTCCAGTTCACGCCCAGGATGCGCGCCCTGCCCGAGCACAAGGCGCTGTCACTGACGCGCTACGGGGTCATCGCGATATCGCTGATGGCGTACCTGCTGGCACTGGCCAACCCCGGCTCGCTGGTCAGCCTGCTGCTCGGAGCCTACGGCATTATTGTGCAACTGCTGCCGATGCTGCTGGGTGCCCTGTTCTGGCGTCGCGCGTCCCAGACCGCGGCCTTTATCGGGCTGAGTGTCGGCGCCGTCATCACCCTGCTGCTGCAATTCGGCATCGATGCGCCTTTCGGCTGGCACCCGGGCTTCTGCGGGTTGGTGGTCAACTCGGCGATCTTTGTCGTCATCAGCCTGATGCGCAAGTCGCGCGAGTCTCGCTCGCCGGTCGAGTGCCTGTCACCCCAGGTCTGATAGACCCTCGTCGATGACCTGCTCCAAGCGCCAGCGGCCCGATACCGGGCCGCTGGTGTCGTGTCAGGTGACGCTGTCGCCCCCCGTGGCCACCCTCGCGTGTCTTCTCGTTTCCTCTCGTGGTCAGCCCCATCATTGATTTTATAGACACCTGGTCTAAAATCATTGCATGACCAATCCGACGATAGCCAGGCGCCGGGGGCGACCGCCGAAGACCGACTACAGCGTCGGCGCCACCCAGGGCGACGCCAGAGCGGCGCTGATCGCCAGCGGCCTCGAGACCCTGACCGAACACGGCTTTCTGAGCGCGGGACTCGACGGCATGCTCAAGCGTGCCGGGGTGCCCAAGGGTTCCTTCTATCACTACTTTGCCAGCAAGGAAGCCTTCGGCCAGGCGGTGCTCGAGCGCTACGCCCGCTATTTTGCCGACAAGTTAGACCGCCATCTGCAAGACGATTCCCGGCCACCGCTCGAGCGCGTGCAGGCCTTTGTCGACGATGCCAAGGCCGGCATGGCACGCCACGACTATCGCCGTGGCTGTCTGGTGGGCAATCTCGGTCAGGAGGCGGCTGGCTTGCCACCGGACTACCGCGAGCAGCTGATCGCCACGCTCGCCGACTGGCAACGACGTCTCGCCGCTTGCCTGGAAGAAGCCCGCCACCACGGCGATATCGCCTCCGACAGAGACCCTGACCGGCTGGCCGAGGCCTTCTGGATCGGCTGGGAGGGCGCCATCATGCGCGCCAGGCTGGAACGCAGCCCGCGCCCGATCGATGTGTTCACCGACAGCTTCTTTTCGAGCCTGGACACCCAACGCCAGGGTCGTCCGTCGCCATGAACTGAACTGAGCCGACCTGACTTGACAATAGTCCGACACTGAACCAAGAGCCCGCTCCTGCGGGGTCGTATACGGCGCCCTGATACTGCTTGCGCCAATTTATAGACAAACCGTCTAAAAAGGAGACCGCCATGTTCGACGCCATCGTGATCCGCAAGGAAGGCGACACTCAGAAGGCCGCCATCGAGGCACTTGATGACCAGGCCCTGCCCGAGGGCGACGTGACCGTGAACGTCGACTACAGCACCCTGAACTACAAGGACGGGCTGGCCATCACCGGCAAGGGCCCGGTGGTCAAGTCCTTCCCCATGGTCCCGGGCATCGACCTTGCCGGCGTGGTGGAAGCCTCGCAGCACCAGGACTTCCAGCCGGGTGACCGGGTGGTCCTGAACGGCTGGGGCGTCGGCGAGAAGCACTGGGGCGGGCTGGCCCAGAAGGCTAGGCTGAACGGCGACTGGCTGATCCCGCTGCCCGAAGCCTTCAGCACCAGAAACGCCATGGCCATCGGCACCGCCGGCTACACCGCCATGCTCTCGGTGCTGGCGCTGGAGCGCCACGGGGTGACCCCGGACCAGGGCGAGGTGCTGGTCACCGGCGCCAGCGGTGGCGTCGGCAGCTTTGCCATCACCCTGCTGGCCAAGCTGGGCTACGAAGTCGTTGCCTCCACCGGCAAGGTCGAGGAGGCGGACTATCTGAAGGCACTGGGCGCCACCTCGATCATCGACCGCAGCGAGCTCGAACAGCCCGGAAAGCCCCTGGCCAGGGAACGCTGGGCGGGTGCCGTCGACAGCGTCGGCAGCCACACCCTGGTCAATGTGCTGGCCTCGACCCGCTACGGCGGCACGGTGACCTCCTGCGGCCTGGCCCAGGGCATGGACCTTCCCGCCACGGTGATGCCCTTCATCCTGCGCGGCGTGACCCTGGCCGGCATCGACAGCGTGATGCAGCCCAGAGAAGTTCGCCTGGAAGCCTGGCAGCGCCTGGCCGAGCTGATGCCTGAAGAGCGTCTCGACGACATCGCCAGCGAGATCCCGCTGAGCGAGGCCATCACCACCGCAGAGCGCCTGATGGAAGGTAAGGTCAGAGGCCGCGTGGTGGTCGCCACCCGCTAGGCCCGATGACACGTGCCCTGCTGGCCGTCGCCGGCAGGGCGCCTGATGTTGCTTTCCTCGGCGCTTTCTCGGGCCTTACCTGGCGCTGTCATGGCTTCCTGCCGGCTCGCATACAGGCACCAGCACACCGCCACATATTCCATATGCGGAATTTTATTTCTACATAGGGAATTTTCTTGACGCCCTCAGGGTCGCTTCCTAGGCTGGTTTGAACTTGACGAGGAATCAGCCATGAGCACCGATGGGAACTTCATCAACAACGACTTTGTCAGCGCCCCCCAGGCCAGCATGATCCCGGTCTACTGCCCCGCCACGGGAGCGATGGTGGGCGAGGTCCAGGCCGCCACCAACGCCCAGGCGATGGAAGCTGTCGAGGTCGCGGCCAGGGCCCAGAAGCACTGGCGCAGGCTGACCAGTGCCGAGCGGGCGGTACATATGCAGCGCCTGGCCGACGCCCTGATGGAGCGTCGCGAGGCCATTGGGCGGGCGCTGGCCGAAGAGTCGGGCAAGAGCCTCGAGGACGCCACCAACGAGGCGGTATACGCGGCCGATATCACCCGCTACCACGCCGAATGGGCGCGACGGATCGAGGGCGATATCGTGCCCAGCGACACCCCTGACGAGAGCCTGCTGCTCACTCGGGAGCCGATCGGCGTGGTGGCCTGCCTGATTCCCTTCAACTACCCCGTCTTCACCCTGCTGCGCAAGATTGCACCGGCGATGATCACCGGCAACAGCGTGATCGTGCGCCCGAGCAACAACACTCCGCGTTCGGCCTTCGAAATTGCCAGGGCCGTCCAGGCGGCCGAGATCCCGCCGGGGGTGGTCAACATCCTGAGCATGGACCACGCCACCGCCGAGGCCGTGTGTACTCACCCAAGGGTCGGCATGATCACCCTCACCGGCAGCGTCGGCGCCGGCCGCAAGGTGCTGGAGTACTCCCAGGTCAATATCGCCAAGTCGTCGCTGGAACTGGGTGGCAAGTCACCGGCCATCGTCGAGCCCGACGCCGACCTCGAGCAGGCCGCCCGTCAGATCGTGGCCTCCAAGACCACCAACTGCGGCCAGCTGTGTACCGCCATCGAGCGGGTCTACGTGCATCAGTCCATCGCCGAGCCCTTCATCGCCCTGCTCAAGGCCAACATGGAGGCCTGCACCTTCGGCAATCGTGCCGAGGACCCCAGCCACATGGGCCCCCTGATCAACGAGAACACCCGCCTCAATGTCCACCAGATGGTCGAACGTGCCATCGACGACGGCGCCACCCTGGCCACCGGCGGCGTGATTCCCCCTGGCCCCGGACACTTCTACCCGCCGACCCTGCTGACCGACTGCCGCCAGGACATGGAGATCGTCCAGGAAGAGATCTTCGGCCCGGTATTGCCGGTGCTGACCTACGCCGATGTGGATGAAGCCCTGGCGCTGGCCAACGACCACCAGTTCGGCCTTGCCTCGGTGGTGTTCACCGAGAACTACCGCACCGCCATGAAGGTGGCCCACAACATCGAGGCAGGCGAGGTCTACATCAATCGCACCCCATCGGACCCCTACCAGGGCTACCACGCCGGCTGGAAGCGTTCGGGCCTCGGTGGCGACGACGGCAAGCACGGCATGCTGGACTACACCCAGACCCGGCTGGTGGTATTGAACTACTGACGCCATCCCGCGCCACCCCACACCCAAGCCCATCACCGCCGCGTCTACGCCGGGCGGTCGGCCGCTTGCTGCCCTTTTCAGAGGACTCGCCGTTCATGAAAGTCGTCAGTTGTGAAAGCCATGTGGTCGCCACACCTCCGCCCCACATCGGCGGCATGTACTGGATCTTCGTCAAACTGGGAACCGCCTGTGGCATCGAGGGCGTCGGCGAGGTCTATGCGGCGACCTTCCACCCGCAGGTGGTGGTCGCCGCCATCGAGGACGTGTTCGAGCGCTACCTGAAGGGACGGGATCCCCACCATCTGGAACGGCTGTATCGCGAGACCTACTCGAGCGGCTTCACCCAGCGCCCGGACCTGACCATGATGGGGGTGCTCAGCGGCCTCGAGATGGCCTGCTGGGACATCGTCGGCAAGGCGGCCGGCCAGCCGGTACATGCACTGATCGGCGGCAAGCTCCACGACCGGCTGCGCTCCTACACCTATCTCTACCCCCGGGCCCCCGGCGGCGACTATGACTACGACAATGTCGAGCTGGCGGTGGAGTGCGCCCTGGAGCAGAAGGCCCTCGGCTTTACCGCGCTCAAGTTCGATCCGGCGGGCCCCTACACCGCCTACTGCGGGCATATGCTGTCACTGGAGGCGCTGGAAAAGAGCGCAACCTTCTGCCAGCGCATCCGTGAGGCGGTCGGCAACGGCTGCGACCTGCTGTTCGGTACCCACGGCCAGATGACGCCGGCCTCGGCGATCCGCCTGGCCAAGCGCCTCGAACCCTTTGACCCGCTGTGGTTCGAGGAGCCGGTGCCACCCGGCCAGAGCGAGGCCATGGCCAGGGTCGCCGACCATACCTCCATCCCGGTGGCCACCGGTGAGCGGCTGACCACCAAGTACGAGTTCCATGACCTGCTGCGCCACCAGGCCGCCTCGATCCTGCAGATGAACCTTGGCCGGGTCGGCGGCATCCTCGAAGGCAAGAAGATCGCCGCCCTGGCCGAGGTCCACTACGCCCAGATAGCGCCCCACCTGTACAACGGCCCGGTGGGTGCGGCGGCCAGCATTCAGCTCGCCGCCACCACACCCAACTTCCTGATCCAGGAGAGCATCGGCACCTGGGACGGCTTCCACGCCGAGGTGCTCGAAGCCAAGATCGAGTGGAGTGACGGCTTTATCATTCCCTCCGATCGACCGGGGCTCGGGGTGGAACTGGACATGGCGGTGGTCAGGGCCCACTCGCCCTACACCGGCAAGCGCCTGCACCTGAGCATGGACGCCACGCCCTACGACGTCGTCCAGCAGTCCTGCACCCGCTGGAAGACCCGACCGGAGGCCTGAGGCGATGGACTACGACTTCATCATCGTCGGTGCAGGTTCCGCAGGCTGCGTGCTGGCCCACCGGCTGAGTGCCAGCGGACGCCACAAGGTACTGATCGTCGAGGCCGGCGGCCGTGACAGTTCCCCCTGGCTTCGGGTGCCGGTGGGCTTTGCCAAGACCTACTATCACCCCGGCTACAACTACATGTACTACAGCGCCGAGGAGCCGGCGTTGGCCAACCGGCGGATCTACACACCCCGGGGCAAGGTCCAGGGAGGATCGGGCTCGATCAACGCCATGATCTATGTGCGAGGCCAGCCATCGGACTTCGATGACTGGGAGCGCGCGGGCAACCCGGGGTGGGGCTACCAGGCGCTGTTGCCCTATTTCAGGAAACTCGAGCAGCACCCTGCGGGCGATACCGAATTCCACTCGAGCCAGGGACTGATCGGCATCACCCCGCTCAAGGAAATCGCCCATCCGATCTGCCAGTCCTACCTCAGGGCTGCCGATGAACTCGGCTACCCGCTCAATGACGACTTCAATGGCGCCTCCATCGAAGGTGCCGGCCTCTATGAGACGAACATCCGCCGAGGCCGTCGCGATTCCAGCAACACTGCCTACCTGAAGCCGGCGCTCGAGCGCTCCAATCTCACCCTCAAGCACGTCAGCCAGGTTCAACGGGTGCTGTTCGACGATCAGCGTCGCGCCAGCGGCATTGAATACCGAGAGCAAGGCCAGTTGAAGACCCTGCGCGCACGCCGCGAGGTGATCGTCTGCGCCGGTGCGGTGGACTCGCCAAAGCTGCTGATGCTATCGGGGCTCGGGGACAGCGAGAAGCTGCGACAACACGGGATCGCAGCGCTCCAGCAGCTGCCCGGCGTGGGCCGAAACCTGCAGGATCACCTGGCCGTCAGCTACTTCTATCGCGCCAACTGCCGGACCCTGAACGACGACTTCAACTCTCTGCCCGGCCTGACCAGGGCAACGATGAGGTACCTGATCAATCGCAGCGGCCCGCTGGCGATGAGCGTCAACCAGGCCGGCGGCTTCTTTCGCGGCCATGCCGACGAACCCGTGCCCAATATCCAGCTCTACTTCAACCCGCTGTCCTATCGCATCCCGGCACCGCCGGACACGACACTGACCGCGGATGCCTACTCCGGCTTCCTGCTGGCCTTCAATTCCTGCCGTCCCGACAGTCGTGGCGCCATCGAGCTGGCCAGCGCCGATGCCAATGAGCCGGCGGTGATCCGGCCGAACTATCTGGGAAGCCGGCGAGATCAGGACGAGGCCATTCAGGGCAGCCGGCTCATTCGCGCGCTGGCCGAAACGGCGGCCCTGGGTGCCGTCATCGACGCCGAGGTCACTCCGGCGGATGCCGTCCACGATGACCAAAGCATGTTAGAGTACTTTCGCGCCAACGCAGGCTCCATCTATCATCTGTGCGGTACCTGCGCCATGGGGCCCGACCCTCGCGAGGCGGTGGTCGATGGCAGTCTCAGGGTGCATGGCGTGTCCGGGCTCAGGGTCATCGACGCCTCGATCTTTCCCAACATCACCTCGGGTAACCTCAATGCACCGGTGATGATGGTGGCGGAAAAGGGGGCCGACCTGATCCTTCAGGACCACCCGATCTGAACGACGCCCAGGAGCCACATCGCCCCTGAGCCTGACCGGACGAGTCATCTGCATTCGTCCTCGCATTCGCGTTTTGGAGACCGCGGCTGATCATGAATTCGGAAAGGACCTCGGAAAAGACCAAGGCTCCGGCGGTCGATCATAGCGTCATGATCCTGGACCTGCTGGCGGCCACCAGCTATCCCATGACGCTTTCGGAAATCTGTGACGCTACCGGTATTTCGCCGGCCACCGGTCACCGTGTCATCAACGCCCTGCTTCACCACCAGCTGGTGGCCCAGGATCCAAGCCGCAAGAAGTCCTACTGCATCGGCTCACGCATCTTCCAGATATCCTCCACCATCTATAATAAGCAGAGCCTGATACCCTACTTCTATCCGATCGCGGAAATCCTGAAAAACGAAATCCACAAGACCATCTTTCTGTGCGTGCCCATCGGCAACAAGGTAGTGGTGGTGACCAAGATCGACGGTGCCAGCGGTGCAAACTTCAACCTTTACGTGGGCAAGACCATGGCGCTGCACGAAGCCGCCAGTGGCAAGATCATCCTGGCAATGCGCGACGAGGACTCCTGGCAGGGCTATCTCGCCGACGAGCTTGGTCTTGCTCCCGAGAACAAGGGAGTGAAAGGCGTCATGGCGGAACTGGGGCGGGCCCATCGGCTCGGTTACGCCACCTCCAACGGCGCGCCTGAGCAGGGCGTCAGCTGCATCGCCGCACCGGTGCTCAACCTGCGCAACGAGCCCATCGCAGCGATCAGCGCCGCCATCAGCAGCGACACCCTGAGCCCCCAGGAGGCGCGCCGCTACTCCAAGAACCTGGTGCAGGCCGCGCGCCAGCTGTCGTCCCGCGTTGTCTGACGTCCCGCGTCATCAGACATCCACGGCACCGCTGCCGCTGGATCGCCTGCCGCCCTTGAGTGCGCTGAAGGGATTCGAGGCCGCGGCGCGACTATCAAGCCTGCGCGCCGCAGCCGAGGAGCTGCACCTCTCCCACCCCGCCATCGCCAACCAGATACAGCGTCTGGAGCAGAGCCTGGGGACGAAACTGTTCGCCCGCCGGGGTCGGCATATCGAGCTCACCGCATCCGGGCGACGTTTCTACCCTGTTGTGCGCGACGCCCTGGAAGCGCTGATCCTGGGCGCCGAAACACTGCGTCGCCAGTCCTGCCTTGAGCCTCTGCGCGTGCAGGTCTACGTAACCACCTCGATCCGCTGGCTGGCCCCACGACTGGCACAATTTCACCAGCGCTATCCCGAGACCGAACTGAGGATAAAGACCTACAGCCTGGACTGGACCTTCGACAGCGCTCACGCCGATATCGCCATCCTCTTCCGTGATGGCCCACTACCCTCTCGACTTGACTGGACACCGCTGTTTCCCTCGACGCTGACCCCTGTGTGCAGCCCCTCGCTGGTGATGGGGCATTCGTTGCCGCTATCCCCCGAGGCGCTGCAGGCCTTCCCGCTGATCAGCGTCTACACCGAGAGCTGGAGCTGGCAGGGCTGGTTCGACACCCAGTCGCCTTCTGCCACACGGCCCGCGCCACCACGCGCCCTTCAGGTCGACACCCTGGCGGCGGCGCTCGAGATGGCCGCCCGAGGTGAAGGCGTCGCCCTGGTCAATGGCCCCTTCGCCGAGGATGACCTGGCGACGGGTCGGCTGATCAACCCGGCGGGCAAGGTACAGCCCGCCAGCGGCGAATGGGGCATCGCCTACCCCTCCCATCTGGCCGACGATCCGCGAGTGGAGGCCTTCAGCACCTGGCTGCTGAGTCAGCGGGGCTGAGTCGCCTTCACTCAACAAAAGTGACCAATCACCAAGAAAAGATGAATTGTCGTCTGCCCCCGCCGTGCCTAGCGTGAAGCCTACCTGCAGCATTTCATCCGCCACCGCGCAAGGATGTCACTGCAAGGTGATCGGCTCACCGGCATGAGATGACCTCCCATGAACATCGGCTTTATCGGACTTGGCAACGTCGGCGGCAAGCTCGCCGGCAGCCTGCTGCGCAACGGCTATCACGTCACGATCCGCGACCTCGACCCCGAGATCACTCGACGCTTCATCGACCAGGGCGCTGCCGCCGCCAGCAGCCCCAGAGCAGTGGCCGAGGCCAGCGATATGATCATCACTTGCCTGC
Source organism: Halomonas sp. BN3-1 (assembly GCF_003056325.1). Taxonomy (NCBI): domain Bacteria; kingdom Pseudomonadati; phylum Pseudomonadota; class Gammaproteobacteria; order Oceanospirillales; family Halomonadaceae; genus Halomonas; species Halomonas sp. BN3-1. Next base: position 32,444 of record NZ_PYVV01000004.1, on the reverse strand, counting down.
CATCTCCTCGCGCCTGCAGCGCGGTAATGGAAGCCGAGGATGGGGTCATCGCCGGGCTCTCTGCCGGCAAGGTGTGGCTGGAGATGAGCACCACCGATGCCCAGGAACTGGTACGCATCGCCGCCAGGGTCGCCGCCACCGGCGCCCTCGCCATGGAGACACCGGTCTCCGGCGGCTGCCACCGCGCCGCCACCGGCAACATTTCGATCTTCGCCGGCGGTGATCGCGACACCTTTGAACGGGTGTTGCCGGTGCTGACCACCCTGGGGCGTCGGGTCCTGCACACCGGACCTCTGGGCACGGCCTCGATGCTCAAGGTACTGACCAACTACCTCGCCACCGCCAATCTGTGTTCGGTGGCCGAGGCCTTGACCGTGGCTCGCAAGGCCGGCCTGGACATGAACACCGCCTTCGAGGCCATCCGTATCTCCTCGGGCAATTCCTTTGTCCACGAGACCGAATCCCAGGTCATTCTCAACGGTAGCCGCGATATCAGCTTCACCATGGATCTGGTGCTCAAGGACGTGGGCCTGTTCGACGCCCTGGCCAGAAGCCTCGAGGTGCCCCTCGAGATATCGCCGCTGCTGCTCGACATCTTTCAGGATGGCCAAGAGCGCTATGGCCCCCGTGAGTGGTCATCCAACATCATCCGGCGCCTCGAGGACGACTGCGACGTCGAGGTGCTCGGCGACGGCTTCCCCGCCGAACTGACCGACACCGAGCCGGAAGAGGTCGGCCATGAAGTGGTCGTGCGCGGCAGGTCCGGATAAAGGGCTGCCAGGCTGACCGCGACGGCATACGCCGGTCTTGATCATCATCCGAGCCAACGAGGACCTCGCCATGCACTACAGAGAACACTTCTTTATCGATGGCCGCTGGCACACGCCCAGCGACAGCGAGCGCTTTGGCATCCTCGACCCTGCCACCGAGAATCTGTGCGCCTCGGTGCCAAGAGCGCACCGAGCGGACATCGACGCCGCCGTCGAGGCGGCGCGGCGCGCTCTGCCCGACTGGTCGGCGACCCCCGCCGGGCAACGGCGCGAGATACTTCTCGCCGTCGCCGACGAGATGCAAAGGCGCCACGCAGACCTGGTCGAGGCGCACGTCATCACCCTGGGCTGCCCGGTCCAGATCACACCCGCCATGCACGTGGATGGCCCCATCGAAGGCATGCGCTACTACGCCGAGCGGGCCTTGCGTTCCGAAGAGATCGAACGCCGCAATGGCGTCGCCATCGTCCGCGAGCCGGTCGGCGTGTGCGCGCTGATCAACCCCTGGAACTACCCACTGCATCAGCTGATCGGCAAGCTGGCCCCGGCCCTGGCGGCAGGCTGTACCGTGGTCACCAAGCCAGCCGAACAGACACCGCTGCAGGACTTCATCATGGCCGAGATCTTTCAGAGCGTCGGCCTCCCCGCCGGGGTCTTCAACCAGGTGACGGGCTCCGGCAACGAGATCGGCCCTCTGCTGGCGAGCCACCCTGGGGTCGACATGGTGTCTTTCACCGGTTCCACCCGCGCCGGTATCGAGGTGGCCATCAACGCCGCCGCCGGGGTCAAGCGAGTGTGCCAGGAGCTGGGGGGTAAGTCGCCGCTGATCATCACCGCGGACGCGGACCTGCCCCGGGCGGTGCGCTTCGGGGTGGAAAACGTGATGGCCAACAGTGGTCAGACCTGCGACGCCTTCACCCGCATGCTGATACCACGTTCTCGTCTGGCCGACGCCGAACGCATCGCCCTGACGGTCGCCCGGGAGCAGGTGGTGGGCGACCCGGCGGACACCGCCACCACCATGGGGCCGCTGGTGTCCCGGCGCCAGCGCGACAGCGTACGCCAATACATTCAGCAGGGTATCGCCGAGGGAGCGCGCTTGATGCTGGGTGGTACCGAGGCCCCTGAGGGGCTGGAGCAGGGCTACTATGTTCGCCCCACCCTCTTCAGCGACGTCAGCAACCACATGGCGATCGCACGCTCAGAAATCTTCGGCCCGGTGCTGTGCCTGATTCCCTACGACGACCTGGAACAGGCCATCGAGATCGCCAACGGCACGCCCTATGGGCTGTCTTCCGCCGTCTACGCCGCCAGCGCCGAAGCCGCCCTGCCCATCGCCCGCCGGCTCAAGGCCGGCCAGTGCTACCTGCAAGGGGCGGACTTTTCCTTCGATGCCCCCTTCGGCGGCTACGGCCAATCCGGCAACGGTCGCGAATGGGGCGAAGAGGGCCTGGAGGAATATCTGGAAACCAAGGCCATCCTGGGGGGCTGAGGGCTTGTCACTACGCCTCTCTCTAAAAAGATCTGAACAAGACTTTGCTCAAACTTCTGACATTTGGTCAGGTTTCCACCCAATCGACTCCGTAGCCGTACATGCCAGCCATTAGCCGCCAGGATGATTGCCATCTCCTTCCATTACTGGCTCTCGCCAGTCGGCGGCTGATATCCCATGAACCACCAGCACGACCACAGCTACAAACTGCTGTTCAGCGAACCTAGAGTCATTCGAGACCTCCTGACAGGCTTCATCAAGGAGGACTGGATAGCGCATCTCGACCTCGACTCACTGGAGAAGGTCAGCAGCAGCTTTGTCAGCGACGACCTGCGCGATCGGGAGTCCGACGTCATCTGGCGCGCACGCTTCGGCGATGACTGGATCTACGTCTATCTGTTGATCGAATTCCAGAGCACCATCGATCCCTTCATGGCGCTGCGCATCATGACCTACGTGGGCCTCCTGTATCAGGACCTGATCAAGCAGCAGAAGCTCTCGCCCCACGCCAGGTTGCCCCCGGTGCTGCCCGTCGTGCTCTACAATGGAGAGAAGCGTTGGAACGCCGCCGTCGACGTATCGGACCTCGTTCAGAGCGTGCCCAGGGAGCTGGAGCGATACCGCCCACGAATGCCCTATCTTCTGCTGGACGAAGGCGCCATCGTGGACTCGGAGCATTGGTCGCCGGAGGCACGCAACGTGGTAGCCGCCATATTCCGACTGGAACACCACCGTGGCACCAGGGAGGCGGTCGAACTGATCGGACTGCTGGCAAGATGGCTCGAAGCGCCGGACCAGACTCGTCTGCGCCGTCACTTCGCCATCTGGATCAAACGCGTGCTGCTGCCCAACTGGATACCCGAGAGCGAAGGAACCGAGTGGCAGAATCTTAACGAACTCAATGAGGTACACAACATGCTGGCCGAGCGTGCAAAACGATGGCCCGAGCAGTGGAAGCAACAGGGTCTTGAAGAAGGCCGCCAGGAAGGCCGCAAGCAAGGACGTCAGGAAGGACTGCAGGAGGGCGAACAAAAGGGCGAACAGAAGGGTGAACAGAAGGCTCGCCTGGAGGTCGCCCGCAACATGATCGAGCGGACTCAGCTGGACGACCAGACGGTGGCGGATCTGTCGGGGCTGGACATCGCGCAGGTCAGGACGCTGAGAGACGAACTCAAACGCTAGGTGTGAAAACCCGCCAGGTTGTTCACGGAGCGGGCCAGCCGGCCAACGCGAGACTGATCATTCAGGAAGGCATGTGGTCGGTGCCAGTTGTCCTGATGAAGCCAGGCGCGCAGCTGCTGGCCTCACTCCTCCGAGCTCCGTAAAACCAGGGATAGGCCCACTCGCGCTTGAAAATACGTGCCACCGTGCTTTAGGCGCTGTCCGAAAAGTCGACGAGCGAAGGTTAGACAAGGCAAAAATCGGTGAGAAAGCGCAGTTTACGGGGTGTAAATGAGCATTTTGACCGGGCTGGCGCACCAGCCGTTTTTTAACGCCGTATTACCGAGCGCAGGCACTTTTCAGACAAGCCCTAGCCAATCCCCAGCGCCTGGGCAATCTACCAATAGGTCTAGCGTTGCCGGCGGCGCTCGGCGATCTGTTCCACCGTCGTTGCCTCTGATGCCAAAGCACTTCGAGCAGGGCGTGCGCGGACGCAGTTTCCGAGTACACCGCCTTCAATGCGGTTTTTCCAAGAACCGAGGTTCATCCGCGACCCGACACCTAGCGCCTGTTGCGGCCCTTCCATGTATCCAGCCATCGGCGTAGACGGTGCCAACGGTGATTTACAGCTTCACCAGCACTATCGAGGCCACCTTCGACTTCCTCCATCACCGGGTCGAGATGGCGCCGCCTGAAGCGCACCCAGGCTCGCCACAGGAAAGCGACAGCGCTTCCCATCAGCACCAGAAAACCATATGTAAACCAATTGAATGGCTTGTCATTGGGACCTTCGACCGACTCAATCGAGACAGCATTAGGAAAGATGGAAAAGAATTGGTTGCGCCAACCGTAATGCATGATAGAAACCCATTGAGGATCCGCCCGTGTCGAAATCCGGTCACTGGCCTCCGTATAAAGATTTGCGGTATCGAACTTGAAGTAAGGTGGCCAGCTCCAGCCGGTATCCTCATTGCGATAGACGATCGCTTTACCACTGGGAAAAACTGCTTGTATGAACTGAACATCACGATTTTCCAGCGTATTGGTCAAATCATCCGGATCAGACCAAAAGATGCGCGTCCAATCGTTGATATCCTGTCGCTTTTCGTAGGTATCGACGATACGAACGACGTCATACTGGGGAAGGCTATAATGCATGACCGCTCCGACCATCAGCCAGAAAACACCCCAGAAACTCCACTTCACGATTGCCATTGACTGCCCCCTAGAAAAAATTGATAACAAACACCAAAACAGTCATCAACGTGACGGGAAAGATATAAATCAAGGATATCAATATAGGCCGCCAGCGGCGACGATACCGACGCATCGATCTTCGCACAAAGACTCTCTCGTCACCCGCTGAAGAACGCCTTTTCCATTCATCTTCAAGTCCCTTGCGCCAACGAAAAAAAAGGTAAACATTGACAATGATATAGCAGATCGTCATAAGCACCATGACGACCAGGATCAGGCGAGCAAAAGCAATCACGCATTATTCCTTGTTACTGCCAAATAGCATGGCGCGAGCGGAGTCTTTATCGGAGATATACTCACGAACAATAGCATCGACGGAAAAATCTCTGACCTCACGTGGCCAGCTGCGGTAGCGGCGATAGAACTCATCCTTGTGACAGATATAGAGCTGTAGAACGTCATTCGGAACCAGTTCCGCCAGCAGCATATTGACCAGATCCTTCACCGGCGTATCAGCAGCACGAAGGGTGGCAAAGTAGGCGGGGTGACTTATGCCGACCTTTGGCCTTGTTCCACCGGCCTCTGCCCACCGGACAATGGACGCCAGCCCTTCATACTCCATGGGTAGTGAGACGCCATTGCGGGCCGCAAGACGACGTAGTCGAGACCCGGCATGTCCAGTTGAATCAACAGACTTTTTCGCCAACTCCAGACCAAGCATAAGGTCCAGCTTTCGGCGCAGGACAGCAACACCCTCATCGCCTGGAAACTTGACGACAGTCTCGACGAGCTCGTTGTCGCTCAAAAAACGGGCCACATCACGTCGATCATCGAGCAGCATTACAAGCGCCGACGGCAGCTGGCGCCGGTACTTCTCTTCGCGCACAACAACACTCGGCTTCTCCATATCTTGAAAGATATACAGACCGCCAAACAAAGACGTCCAGAAATTCCTCTGCTCGAAGACAGCATGCTGGAGCTGGACCGGGTTCCGCGTGACATCACCAGTACAACGAGCAACATTGATCATTTCGTTGATCAGTTGTTCATTGAACCAGCCATCCTTCTCATCGTGGAAACGATCCACCAGCCTGGCAAGGTGGCCTGCCTTGGCAATGGTGCCATTCGTCGTGTCCGCAACCACCTTGATTTGACGAATATCGAAAAGGTCCCGGGGGCTCTCGACACTGAAAACAGAATTCTCCAATTCACCGGCTATGGCGTCGGTCGCCGTCAAGGCAAATAGTTGTCGTTCATTCTCTCTGATAAATCGGTTCAAGATTTGCCGACTGGTGGAAAAATGGGCGTTGAGCAAGGGGCATCGGCCTTGTTCGTTACTCAATAGAATGAATTGACGATTGACTCCACCATGATTCAAATACTGATGATCACCCAACTCTGAACCAACTTCCGGGGAATACCCGGAAACATCAACATGAAACTCGGAAAGCTGGGTGGTCGCACCAGTCAGGTGCTCGAGTGCTCTGTTGTAGCGATCCACCAACACAGGCGAGTCGACGTGGAAAAGATTGGAATACATCAGACCACTTTCGATCAGCCTCTGCATAGGATCACCCTCTGCCATCCTGGAAGCGACGCTGAGCTTCGTGACGACGTTCCATATCACGTACCAAGGCATCAATCGCTGCTTCATCGGAGCTTCCTGCATAGCGAAACTCGCTGTCAGCGTAGCGATTGATTTCCTGAAGGACCATATTTGAAGTGATCGGGACACGAAGCTCTGAAATCATCGCCTTCTTCGTTTCATAGTCCTTGGCCAGAAAGACATCCGGAACCTCCATCCACTCATCAGGTATATCGAAATCCATCGAGCGAACTTTAACCGCGTCGCTTATGTTTTTTATTGCGCGACCGGTAAATCTCTCATCAACCTGCTGAATCTCCTTCAGATATGTCCCCAAAGCAGCAACCGAATCAATATCGCCGAATTTCTCGAAAACTCGATCAAAAACCTCTTTCAGGCGTGGCTCAGCAGGCCTATTGTAGGAAGAAAAGGATTGAGCGATTGCTTGCTTTATGCTCTGAGAAGAATAGAGTTCGTGCTTTCCGAGTGGGATACCATGGTGACTACCCAGCAAAAGATGCAGAATATCGATATAGTCCTCTCTGGTTTTTGGTCCATCAACCAGAAATCTGGCACCCGCCCGCTGGCGAAGAGCGTCGTCGACATTTTCCGGATAGTTCGAAAACATTCCGAAAGTACAATTCCCTCTTACCACGGTATTGGCGCCGGCAAATGCCTCCATCAACACGGCAGTCACCTCCTGCTGCCCGGCGGAGGACTGACGGTCACCGCGCTTTCCAGCAATCTGGTCGATATCATCAATAGTTCCAAATCCTATCACCGAAGGATCCATGACATGATGAATGAAGGCCTTGGCGTTCTGTCCCGACTTGCCTTGATAACTGTCAATATTGTCAACACCGAAGTTCTGGTAGCGGAAGGGGTAACCCGCCACTTGACAGTAGTCATGAATCAATCCCGCCATCATCTGGATCAGAGTGGTCTTGCCGGTGCCTGGTTTACCGTCCCCCATGAAGGTGAAGATAAAACCTCCCAGCTCGGCGAAGGGGTTCATGCGACGTTCAAAGTCGTACGCCATCACCATACGGGCAAGCCTCTGCGCCTGGTGTTTGGCGATATGATTTCCGATGACCTCTTCAGGTCGCTTGAACACCATGTTCAAATTACTGGATCCACCTCGACGCGCCGGCTCGAAACCTCTCAATGTGAGCCTATCTGCCTCTACTCTCCATACGCTGGCGGTGAAGGTTCCCAGTCGCGGAGCGTTCTCTGCTCTTAGAACCACCTTCTCCAACAACTGTTCGGTCCAGGCAAGCAGGGCGGCAACAAGGTGAACGTCATCGCTGGCATGCAAAGCGACAATCTGATCCAGTTCCCACAAGACACCATGAAGAGCCAGTTGAGCGTTGTCAGTAACCAGTTCTTGTAACTCGCCCACCTCAACCTGTGTCTCGCTGCCATGATCGAGCAATAGCCATGCCAAGGCGTTGGCAAGAACATGGGTGGAGATCAGCGCCTCGGCGGCAAGCAGCTCCGTGAACTCGGTACGCCGCGATGAAGCCAGTGAGCCAGAGAGATTGGCCTGTTTAAGCTCCAGCAAGCCATTGCGCTCGGCCCAGCATTCGCCAATCGCCAGAGCAATCGCGATGGATCGCCGGAGGCCATGCTGGACGGTCGCCTGGAGCGGAGACATCAATGGGTCTCCTCCATTGCTTGTCGCTATCCGTTCCCCCAAGTGCACTCCATCCGGGCGCCCCGTGGAGCGTGTGGCGAGCCCCGGCGTGGTCGATCGAAGCCTGCGAGCACGACCTATACCTGGAGATATTTCTTTCTCGTCAAGCGTAAGCTGCTGCCGTGGGCGGGCGATACGAGGACTGTGATCAAAGCCCTCCAGCATCCTTTCAGCCGCAGCGTAGTGCCTCTGGATATCATCTTCGCGCAGTTCCATCTGATCGCTGTCAAGACTCATCTATCCCTCGCTACCGGGCCTTCCTGCCACGGTTATCTATTGTTGCTTCGCACCTCAGGACGGCGCCGTCATCGTGTTATAAGTGCAGCACCTGTCCCGATGGGCTGACCACAAACTTCTGCACATCGGCAAACCCGGAGGGGGCCAGCTCAGCCAGAACCTGATACGGACGCTGAGGCAAAATGATGGAGCGTAACGTACGAGTAGCTCCGGAATGACCTGCACCATCAGAGAAGGGGTCCAGGGCAAAGATTTCGCGCTCGACCTTACTGAACCATCCACTACGTTCTTCTTGCGTCCCATCACTATCGAGCTCCTCTTGGGTCCAGGCCAAGGCCCAATCGTCCTCTCCCCCTGGACAGGCCTGCTCGAGAATCTGCCGCAACGGTCCGGCCTGCTCGGTATAGGAGGACGAGTACATGGGCCCAATGTGATAGCGGTGGAGCCGTTTTGGATGAACGTCATCGAAGTCCGCATCCAACCCACGGGCAATGGTCAGCAATGTCAGTCCAGCAAGGGACTGGGCCATCAGGTGAGCCTGGACAGCTGGCCAACGGTATTCGTCTTTTGGCAGAGGAACAGAACCACTGTCATCGACCTCCATCAAGTAGATGACAGGCAGATTGACCTGGCTGTCATAGACAGCCCAATGGATGAAAAAACGCCTTCGCCCACCGTCACTGTCCAGCATCTCGCACTGAGGGTCATTTTGAATCCAGAAAAGAGCGCCTCGAGAGATTTCCTCGTAATAGAGTCGCTGGGACATGGCATACTGAAGTCGGGTAGGCGAACGGCACTCACCAAGGATGGTGCGAATCATCTGAGCCTTGAGTTCGCGTGTACTTGGCATATTTGTCAGATGGCGTGAAGCTTGCTGAGCGTCATTAGCCATACGCATCAACTCGCTGGCGACCGGAAAGCCACTCTCGCGCCGGTCCACGGTGAGGCTACCGAGACTCCGGGAGGGGGTTTGCCCCACCATCAAATACTTGGTGCTCAAGGCGTCAAAGGTAAAATCAAGACGCTTCAGATAATCCGTCAGTGCTCTTGCATCTATGCGGTTCAGTTGATCGCCGGCATGCATGGCTGCCGCCACTCGCTCGAGCCGCTGGAGGATCTCGCTGAATCTCCGAAAGTAATGACGCGAAGCATACACGTCAACTAACTCAAGATGATCACAATCTGACGAATCCATCGCACCCTCTTTTCGGCGAGTACCGGCTAGCACATCATTTTCATTCAACGATGACATCATTCACCGAATGATCGCCTCCAGAAGGAAGCTGGTATAAAACCTCTACCTATCACGTCTCGAGTAATGGGGAACATACCCCTCAACGCCCATACAGATTCTTGTCATGTTTCTCGACGATCTTTGAAAATCTTCGAGCAAAGCGCTCGTCAGCGCGGGCCTTTTTCTCCAGGACGTCTCTTGCATACACCATCTGGCCTTCATGTGCTTCGAGCATATCGGCCATGCGCTGGTTGGTTGCACTGCCGATGCCTGCCATCGCAGTCTGAGCTTCCTGGTCTGTCTGCGAGCCAATTTCGTTGATCCTGTGCGCTACGTCCTGCTGCTGAGCCGTCTTCAACGACTTACTCAGGGCGTCATATAGCACAACTCTTTGCTGAGTATCTGTCTGGAGCTTGTTGATCAGCACCTTTTGAGTCGCTGCCTGATTCTGAAGACTGTCCAACCAGGTTTTCCCCTTCTCGATGTAGCGCTCGAGCGTTTGCGAGCGGGAGATGCTGACCTGTTCATCCTGGACCAGCGCGTTGTAGCGTGTATTCGTGTCTGCAAGCTCGGTTTCCAGGCGAGTACGCTGCGCTGCATCCTGCTCCACGGATATCTTGCTCTCCAGATCGATGAGCTGTGGGTCAAGTGCCTCTATTTCGGCTCTCAGCGACTCAAGCTCTGCTACCGCTGCCTCTCTATCACCCAGCGATCGTTCCAGATTCTTCTGGACCTTTTCCTGCTGGCTCTCGAGCTCCTGTAATTGGCCATCCAGAAGTTTTACGATGATGTCGGATTTGGCGATGAGGTCCTGCAGCTTTTCGTCTATGCTTGCGCTCCTCATTCGCTCCTGACGCATGGACTCAGCCTTCCCCTTGCTAAAGATTCCGACGAACTTCTCCATACTGGACTTGTTGCGCATTTCGTCAAAATCTTTGGAAAAACCGGCAGTAGTGTCATCAAGCCCCATGATCAACTCTGCGATATTGGCGTTCATGGTCTCGGTGTGGGCATGAACGTCATCCAAGGTAGCAACTTCGATGTTGAAGCCTACTGAGTCTCCTGCATCTGCGCGGGCACGAGCGGCTTCAACACTGGCAGTGACCTCGGCGATTTTTCGCTGCGACTCTTTTACCTTGTTGCTCGATTCTTCAATCATGGTATCGAAATGGGATTTCTTCATTTTTTCGATATTTCCCTGTGATCTGTCCGGATAAAAGGCATCTAGCGCGACCCAAATCCTAACCTTGACTGCGCCTATACCGCTTCTGAGTTAAACAGCAACCAAAACGCCACATTTTTTCGAGAAAACCATGTGTCCTGTGATATACCTGCACATCTTCAATCAGGACGACTTTCTCTCCCATCCTATTCCTACGTCTTGCATAAAAGCACACGTAATCTTTGCAATATCAGCGATATCTTCTTCAAAGCATCGCCTAATCCCGGATGTGGCAAACCTGTAAGATTTCACCCATAAACATACAAAAAACACATGATTTACCATCATGACTAGCCATGGCCAACTGCCACACACAACAACAATGATTCATGAATGGTGGGCGGGAACCAGAAGAGACAAACAAACATCAGGTCAATCTCGCCACCAAGAATAATGCGCCATCGAGAAAGCCATACAACTTCATGATGTGGATCAAGAAGTAAAACCATCTACTACAGCCTAACCCGGGCAATCAATGCTCAATATCGAGTCCTCCTGACAGGCTTCATCTACAATGGAGAGAAGCGTTGGAACGCCGCGTCGACGTATCGGACCTCGTGCAAAGCGTGCCCAGGGAGCTGGAGCGATACCGTCCACGAATGCCCTATCTTCTGCTGGACGAAGGCGCCATCGTGGACTCGGAGCATTGGTCGCCGGAGGCACGCAACGTGGTAGACGCCATATTTCGACTGGAACACCACCGTGGCACCAGGGAGGCGGTCGAACTGATCGGGCTGCTGGCAAGATGGCTCGAAGCGCCGGACCAGACTCGTCTGCGCCGTCACTTCGCCATCTGGATCAAGCGCGTGCTGCTGCCCAACTGGATACCCGAGAGCGAAGGAACTGAGTGGCAGAATCTCAACAAACTCAATGAGGTACACAACATGCTGGCGGAGCGTGCAAAACGATGGCCCGAGCAGTGGAAGCAACAGGGTCTTGAAGAAGGCCTCAAGCAAGGACGTGAGGAAGGCCGCAAGCAAGGACGTGAGGAAGGCCGCAAGGAAGGACGTGAGGAAGGCCTGCTGGAAAGCGAACAGAAGGGCGAACAGAAGGCTCGTCTGGAGGTCGCCCGCAACATGATCGAGCGGACTCAGCTAGATGACCAGACGGTGTCGGAGCTGTCGGGGCTGGACATCGCGCAGGTCAGGACGCTGAGAGACGAACTCAAGCGCTAGGACTTGTACGAAGAGTGCCTGCGCAGGTGCCGAACGCCTGAAGTGCCCCCGCGCTGCCGGGCACGACACCATGATTCACCCACGCACAAAAAAACCGCCTCTTGGGCGGTTTTGATGTTGCAGCAAGTCGTTGATCCATAACCATCTTTTAGATGGTGCCGGCACCAGGAGTCGAACCCGGGACCTACTGATTACAAGTCAGTTGCTCTACCAACTGAGCTATGCCGGCTCGGGCCGACCGGAAGGTCGCTTGCTACTCTGGTGTTACGCCTTGGGCGTCTCACCCGAAACGGGGTTGGCGTGGCTGGGGTAGCAGGATTCGAACCTGCGCATGCCGATACCAAAAACCGGTGCCTTACCACTTGGCGATACCCCAGCAGAGTTGGTGGCCAGAGACGGAATCGAACCGCCGACACGGGGATTTTCAATCCCCTGCTCTACCAACTGAGCTATCTGGCCCCTTGCCAACGCGACGTATTAAACCAATTCCTCCGTTTTCCGTCAACCCCTTTTCTTTCAAAATGATGGCGAGCGCTTTTCAAGGCGTCGCAAGGCTAGGCGTCACGCGGAACATAGCCCTCGGCGCGGTCGGTCTCTTCATTGTCGAAGAAGCGTTCCATCTGCTCCATCAGGTACTCGCGGTTAGCCGGGTCCATCATGTTCAGATGCTTCTCGTTGATCAGACGGGTCTGCAGCGCCTGCCATTCTTCCCAGGCCTGGCGTGACACGCTCGCCTGGATTTCCTGCCCCTTCTTGCCCGGCAGCGGGGGGAAGGGCAAGGCGTCGAGCTCCTTCTGGTACTTGCGGCAAAACACGGTCTGACTCATGGCGGTCTCCTTTCTATGGTACGGCCTGCTGGCTACGGTGTGGCCTGCTGGCACGAGGATAGCAGTGTGCCCCGCCCAGACTTAAGCGTTCTGTTGCTGCAGAGCCGTGGCGCTCGTCCCAGGCTCCCTGTGCGCCAAGATCAGCGCGGGGGGCAGCACCGACGTCAACGCGACGGTGGCTGGCTCAAGGCAAAGGGAGCAAGTGAGGCGAGCAGCTTCTTTACCGGTGCGGCAAGCCCCACCGACTCCGGCGCCTGGGGGTCGTACCACAGCCGTCCCTCGGCAACGCCATCGACTCGCCCGCCACGTGCCGGCACCGGCGTGATTTCCAGGCGAAAGTGACTGAACACATGAACGAAGCTCGACCAAGGCTCGTCTCGCTCGGCTCCTGGCGCGTGGGTATCGAGCCAGGCATCGATCTCGGCGTCGCTGTCGAACTGGGGAAGCCCCCACAGCCCGCCCCACAGCCCCTGGGAAGGCCGCTGCTCCAGCAGGATGCGCCCGGCCTCGTCGCTGAGCACCAGCATGCGGGTATGGCGCAAGGGGATCGCTTTCTTCGGCTTGGACTCCGGGAAGCGCTTTTGTTCCCCCCGGGCGCGGGCCACACAGACATCGGCGAACGGGCAGCGCTCGCAGTCCGGCTGGCCACGGCGGCACAGTGTCGCCCCAAGGTCCATCATGCCCTGGGTGAAATCCACCACTCGCTGTTCCGGCGTGTAGTGCTCGGCCAGGTGCCAGAGCTCGCGTTCCACCGCTGGCCGACCGGGCCAGCCTTCCAGCGCGTGCAGGCGCGTCAGTACGCGCTTGACGTTGCCATCCAGAATGACGGCTCGCCTGCCGGTGCTCTGGGCGATGATCGCCCCGGCGGTCGAGCGGCCAATGCCGGGCAGCGCGGCCATAGCATCGAGGCTGTCGGTGGGAAACTCGCCTGCATGCTGTTCCACCACGACCCGGGCCGCCTTGTGCAGATTCCGGCCTCTGGCGTAGTAGCCCAACCCGGTCCACAAATGAAGGACCTCGTCCTGGCTGGCCTCGGCGAGGGCCTTCACATCAGGAAAGCGCTGCATGAACCGCTCAAAATAGGGAATTACAGTAGTAACCTGGGTCTGCTGCAGCATGATTTCCGAGACCCACACCCGATAGGCAGTACGATCATTCTGCCAGGGAAGATCGTGGCGACCGTGCACATCGAACCAGTCGAGCAGGCGCCGGGAAAACACCTCTGTACTGAGCAGCGGCGACACTCGACCGCTATCCTTGTCGCCTTTCATCCAACTGTCAGGGCCAGAGACTTCTGATAAATATTTCATAAAACCAATTAGTTACCATCACTCAAAAGTCAGACACGAAAAAAAGCGCCGACACGGAGGTCGGCGCAGTGACTGGCTTGCTTGATGCTCAATTAAATAGACCACGGACGGCGTCACGAAGTTCCTTGCCAGCCTCTTCTCCGATGCGTTCGTCGAGACGCTCGAGCTCCTTGCCCAGCCGCTCCTCGACTTCTTCGTTGACGCGGGAGCGGGCCTCTTCGGCGACCAGCTCGCCCAGATTGGCCTTGAAGGCGTCGGCGTCAAAGCCGCACCACTGGCTGCTGTCACCCTCCAGGCTGCCTTCGCAGCGCACCGGGAAGGGCACCTTTTCGAGACGCCGATTGACGCTGCAGGCGGCATCGGCGGTGTCGACAAAGCGGGCCGCCCCGTTGGCATCAAAACGCTGGCTGCCCAGATCGAGCTGGCCACCACCACTGACCTCGATACCCGGCAGGGTGATCAACAGGTCGTCGTTATGGGCGACGCCGTCACGGATGGTGAAGCGCGCGCTGATGTTCTCGAAGCGGGTGTTCTCGCTCCACTCGCGGGTGGTCTGCTCGCCTTCGAGGCGCGCCACGGCGGTACACAACTGACGCGAAATATTGGCGCGGGGAATGCTGCCCTCGTTGATCCGCGTGTCCAGGGTGCCGTTGAGGTTACGGGTCAGCTCATGGCGAGCATTGCCGCGGGTGGTCAGTTCACCACTAGCATGCAGCGAGCCGCTGAGCGGGGCGGGCTCCTGCCCAAGCGATGTCAGCAACGACTCCAGACGCACGCCCTCGACCTCCGGCGCCAGCTGCCAGGCGAGGTCATCGCCGCTGGCGTCTATCACCCCGGTGGCCTTAAGCCGACCTTCATGGAAGCCCGCTTCGAAGCCGGTCAGACGATGCCTTCCACCCTCGCCCTGCATGCTCAAGGACACATCCTGGTAGCGCTGGCCGCCCAGGATCAGCTGACCCAGCGCCAGCGATACGCTCTCGTCCAGCCCGGCCAGAAAGCTTTTCGGCAGGATCGCCGGTGCGCCGTCCTGGTCCTGGGCCAGCGCCGACGCGATGCCGGGAATGCCGTTGGCGGCGGTGTCCTGCTCGGGCGGCGGCAGATAGCTGTCGGCGTCGAGGCGGTCGCCTTCCAGATCGAGATCGACCCGGGTGCCATCGAAGCGTGCACCGAGGGAACCGGAGAAGGTGTTGTCATCGAGCACCAGCGTCAGACCATTGAGCGAGAGCTGCTCGAGGGTGCCTTCCACCGGACTGGTCAGCGCCACTTCCGACAGCGCCTCGTCGCTGGACATGCTGGGCATGGCGTCCATGCGCGCAAGCCAGGCACGCAGCGACAAGGGTGCCAGACGCACCTGGCCGTCATAGCGTGGCGCCGAATTCAGCTCCTTCAGGTTGAGATTGCCCTTGATCGACAGACCATCGGGGCCGCTCAAGGCGATATCGCGCAGCTGGGCGGTACCGGCGTCGAAGTCCGACTCCAGCTGGAACGAAAGCGTCATGGCCACACGCTTCTCGCCTAACTGGGGTGCCAGCAGGCTGGCGTCCAGTTGACTCGGCGCCATGTGCAGACGCTGCTCGCCAAGGTTCAGCACCACCTCGTCGCTGGTCAGGGTCGCCTCCTGGGGTTCCGAGGCACCGGCCAGGAGAGTACTGGTCTCCAGCATCACGTCGCTGAGCACGTGGCGGCTGTCGGCGAGCCCCAGATTGACGTCGCTCTCCAGGGTGACATCGCTTTGCAGGCCAGGGGTGCGCTCTTCCGTTGTTTCGCCCTCACCGCCGCCATCGAGCTGGTCGAACACCTTCAGCTGGAAGGTGGAGCTAAGCGGAAAGGCGGTATCCGGATTGACGTTGCTGCCGTTGATGGTGAGCTTCTCGGCCTGCCACTCGCGGCCGGCCTGATGATCGACCAGGCTCAGATGGCCCTTGGTCACCTCGACGCTGGCGATGTTCAGGGCCACCGACAGACCGCCTTCATCATCCGGGTTGGGGCCTGCGCTAGCCGGCGCCAGCGCCTTTTCGGCGTCATCGGCCCTGTTTTCGAGGCGTTCGAGCAGCGCCTCCCAATTGCCGGTGCCATCACTGTCGCGCTCGAGATTCAGCGACAGCCCATCCAAGGTCAGGCCGTCGATGGCGATTTCGCCGCGCAACAGCGGTGTGAACGCCAGGCTGACCGAGGCCTCGGAGAAGGCAGCAAAGGCCTGAGCGTCATCCGCCTGATCCGGCAGGCGCGCTTCGGCCTCGGCCACGCTGACACCAATGCGCGGATAGAAGGACCACTCCAATGGGCCTTCCAGCGACAGTTCGAGCCCGGTGTGCTCCTTCACCACGGACACCAGCCTCGGCTTCATGTCCTCGGGGTTGAAGAAGGTGGTGACGTAGACCACCGCGCCCACCGTGACCAGGGCGAGGACGCCGACGACCGCCAGCAGGGTTCTTACGAGTCGTTTCATTTGCCGCTTTCTCCGGTGGGCAGATCGAGTTGGAAATCATCGCCGCTTCGCGTCAGTTGATAGCCCAGACGCTTTAGCAGCATCTGGTCGGCCAGGGTCAGCTGCGAACCGGCCACGCTCAGCGCCACGCCGTCACGGTTGGCGGCAGCGCTGATCAGCGCCAGCAGGCGCGAGCCCACGCCACGCCGACGAGTGGTCTTGCGAACACAGAGGTCGAACATGCGCCAGCGCCCGTCACCAGGACTGACGGCGACGGCACCGAGCAGGCGATCATTGAAGCGCGCCGCCCAGAAGAAACCATGTTCGAGCTGGCGGGTCACGTAGGCTCCCGGCGGGAGCTTGATGCGCTCCTCCGGCGCATCGGCATAAATGCGGGTCAGATCGATCCGCACCTGTTCATCGGCGTCCCAGACATCCTGGTCGACGCGAAAGAGGGTCACCGGCATACGCTGTCTCCCTTGGCCGGAGGGCGGCGACGGCCGCCACTGGAATGGCTGCATTGTAGCGGATGGGGGTGCCGATTCACTATAATGGCTGTCTTGTGCGCCTCGCACCGCGACCGGCCCACCTTAGAAACAAGGCCCCCAATTCCGACATGCGCGTGAGCGCAGGAGACGACATGTCCGAGCGTATTGCCACGGTCAGCCGTGACACCAAGGAAACCCAGATCAGCGTCACCCTCAACCTCGACGGCGAGGGCAACCTCAAGGGTGAAAGCGGGGTTCCCTTCCTCGACCATATGCTCGACCAGGTGGCCCGCCACGGCATGGTCGACCTGGACATCAGCGTCAACGGCGATTTGCACATCGACGACCACCACACCGTCGAGGACCTCGGCATCACCCTGGGACAGGCGTTCAACCAGGCCATCGGCGACAAGCGCGGCATCTATCGCTACGGCCACGCCTATGTGCCGCTGGACGAGGCACTGTCCCGGGTGGTCATCGACTTCTCCGGCCGTGCCGGCCTGTCCATGAACGTCGAGTTCACCCGCGCCACCATCGGGCGTTTCGACACCCAGCTTTTCTGGGAGTTCTTTCAGGGCTTCGTCAATCACGCCCAGGTCACGCTGCATATCGACAACCTGAAGGGCTTCAATGCCCACCATCAGGCGGAAACCATCTTCAAGGCCTTCGGCCGCGCCCTGCGCATGGCCGCCGCCGAGGACCCCCGCATGGCCGGCAAGCTGCCCTCCACCAAGGGTAGCCTCTAACGCCGCCGGCTGCGGTCCAACAGCAACAAGACGACAAGACACCAAGCGAGGCGGTCGCCGGCAGCGGCGCCCCTCCGGGCCAACCACCAAGGAGCGCTTCATGACCATTGCCGTCATCGACTACGGAATGGGCAACCTCCATTCCGTCGCCAAGGCACTGGAACACGTCACCCACGAGAACGTGCTGGTGACCCGCGACGCTCGTTCGATCCAGGGCGCGACCCGTGTCGTGCTACCGGGACAGGGCGCCATCCGCGACTGCATGGGCGAACTGGAGCGTACCGAGCTCAGCGGCCTGGTTCGCGAGCTTCTGGCCAGCCAGTCCAAGCCGCTGCTGGGCATCTGTGTGGGTCAGCAGATGCTGATGGACCACAGCGACGAGAACGGCGGCATCGACTGCCTGGGCCACCTCGCCGGTCAGGTGAAGCGGTTTCCGCTGGACATGCAGAACAGTGACGGCGCTCGCCTGAAGGTCCCGCACATGGGCTGGAATCTGGTGGCGCAGCCCAACGCCCACCCGCTGTGGGAGGGTATCGAGCCCGGTTCGCACTTCTACTTTGTGCATAGCTACTATGTGGCCGCCGAGCATGACGCCGAGGTCTTCGGTACCACCGACTACGGCAGCGTCAGCGCCCATGTGGCGGTGGGTCGTGACGCCACCTTTGCGGTGCAGTTCCACCCGGAAAAGAGCGCTCGCGCCGGCCTCAGGCTGCTCGAGAACTTTGTCCAGTGGAACCCCTGACCCAGACCTGAGCGCCGGCCGGGCAGGCGCTCGCTTGCCCTGGCCGCCGCCCGACATCTGCATCGGCACGGCCTACGCCCTGCCTGCATCGATCACACTGGCACGCCCCTGAAAAGGCACCCCGAGGACACAACATGCTGGTAATTCCCGCCATCGATCTCAAGGACGGACAGTGCGTTCGTCTCAAGCAAGGCCGCATGGACGAGGCCACCACCTATGGCGACGACCCCGTCGCCATGGCCGCTCGCTGGGTCGAGGCCGGCGCGCGGCGCCTGCATCTGGTCGACCTCAACGGCGCCTTCGAGGGGCGTCCGGTCAACGGCGAGGCGGTGACCGCCATTGCCCGCCAGTACCCCGACCTGCCGATCCAGATCGGTGGCGGCATTCGCAGCGCCGAGACCATCGAGCACTACCTCAAGGCCGGCGTCTCCCAGGTGATCATCGGCACCAAGGCGGTCAAGGAGCCTGACTTCGTGACCGAAATGTGTCGCGCCTTCCCCGGCCATATCATCGTCGGCCTCGACGCCCATGATGGCCGTGTGGCCACCGACGGCTGGGCCGAGGTGTCCGAGGTGATGGCGGTGGATCTGGCCAAGCGCTTTGCCGACGACGGCGTCTCCAGCATCGTCTACACCGATATCGCTCGCGACGGCATGATGAACGGCGTCAACGTCGAGGCCACGGCAGCCCTGGCCCGGGACGGTGGCATTCCGGTCATCGCCTCCGGCGGCGTGACCAACCTCGATGACCTGCGCGCCCTGGTGGCGGCTGGCGAGCCGGGCATTCTCGGCGCCATCACCGGACGCGCCATCTACGAAGGCAGCCTGGACGTCGCCGAAGGGCAGCGCCTGTGCGACGAACTGACCCAAGGCTGAGGAGGCTCCATGGCTCTTTCCAAACGCATCATCCCGTGTCTCGACGTCGACGCCGGCCGAGTGGTCAAGGGTGTCAACTTCGTCGGCATCCGTGACGCCGGCGACCCGGTGGAGGTGGCGCAGCGCTACAACCAGCAGGGCGCCGACGAGATCACCTTTCTCGACATCACCGCCAGCCACGAGGACCGCGACACCACGGTGGAGATGGTCGAGCGCATCGCCGGCGAAGTGTTCATCCCGCTGACGGTAGGCGGCGGCATCCGCACCTGTGACGATATCCGCACCATGCTCAACGCCGGCGCCGACAAGGTCTCGATCAATACCGCAGCGGTAACCAACCCTGAGTTCGTGCGTGAAGCCGCCGAGCGCTTCGGTAGCCAGTGCATCGTGGTGGCGATCGACGCCAAGCGCGTCAGCGAGGAAGGCGAAGCCCCTCGCTGGGAGATATTCACCCACGGCGGCCGTCGCCCCACCGGGCTCGACGCGGTGGAATGGGCCAAGAAGATGGTCGAGTACGGGGCCGGCGAACTGCTGTTGACCAGCATGGACCGCGACGGCACCAAGGCCGGCTTCGACCTGGGCGTCACCCGCGCCATCAGCGATGCGGTGGCGGTGCCGGTCATCGCCTCCGGCGGTGTCGGCAACCTCGACCACCTGGTCGAGGGCGTGACCGAAGGCCACGCCGATGCGGTGCTGGCGGCCAGCATCTTCCACTTCGCCGAGTACACCATCCCCGAGGCCAAGCGCTATATGGCCGACAAGGGCATCACCATGCGCCTCTGACCGACGCCTTTGGCTGGCTCTTCAGCCAGGGCTTGCAGAGCCAGCAACCAACCACCCCCGCCGGGTAGCCCGGTGGGGGTGGTCGTTTGTACGGACTGAAACCGACCTCAGTCCAGGGTCAGCCCCAGATTGCTGACACCACCGTTGCGTCCAAGCTTTCTCAACGCCTTGACGTGCTTCTTGCTCGGCTCTTCCTCGGCCGCCTCCAGCGCCGCATCCTGAAAGTCGTTCTCGTCTTCCATCAACGGGTGCTGCTTGACCAGTTGCGCGAGCTTTTCGGCGTCGTCCTCTCCCTCAGTCAGCTCGATAAAGGAGCGCACCGCTGCCTTCGAGACCTTGCTGACCTCAAGCACCGCGTCCGGCGCATCGCCTCTCAGGGTATCGAGGATCGCCGATAGCGCGACCACCCCATCGAGGGCACGACGGGCGCCGAAGCTGTCGTCCTGTTGAGGAGGCTCCAGCTCGCCGAGCTTTTCGGCCTGGAGATCGAAGTCGATCTTGGCGTCCTTGACCGTCAACTGCTCCCACACCAGGTCGAGGATCGCCCTCATGCCCGCCAGATCCCCGTGACCGCTGGTATCGGCGTAGAGCGCATAGTTGGGCAGCATGCGCTCGGTCAACGCGGCCATGAAGGCCTGTTGCTGACGTAGAGTCAGCGCCTGCAGGCGCTGGTGAAATCCTGGCTTTGCCATGATGGCTCCTGTGCTGGCAATAAACGGGCTGCCGGTCCCTTTATTCAAGGTTCAAGGGGCGAGAGTCGAGGGTCGCGTGTCGAATGTCGGGAAAACGGCGATGGCCGAAAGCGGACTGGGCGACTCAAGGCCAGAAGCGCTCCTGGGCGATCCGTCCACGCTCATCGAAGGCCACACCTTCATCGATCAAACGCTTGCGCTGCTCGTCGGCCCCGCCGTGGTCGGCGAGCTTGCGCGAGGCCGTCACCACCCTGAACCAGGGAAGCTCATGCCCCGACGGCAGATCGCGCAGCGCCCGCGCGACCATGCGTGCGCTGGCCCCATCGGTCATGGCGGCGATGCGTCCGTAGCTGGTCACCCGCCCCGAAGGAATCTCGCTGATGATGGTAAGAATCTGTTCTCGGACGTCCGGATTCATGTAACCTTTCGTTCTGGTTGCATTTTCATCGAGGGATGGCGCCGCCCACCCTCAATCTGAGCGAGGCCCCCATGCACCTTCATCTGCTCAAGCACCATCCTGACCTGGGCCCCGCACGCATCGGCGACTGGCTTGCCAGCATGGGCCACAGCTTCACCGTCTTCCACCTCTACGACGGTGAGCTGGTGCCGCGCCCCGGGGACTGCGACGCCCTGATCATCCTCGACGATCTCGAGGACCGCGACCAGGCGCCCTGGCTCAAGGCCGAACGCAAGCTGATCGACCAGATGCTCGACGGCCACAAGCCGCTGCTCGGGCTCGGCGCCGGCGCCCGGCGCATCGCCGAAGCGCTGGACGCTCCGGTGGGCCGTGGCACCCAGGCCGAAGCCGGCTGGCAGACCGTCAGCCTGGCCGACGACAGCCCCTTCGACCTGCCCGACGACTTCCCCGCCCTGCTGTGGCATCGCCAGGTGTTCGGACTACCCGATGACGCCCTGCCGCTGGGCGGCACGCCGACAAGCCCGGTGCTCGGCTTCGCCTGGGACGCCGGCCGGGTGGTTGGCCTGGCCTGCCACCTGCATCATCACCAGGAGAGCCTGACGGCCTTTCTCGAGACGATGCCGTTGCCGCAAGGCGCCGACGCAAGCCCCAGGACCCAGTCGCCGGAAACGATCCTTGCCGAGGCACGGCGCCTGGATACCCTGGCGCCGCTGCTGGATCGCCTGCTGAGCCAGTGGCTGCGCACGGCACCGGACGTCTAATTGTCTAACTCGCCACCGCGTCCCACTGCTGCTGACTCCAGGTCTTGGCGAACTCGAGGCAGCTGTCCCAGTCACCGACATGCAGGAAGCGACGCTCGGTGTGCTTCTCCAACTGATAGCGGTACATGGGGTCATAGTACTCGGTAAGCAAAGGCGCCAGCCAGGCCTCGTGGGCCTGGCGGTTTCCGGCCTCGTGCTCGCGGAAGGCCAGCGTCTGCAGCCGCTGCAGGCGGGCCAGTCGCGCGCTCCCCAGGCGCTTCTTCAGTCGCCCCAGCGCCGTCGACAACTGCTTGCGCATCAGTGACCAACCGAGGCGCTCGCCGAACTGATTGCGATAGATCGTCCACAGGTCGTCGATGTAGTCCTTGTGGATCTGGTTGAGGCGCCAGTCCAGCGGCATCTCGACGCGGATCCTCGGCGCCGGCTCCATTCCCCGCCAGAACTCGAGCGGTATATTGGCCGCGCCGATGTGGCGCGACTCGTCTTCCAGCACCAGCGGCCCGTGCAATGACAGCAGTCGCAGGCCCATGGCGTGCTCGAAGTCGATCTGGCTGGGGGCGATCAGTGGATGGCGGCCGAAGGCCGAGCCCTTGTGACGGGCGCAGCCCTCCAGATCCAGACCGTTGTCCAGGGCCTGCACGATGGACGTCTTGGCGCAGCCGGTCAGGCCACCCACCACCAGCATGGGCTGGGCGGCGGCGTCATCGATGCGTGCGCACAACGTCTGGCGCATTGCCTTCCAGCCACCCTCGATGCGCGGTCGTTCGACGCCGGCCTCAAGCAGCCAGCGCTGGGCGATCTGCGAGCGCAGGCCACCCCGAAAACAGTAGATGATGGCGTCCGGGGCCGCCTCGAGCTGGCGCTTCCAGGCTTCGATGCGCGCGGCCTTGATCTCGCCGGACACCAGCCGCTCGCCCAGGGCGATGGCGGCCTGCTGGCCGGACTGCTTGTAGGCGATCCCGACCTGATGGCGTTCCTCGTTGTTCATCAGCGGCAGGTTGACCGCCCCGGGCAGGCTGCCCTGGGCGAACTCCACCGGCGCCCGCACGTCGATCAAGGTGCGCCCCTCGACCAGCAGGGCGGGATCCGCCGGGACCAGCGGCAGCTTCATCCGCGCACCTCGATCAGCGCCTCACCGCTGGCCTCGACGACCTCGCCGAAGGGTGCAAGCTCGATACCAAACTCGCGGCCGACCCGCTCGACATCGTCCTCCCAGGACGGGTGTACCGAGATCAACAGACCGCCCGAGGTCTGCGGATCACACAGCCACTGCCAGTGGGCCTCATCCATCTGCGGCAGGCTGGCCCCCAGGGCGTCACGGTTACGACGGGTGCCGCCGGGTACCGCGCCCTGGCGCCGGTAAGCCTCGGCCTCGGCCAGGCGCGGCAGGCGGCGAAAGTCGATGCGAGCCGCCACGCCACTGGCCGCGCACACCTCGGACAGGTGGCCAGCCAGGCCAAAGCCGGTGACGTCGGTCATCGCACGCACCCCTTCGATGCGCGCAAGGGCGGCACCGATACGGTTGCTGATCAGCATGGTTTCCCGCGCCAGGCCATGGTGACCGCTTTCCAGAAGCCCCTGCTTCTCCGCCGTGGTCAGCATGCCCACCCCCAGCGGCTTGGTCAGAAACAGCAGATCGCCGGGCTTGGCGCCCTTGTTGAGCTTCAGGTGCTTGAGTTCCACCAGACCGTTGACCGCGAGACCGAAGATCGGCTCCGGGGCATCGATGGAGTGGCCGCCCGCCAGCGCCAGGCCCAGCTCACGACATACCGCCTGAGCCCCGGCCACCACGTCACCGGCGATGTCCGCGCCCAGCTTGTCCAGCGGCCAGCCCAGAATGCCCAACGCCATCACCGGGTCACCGCCCATGGCGTAGACGTCGCTGATGGCGTTGGTGGCGGCGATGCGGCCGAAGTCGAAGGGGTCATCGACGATCGGCATGAAGAAGTCGGTGGTGCTGATCATGCCGCGCCCGTCGCCCAGGTCGAAGACGGCGGCGTCCTCTCGTCCCTGGTTGCCGACGATCATCTTCGAGTGGCTCGCTCCCGGACCGGCCTTGGCCAGGATGCTGTCGAGCACATCGGGGGCGATCTTGCAGCCACAGCCGGCACCGTGACTGTATTGGGTCAAGCGGATGGCGCTCATGGAAGTCTCCTTGGCAATGATGGGCCCATTCTACACCAGCAGGACCGGCGGAATCGGCACGGCGCAGTCACCATCGTCCTGATCACATCCCGGGTAACAGGCTGTGATCAGGGTATGGTCTGGCGCCCTGGTGATCAGTTCATGGGTGGGGTTACAACACTTCGAGGGCGTCGGCGAGCTTGTCCACCGCCACCACCTCCATCCCCGCCGGGGATGTCTTGGGGGCATTGCCCCGGGGCACGATGGCGCGGGTAAAGCCGTGCTTGGCGGCCTCGACGATACGCTCCTGGCCGCTCGGCACGGGGCGTATCTCACCGGATAGACCAACCTCGCCGAATACCACCAGCTCGCGCGGCAATGCCCTGCCCTGCAGGCTCGACACCACCGCCAGCAATACCGCCAGGTCGGCACTGGTCTCCAGCACCTTGACCCCGCCGACGACGTTGAGAAAGACGTCCTGGTCGCCGGTGAACAGGCCCCCGTGGCGGTGCAACACCGCCAGCAGCATCGACAGACGATTGGCATCCAAGCCAACCGCGACACGGCGCGGGTTGCCCAACGCCGACTCGTCGAGCAGCGCCTGCACCTCCACCAGGATCGGCCGGGTGCCCTCCCACACGACCATCACCAGGCTGCCGGGGGCCTGCTCCTGCTGACGCGAAAGGAAGATCGCGCTGGGGTTCTTCACCTCCTTCATGCCGTGTTCCAGCATGGCGAAGACGCCCAGCTCGTTGACCGCGCCGAAGCGGTTCTTCTGGCCGCGCAGGGTACGAAAACGTGAGTCGGCGCCGCCTTCCAGCAGCAGAGAGGCGTCGATCATGTGCTCAAGTACCTTGGGCCCTGCCAGACTACCGTCCTTGGTGACGTGGCCGACCAGCAGCAGCACCGTGCTGGACTGCTTGGCGAAGCGGGTCAGCGCCGCCGCGGATTCGCGCACCTGGGCCACACCACCCGGTGCCGACGAGATGTCCTCCAGATGCATGGTCTGGATCGAGTCGATCACCAGCACCTCGGGGCGCTCACGCTCGGCCACCGCCAGGATGGTCTCGACGCTGGTCTCTGCCAGCATCTTGAGCCCCTGGGTCGGCAACTGCAGGCGGTGGGCGCGCATCGCCACCTGGGACAGCGACTCCTCGCCGGTGACATAGAGAACGCTGCGCTCCTGAGCCAGCTTGCAGGCGGTCTGCAGCAGCAAGGTGGACTTGCCGGCCCCGGGGTGGCCGCCCAGCAGCACCGCGGAGCCCGGCACCAGACCGCCGCCGAGTACGCGGTCGAACTCGGCAAAGGTCGACGACAACCGCGGCACCTCCGACAGATCCACGTTGGCCAGATCCACCACCTCACGCGACAGGCTGCCGGCGTAGCCACCGCGCGCCGTCGCGCCGGCGCTCGACCCGCTTCTGGCAGGCGAGGACAGACGCACCTCGGTCAAGGTGTTCCACTCCTGGCAGCTGGAACACTGCCCCTGCCATTTGCGGTACTCGGCACCGCACTCGGTGCACACGAAGGCGCTCTTGGCCTTGGCCATGAATCCTCTCTCTATCGGTTCAATCGGGTTCGTTCGTCAGCGATGGTCAACACTGCGGCTTGCCGCCGTGTCCCGGGTAGCACTTGTCGTCCTCAACACGGCGGTAGCGGCGAAACACCTCCATCTCCCAGGGGCGCATGGCGATCATCAGGCTGACACCAAAGCGCTGCTCGAGCGGCAGCGACAGATCTTCCTGATGACAGTGGCGAAGGTCCAGCGCCAGCCGACGAAGCTTCTGCTGCATCACCTCATTGGAGCGCACCGACAGCATGCCATTGACGAACAGTCTTATCTCGCCCGGGCGATCGAAGCGACACGCCAGGAAATCCTCCTGGACCCGGGACTCGAAGAAGCGCTGGATAGGCCCTTGCGGCTGCCACTGGAAGTCATAGCTGATCAGCAGCTTGATGCGATTGCCCGGCAGCAGCTCGATCAATCCCATACGATCGAGCCGCACCAGGTGCGTTATCACCTGAGGCTCGCCGAGCGAATAGGTCGCACAGATATCTTCAAAGCGCCAGCGATTAAGCGCACAGAAGGCCACCAGCAGCAGCGACATGTCAGAGACCAGCTCCTGCTCAAGCTCAGGGGCGATCGCGTCGACCAGCGCCTGGGGCTCCAGCTGGCGTACAAGGTCTGTGATCTCGAGACCGACCAGGGCACACACCTGATCCAGGCGCTGCAGCGAAAACTGGCGCTCGGCGAACAGCCGCTTGACGCTGGCCTCGGACAGGCAAAGCGCCGCCGCCACCTGCTGATAGGTGACGCCATTGGCCCGCAGTGCCGCCTTGAGCGCATCCACAATCGCCACCGTCTGCGCCATGACTCACATCCCTCATCGCCGAAAGCCCCGGCCAAGGTAGCAGAATACGCGACTCACGGCTCAACAACACGCTACCTTCCGGATCCTGCTGGCGTACCGCGCCCCGACCTCGCCATAGTGCCATCGACGCCGCGCTCGCCACACCCTGTAGGCGATGTCGGCTCCACCACCCAGTAAGCAGGAGATCTCCATGGAAAATGAAGCGAGCAACAATTCGTCAGGCTGGCTGTTCTTCGTCAAGGTCACCTTTGCCATCGCGCTGGCCGCCATGGCGGTCGGCATCGTGATGGCGCCCATCGACCTGCTGGTCAAAGGCTATCTCGGCGTGTGTTCACTGTTTCTGGTCTCCACCACCATCACCCTGTCCAAGACGCTACGCGATGACCACGAGAGCCGGCGCTTCCACAACCGCATCTCCGAGGCCCGCACCCAGCAACTTCTCAAGGAATACACGGAGTAGCCACCATGTCACTTTGGACGAAACTGCACACCCTGGTTCGGGCGACAGCTCACGAACCGGTAGAGAAGCTGGTGGATGCCAACGCATTGCGGATCATGGCCCAGGAGATCCGTGAGGCCGAGCAGGCCTTGCACCAGGCACGCCTCGATCTCGCTGGCCTGATCGCCGAACGCAGACAGCTCGAGCGCCACAACCAGCAACTGGCCGAGCAGCTCGAAGCCAGAGAGCACCAGGCTCGCGCGGCCCTCGAACAGGACGATGAAGCACTGGCCTTGGCCGTGGCCAGCCGCATCGCCGAGGTCGAAAGCCAATTGACCTCACAGCGACAGCACGCCGAGGCCTTGTCGCGACAGGAACAGACCCTGCGCGAGGAGCTCGGGCAAGCGGCTCAGTCACTGCGCCACTACCAGCGCGAAATGAAACTGGCCAAAGCGCGAGGTGGCAATGCTGGCCTTGGGCGGAAACTGGGCGCTTGCAGTACCGGGCTCCAGCGACACATGGACGAAATTGCAACCAGCTACGAACGCATCCGCACGTCCCAGCAACACCAGGCAGAGGTCACGACGGCCCTCAAGGAGCTGGATGAAGAGGCCAGCGGCCAGGATCTGGATCGACGCCTCAGGACGTCGGGTATCCTCGAGGGATCGATGGACGCCAGGAGTGTGCTTGCCAGGCTGAAGGCCCAAGGGAGCGCGGCTGCCGTTCCAGGCGAATCGCCCAGTGGGGCATGAGCCCTGCGATCAGCGCGAGCACCGCCAGCGCTTCGAAACAGCTCCAGGCGGTGCCGAGCGAACCTGTCGGCACAATACCATCACGTCAAGACGCCAAAGGGCGGCCCACCTGGGGCCGCCCTTTGTGTTCGACACTTGCATGTCGTGCGACTTACTGCTGGCGGGTCAGCTGCAGCATGTCGTTGTTCTGGAAGCGACGACGCTGAGGGTCGATCAGCTCCAGAGTCTGCGGATTGACGCGCATGAAGTAGTAGGTCTGGCCTTCACCGTTGGGGACCAGCTCGTAGACGGTGGCCTCCGGATTGTCGGCGGTACCGGTCAGCACATCCCAGTTGCCGGAGTAGTTCTCGTTCGGCGGATTCTGGGGATGGTTCTGGTAGGCCGCGGTCAGATCGAAGGTGCGCTGCGCCGGGGCGCTCTGGTCTTCACCTTCCATGGTAACCGTCAGGGCGATGCCGTCGCAGTTACGGCACGGCAGGGTCCCCTGGTAGGTCGCCGAGGTCGCCTGGATGGCTTCACCACCGGTTCCCTCGTCGCTGGGGCCACTCGCACAGCCGGCCAAAAGGGCGAGCATGGCGGATCCCGCCAGCAAAGTCCTGAGTTGCATATTAGTCCTCCTAACCATTGAGCATGGAACCGACGAATCGGCAGCCTGCCGACAGCATAACCTCCCAGCTTCGTTGCGCACAGCCCTGTATCGCTGCCGGCTCACGACACCGGTGGCATCACGTGGGCGAACACCAGGCCAAGCACGATCGGCATCACGATCAGACTACCGAGGTTGCCGATCAGCACCAGCGACGCCACCGAATGCGGCTGCTGACGATACTGCTCGGCCACCAGGTAGTTGAGCACCGCCGGCGGCAGGGCGGCGAACACCCATAGCGACGCGGCCTTGAGTCCCTCGAGTTCCAGCAGCATGATCAACGGCCAGGCCAGCAATAACCCGGAAAGCGGGCACAGCACCGCTCCGAGCAGTCCGGTCTTCCAGTCTCCGAAGTCGATATCGAGCATCCGCACGCCCAGGGCGAACAGCAACAGCGGGATGCACACACCACCCAGCATATGCATCGCCTCCAGCAGCCAGCCCGGCAGCGAAAGCCCGGACAGATTAACCGCCAGGCCAGCGAGGCTCGCCAGCACGATGGGCATGCGCAAAAGGCGCCAAAGCGGCGTATGGGGACTGAGCATCTTCAGTCCCAGCGAGAAGTGCAGCAGCATTTCGACGATGAACAGCACCACTGCCGCCGGCAGCGCCTGCTCGCCGAAGGCCAGGATAAGCAGCGGGATGCCCATGTTGCCGGAATTGTTGAACATCATCGGAGGCACAAAGGTCTTCGGCTCGAGCCTGAGCCACTTCACCACCGGCCATACCAGCAGCCCTGACCCCACTACCACCACGGCGCCGGCCAACGCCAGCCAGGCGTAGTCCTCAAGCGGCGCCTGGCGGTCGGCCAGCACCACAAATACCAGCATGGGCACGAACAGCTCCATGTTGAGGGTGTTGAGGCTACGGATGTCGGGAGAGCGCAACTTGCCATAGAGGGTACCGGCCCCCGAAATCAGAAATACCGGTAGCAGAGTGGCGAGGATCTGAGCGGTCATGGAGTCTCTTAGGCGGCAAACGGTCAGCGCTCGCAGCCTAGCACGTCAGCGACTTGCGCAGGGCTCTGGCAGCGGTCACCATGACCAAAGTGGTAATCAAGCCTTCGATTCTGCCAAGCCTGCCAAGCGAGAGACCATGAGCCAGTTGTGGAGTCCCAACGTTCGGGAACTGACCCCCTACGTGCCGGGCGAACAGCCCCGCGAGAAGCTGATCAAGCTCAACACCAACGAGAACCCCTACCCGCCCGCGCCTGGCGTGGAACGGGTCCTGCGCGAGTTCTCGGCGGACCATCTGCGGCGCTACCCGGACCCCACCTCGAGCGCCCTGCGTGAGGCCCTGGCCCAGGCCCTCGGCACGACCTCCGCCAACGTCTTCGCCGGCAATGGCTCCGACGAAGTGCTGGCGCTGGCCTTCCAGGCCTTCTTCCGCCAGGACAAGCCGCTGGCGATGCCGGATATCTCCTACAGCTTCTATCCGGTCTACTGCCGCATGTACGACATCGACAGCCAGCGTTTCGCGCTGGACGATCAGTGGCGTGTCGACCTGGACGCCCTGGCCAGCGACAGCGGCGGCGTGATCTTTGCCAACCCCAATGCCCCCACCGGTCACGGCCATGGCCGCGAGGCCATCGCGGCCTTGCTCGACAAGGTCACCGACCGCGTGGTGCTGGTGGACGAAGCCTACGTGGACTTTGGTGGCGAGAGCGCCGTCCCCCTGGTCGAACGCTACCCCAACCTGCTGGTGACCGGCACCTTCTCCAAGTCGCGCAGCCTGGCAGGGCTTCGTCTTGGGTATGCGGTGGGCTCACCGGAGTTGATCGAGGGTCTGACCCGGGTGAAGGACTCCTTCAACTCCTACCCGGTGGACGCCCTGGCCAGCGCCATCGGCATCGCCGCACTGGAAGACAGCGACTACTTCGAGGCCACGCGTCAGGCGGTGATCACCACACGCGAACGTACTCGCCAGCGTCTCGATGACCTGGGCTTCGAGGTGCTGCCGTCACAGACCAACTTCGTGCTGGCGTCACACCCCAAGCACGACGCAGCCCAGCTTTTCGTCGGTCTGCGCGAGCGCGGCATCCTGGTACGCCACTTCAATACCGAGACGCTGCGCGATCATCTGCGTATTTCCATCGGCACCGATGACGAGATGGACTCGCTGATCGAGGTGCTCAGCGACCTCTGTCGCTAGGCCACAACATCGGGCGCCGCGCGGCGCCCCTTCTTTGCAAGAGGCCCCCATGAGTGAGCGTCTGCCGTTGACCGGAGTGCACCACGTCGCCCTGATCACCGCTGACTACGAACGCGCCCGGCGCTTCTATCTTGAGGTGCTCGACGCCCGCATCCTCAACGAGGCCTACCGCCACGAGCGTGACAGCTACAAACTGGACCTGGCCCTGCCCGGAGGCATCCAGCTCGAGCTGTTCTCCTTTCCCTCTCCGCCGCCTCGGCCAAGCTATCCCGAGGCCTGCGGTCTTCGTCACCTTGCCCTGGCAACATCAGACCTGGACGCCAGCGTCGCGTTGCTGAAGCGGCGTGGCGCGCGACCCGAACCTATCCGAGTCGACGAGTTCACCGGTGCCCGCTTCACCTTCTTCGCAGACCCTGACGGAACACCTATCGAACTCTACGAGACGCAAGCCTGACGTCACCGCAACCACACAGCGCTTCAGCCGATTCCGCCACTGTCCCTGACCCGCGAGGCAAGCACCATGCTCAAGGTAGGCTTCTTCAGCTCTCAGCCCTACGAACGCCCCTTCTTTTCCGATGAGCATCACCCGCAGCTGAGTATCGTGCACTTCGAGCAACGCCTCAGCACCCGCACCGTGACCCTCTGCCAGGGACTCGATGCAGTGTGCGTATTCGTCAACGATGAGCTCGATCGCACCGTGCTCGAGCGTTTGGCCGTGGTAGGGGTACGCCTGGTCGCGCTCAGGTGCGCAGGATTCAATAACGTTGACCTCGACGCCGCTCGCCGGCTTAACATCCAGGTGTGTCGCGTACCGTCCTACAGCCCCGACGCCGTTGCCGAGCACTGTGTCGCTTTGATGCTCACGCTCAGCCGCAAGATCCACAAGGCCTACAACCGGGTGCGTGAGGATAACTTCGACCTCAATGGCCTGCTCGGCTTCAACCTCGCCGGCAAGACCGTCGGGATCGTCGGCTTCGGCCAGATCGGCCGCTCCCTGGCGGGTATCCTGAGCGGCTTTGGCTGCCGCGTGCTGGTCACCGACCCAGCCCCCATCCGCATCCCTAACCAAGCCGACATCGCGCAGGTCGAGTTCGATGAATTGCTGGCACACAGCGACATCATCTCGCTGCACTGTCCGCTCACCCCAGACACCCACCACCTGATCGACGAGTCGGCCTTTTCCCGAATGAAGGACGGGGTGATGCTGATCAACACAAGCCGCGGCGCCCTGGTCGACACACGCGCCTGTATCGAAGCCCTGAAACGTCGCAAGCTCGGCTACCTGGGTCTCGACGTCTACGAGCAGGAAGCCGGCATGTTCTTCGAGGACCGCAGCGACGACATCCCGCTGGACGACGTCTTTGCCCGCCTTATCAGCTTCCCCAATGTCGTCGTCACCGGCCACCAGGGCTTCTTCACCCGGGAAGCCCTGAGCGAGATCGCATCGACCACGCTGGAAAGCCTCGCCGCCTTCGAGGAAGGGCGTTCTCTCGATCAGCACTGTCAGCTCTAGAGAGTCGACGCTGCCCTGAACAAAAGAAGCCCGACTCCTCTTGGAGTTGGGCCTTCTTTTGAATAGATACCTGACGATGACACTTAGACAGCAAGGTCGCTCGCATGGGGGTGAGTCACCCCAGCGCTCTTTACAAGGGCTGCGGCAACGCCGCAAGGGGGGGACGAACGACGCGAGCCCGCCCTTGAGAAGAGCCAGGCCGGACCGCACCTAGGGGGTTATCGGCGCGGCCCCACAAATAAAGAGCGGGCCTACTTCTGAATAAATGCCTGACGATGACGCTTAGACAGCAAGGTCGCTCGCATGGGGGTGAGTCACCCCGAGCTTTTGCAGCGAAGCTGCAAGGGGGGACGAACGACGCGAGCTTGCGAGCGGCCGGACCGCACGCAGTGCGGCCCCACATATAAAGAGCGGGGCTGAACTTGTAGAGAGCCATGCATGCGAAGAAGCCCGGTTATCTCTCGATAACCGGGCTTCTTCTGAATAAATGCCTGACGATGACCTACTCTCGCATGGGGAGACCCCACACTACCATCGGCGCTGAGCGGTTTCACTTCTGAGTTCGGCAAGGGATCAGGTGGTTCCCACTCGCTATGGTCGTCAGGCGGAAA